>DATHOK010000177.1:0-15872 GCA_035484995.1 Verrucomicrobiia bacterium | reverse complement strand
AGCGCTGCGCCTTCTTCCGGATCGGTGGCCGAGCCCAGCTCATCGAGCAGTACAAGCGACCCTGTGGTCGCCGTCCGCGAAATAAAATCGATGTTGGTAACATGCGCGGAAAAGGTTGAGAGATTCTGCTCGATCGACTGGTAGTCTCCAATATCCGCCGGCACGGCATCGAACACCGGCATCTCCGCGCGGTCGGCGGGAACCGGGATGCCCGACTGCGCCATCAAGGCCAGCAGGCCTATCGTCTTGAGCGTCACCGTCTTCCCTCCGGTGTTAGGGCCGGTGATTACCAGCTGCCGACGGGCGCCTTCGAGTTCCACACTGATTGGGACCACCGCTGCGCCTTTGGGTTTCAAGTTTCGCTCCAGCAGCGGATGGCGCGCATTGTGCAGAAGGAGGCGAGCTGCGCTCGCGGACAGCCGAGGACGGCTGTCCCCACATGGTTCTTCTTGGCTCTTACCGTCCCCACTCACCTGCACGGCGACGCAGTTGTAGTCTTCGGCGAAGCGCGCCTTGGCGAACTGCAGCTCCAGCTCGCTGAGGACCTCGACTGAGGCAAGGATCGATGCTGCCTGCTCACCGATGCGCCGCGTCATCTCGAGCAAAATGCGATGAATCTCGGCTTGCTCCTCGTCGAGCAAGCGAACCAGTTCGTTGTTCTGCTCGATGGTCTCCAGCGGCTCAACAAATACAGTCTGGCCGCTCGAACTCGCGCCATGCACAACCCCTTGTACGCGCCGTTTCTGCTCAATCTTCACCGGGATGACAAAGCGCTCGCCCCGGATGGTCACCAGTTCATCCTGTACGGTTCCGTCCTCAGCCAGGCGGCGCAAGTATCCGCGCAGCGATTCCTGAATCACGCGCCTCTGCTTTTCGATCTCGCGGCGAATGCGCGCCAGTTCAGGCGAAGCGTGGTCGTCCAGCGTGCCATCGGGCAGAATCTTGTTTCGAAACGAGCGCAGGAAGTCGGTGAAGTCGGGCACGTTTTCCGAAAGCACGCGCAGCCGACGGCATTCCGCCCGCAAGTTCGCGGGCGGATGCAACGCGATCTCGCGCCACTCGGCGGCGCGGTCTACCACCAGCAGGACGTCACGAATCTCGATGGTTTCGAGCGTAGCTCCCGCTATTCGAGACTTCTGAATCAGCTCTGTAATATCCAGCAGTCCGGAAAAATCGAAGCGCCCGCCCACGCGGCGGAACTCTCGGACTTCCGCGGTCAGTTCCTGTTGCTCGGCAATCCAGGCCGAGTCAGTGGAAGGGGCAAGCGCTCGAATCTTCGCGTGGCCCAGCGGCGAAGACGAGTATCCGCGCAGCAATTCGCGCCAGGCGTCGAACTCCAGCACGCGCGCAGAGCTGTGGATAAGCGGTTGTGACATTGCTTCGGACATTGTTTCCGACATTGTTTCCGACACCGGAATTCATGTTACAGGAAGGGCGGGAAGAAGATAACGGTGCAAGTGGATAGGGAAGCGAGCCAAACGCGCGATTATTGCGTCGCAAACACCGCGACCCATCGGCGCGCTTCGCTTGCTCAGGGCAGGCAGCTTCGCGCGGCTCGCCCAGATCCCCTCGGCAAGCTCGGGGCAGGCTCTTCACTGCGCAAAGAACGCTCGCTCAGGATGACAATTGCTACGACTGGACGGCTGCCAGCGCCTGGCTGCCGCCTTCTTTCGCCACGGGTAGGCGCAGCACGAACACCGCCCCGCCTTCCGGCTTGTTCTGGCAGGTGATTTGTCCGCGATGATCCTGCACTACGCCGTACACGGCGCTCAGTCCCAAGCCCGTGCCTTTGCCGATCGGTTTTGTGGTGTAGAAAGGATCGAACACTTTATGCGGCTCTTTTAGGCCCGGCCCGCTATCGGAAAACTGTACGATGACTTCTTGCCGATCATGCTTGGCACTGACCTGGAGCGAGCCCCCACCCGCTTCCTCCAGCGCGTCCAAAGCATTTTCCACGATCTGGACGAAGGTCTGGAACAGCTGGTGGCCGTCGCCCCAGACGCGCGGCAAGTTTGCCTCGATCACAGTCTCGATGCGGATTTTCTGATCGTGCCGCTGCAGCTCGCGCATTTGTACGCTGCGCTGCAGAAGTGTGCCGAGATCCACCATCGTCCGCTCTCCGGAACTTTGCTGCGCGAAACTCAGCAAGTTCGAGATCAGCTCGCGGGTCCGTTGAGATTGGTTTACGATCTTGCGCACCAGCGTGTCCTGCTCGCTGGTCAAGCGCTGGTTTGACCACAGCTTCTCGGAATACTCCATGATTGCCGTGAGGGGGTGGTCGATCTCGTGGGCGGCGCCCGCAACCAACTGGCCCAGAGACGCCAACTTCTCGCGCTGTACCAGATGGCTCTGCAAGCGTTGCTCGTTCTCGAAGCTGCGACGCGAATCGCGGAGCAAATGGATCAATGCCTGATCCTGCAGATACTGGCGCACAAAAACGAACACGCCCAGCACCAGCATGGCTGCCAGCACCGTAAAAAGACGGAAAGTGCGCGCCTGAGCCTGTGAAGCGTCCCATTTGTAGACCCACAGTCCCAACGCTGGCAAGGACAGCATCGCCAGCATGGCGAGTCGAAGTGTCATCGCACCCCAAATATCATCCGCTTTGGCCGGGGCGGCTTCTGGCTTCCATTGGCGCGCGGTCAGCGCGGTGGCCGCCATCCAGCTCACCGCGCCTATCAGCGGAATGTCGTAGAGGCTCCCCGAGTAGTACTCCCCTTTGGCGAACGCCAGAGTCACGCCCAGGAATCCGGCCCCGTAGAAGGCGTAGAGCCCACTTGCTGTCAACAGGTTCAGGTACACCTTTCTCCATCCCGCAGGCGCGCCGCGGGAGGCGAGCCCCAGCATCAACATCAGCACGCCACTCTCGAGCATGTAGAGGGAGCTGTAGTTCCTTTGGTACGCCGGAACGTTCAGCGAGACGTATTGCCAGGGGAAGACAACGAACGCATATAGAAACACCCACCAAACCAGCAGCAGCAGAAAATCCAGAGCACCGACGCGGAGTTTTCGCTCGCCTTCGGTGCGGTGGGGGCGCAACCCAACTGCCGCGATCATGGGAACCAGGTGGAGAAAGAGGAAGACATCCATGAACCATGGATCTGGCGTTGGGGTTCGGCGCACCACTTCGCAGTAGACCCATGCCGCCTGATTGGCAGCCCACAGAACGCTCCCCGCGCCCATAAGCGCCCAAAACCGGCGGTTGGCCGAGCGCTCCGACCATGCATTGGCCAGCATGGCCACGCTGACTCCGAGGTGCAGCAGAAGAGATCCAACGTCAGAAATCGCGGCCAGCGTCGGACCGCGGGGCACCGTCAACGACACCGCTGCGAATGCCAGCGTGATCCCGCCTGCGAGCACAAACCAGCGATATTGTCCGAACCGACTCATCGGCCTGTCATGTTATGTATGTCTTTTAATTTTATGGATAAGAGAGGCGATTCTCAGCTCGCTTCCGGCTTAGCAGGTTACTATCGTCACCTGCTCCCGGCCGGCTTCACGATTTCCGCGTCAACTAAGTCCTTTCAGATCACCACTTCTGCTAAAATCGTCGTTTAAACGGCTCTTAATCGGGTCAGATGGTTTCGCATGGCCTTTCCTATCACCCGTCTTCGCCGTCTCCGGCGCACCTCTCAGCTTCGCGATTTGGTGCGCGAA
Source organism: Verrucomicrobiia bacterium (assembly GCA_035484995.1). Lineage (GTDB taxonomy): Bacteria > Acidobacteriota > Terriglobia > Terriglobales > Acidobacteriaceae > Sulfotelmatobacter. Next base: position 12,215 of record DATHOK010000177.1, on the reverse strand, counting down.
ACGCGTCTCACTCCTGATGCCTTTGTCTACCCCATATTTGTTTGTCCCGGCGAAGGCGTGCGTAAGGCGGTTCGCTCCATGCCGGGAGTGTTCAACCTCTCGGTGGATGAGGCGGTAAAAGAGGCGCGGGAAGTCCACTCCCTCGGCGTCTCCTCGGTGATTCTCTTCGGTCTTCCCGACAAGAAGGATGACGTCGCTACCGGAGCCTGGGCTGACGACGGCATTGTGCAGCAGGCGGCCCGCGCCCTGAAGCGCGAGGTTCCCGAACTGATCTTAATGGGCGACGTATGTCTCTGCGAATACATGTCGCACGGACATTGCGGGATTGTGAAGCCGGGATCTACGCCTCAATCACTCGGAGCTGCCGCACGAGACGCTTTGCAAAATACCGCGCGGCGGGGCATCGCGGTGAAGGCGGTGAAGAGCCACGAGGGAAAAGAAAAAGTGATCGACGAGCTGGCGTCGATGGTCGCGCAAGCCGTTGAGTCCAGATTTGAGATCGACAACGATGCCAGCCTCGAACTCCTGGCGCGCACCTCGGTCTCGCTTGCCCGCGCCGGCATCGACATCATCGCGCCCTCCGACATGATGGACGGGCGAGTCGCCGCCATCCGCCGCGCCCTCGACGATGCTGGCTTCGAGAACACGCCCATTCTTTCCTACGCCGCCAAGTTCGCCTCGGGATTCTATGGCCCGTTCCGCGAAGCCGCCGACTCCACTCCACAATTCGGCGACCGGCGCTCTTATCAAATGGATGGAGCCAACCTGCGCGAAGCGATGCGCGAAATCGAGCTCGACATCGAAGAAGGCGCCGACATGATCATGGTCAAGCCGGCCCTGCCTTACCTTGACGTAATCGCCGCGGCCCGCCTGCGTTTCGACCTGCCGCTAGCCGCTTATCAAGTCTCCGCCGAATACGCCATGATCGAAGCCGCCGCTCAAAATGGATGGATCGAACGCGATCGCGTCATGATGGAATCGCTGCAAAGCATCCGGCGCGCGGGTGCCAGCATCATTCTGACTTACTACGCCAAGGACGCTGCCAGATTGCTGGCCTGACGATCGGTGAAAAATCAGGGAGTCTTCGAGCGAAGACTCCCCAGGTTCTGGCGTCCACTGTCTTTTGTCTTTAGCTTGCACGCGGCATTGGCACGTCGGTCTTGGCAAAATCCGCCTTGGCTTCGCCGGTAGAAGAAATGTCCTGAGCGCCGGTATGCTCGAGAATTTCCTTGGCGCGTTTGGTCCATTCCGAATTGTCCGAGTGCACCGAAAGCAGAATGCCTCCCTGCCTCACGCGTCCTTCATACCGTTTGGCTTCGTACTCTGGAATGCCCAAGCCGACAAGGGCTCCAGCGATACCGCCGACCGCGCCGCCTACGCCCACCCCGGCCAAAGCCGCCACAATCGGACCTGCAGCGATGAACGGCCCCACCCCAGGGATCGCCAAGGCTCCGATTCCAACGAGCCAGCCCAATCCTCCGCCAATTACCGCTCCCGTTCCTGCGCCTGTGGCGGCGCCTTCGGGCGCCTTGGTTTCTTTTCTAATTGCGAAGTCCTTTGTGCCAGCATTTTCAGGAAACAGCACCGAAATATCGGTATTGCGGAAGCCCGCGGCCTTCAATGAATCCACGCCGTTTTCAACCCCCGCATAATCTGTATAAATTCCGAAAACCGCCGTATTTTTCCCAGCCATAGTAAATTCTCCTTTGATTTAGTTTTTCCGTGCCAATTCGATTTCGACGCCCGTGAGTCCATGCTCCGACGAACCGACGCTCCCGTGCTTCTTCGCTTCCGGCACTGGCGAAGGTTCAGCGGCCCTCTGTCCCAGTTTTCCCTTCTGACGAGAATCGGCCCCGAACCCGCCCTCCGATGTCTTGGATCTTTTCCCCGATCGAGTTGCGGATTTCTTCGCCGCTGGCGGGAGCGAATAAGATTGCTGCACCCACCCCGACTCCCACGCCAGCGGCAAACGTCAAGACATTGTGAAAAGTGTGATCTGGCCCCACCGAAAGTTCCTTAGCTTGGTCGCGCAGAGCGGACACCTTATCGGAAGCAACGTCAACACCGTCAGAAACACGGTCCCGCACGTCCGCGGCGAAGCGGTCGGTTTGATCCAGAAAGTACACTGCAGTTTTGAGAATGGACTTGATTAGCTTGTTCATCTTGCGCACCTCTTCCCCATCGCTTGCGAAATAAACATTCGAAGGTTAGTTGCCAAGAATGAGAGAAAGGGAGTTAGTTATTCCGGGAAATTGTTATCGGGAGTGGGTTGGGCCCACACGGAGGACTTGCAAACGCCCCGGCACCTACGCCCCGGCGGCGTTCTGAAACTTGACCTCGACCAGCTTGCGGTCCTCGTCGGAAACCCTGAACATGGAGCGAGGTTTCAGTTCCATGAAGCTAGCCAGAAACACTTCGGGGATTTGGCCGATGCGGGTGTTGTAGGTGTTGACGTCGTCGTTGAAGAACTCGCGCCGGTCGGCGATGCGCTCTTCGAGTTCGCTGATGCGGTTCTGGAGCTTAAGAAAGTTTTCGTTGGCCTTGAGTTGCGGATAATTTTCGGCGACGGCAAACAGGCTGCGCAATGCGACCGTCATGGTCAAGTCAGCCTGCGCTTTCTGTCCGATGCTGGCCGCGTTCATGGACGCGGCCCGCGCCTGCGTCACCGCCAGCAACGTCTGCTGTTCGTGCTGCATGTATCCCTTCACGGTCTCGACCAGGTTCGGGATTTCGTCGTGCCGCTGTTTGAGCAGCACATCAATGTTCGCCCACGCGCGGTCGTTATCATTCCGCAGGCGCACCAGTTCGTTGTAGAGGATGACAGCGTATACACACACTCCGACTATAAACAGCAGAAACGCCGCGCCTTCGATCACGCCTCCGCCCATCTTTAACCTGACCTCGCTAACCGCTTGACCTCGCCCGATTCGACCAGGCTTCCTAGAATAGTCCAAGTGAAACAGCAGAAGGGGCTGGTACGCAAGTGCTGACCGGGCTGCGCCTAAAGTCACAAAAGGGCTGAGCCCGCAGGCCCAGCCCTTTGTCAGTTTCGTAACTGGATTTAGCCTCAGCTTTTGCTAGGGCTTATGTGGAGTCAGATCGCAGGCGTGCCTCACCTCGTCTAGGTTCAGACCCCCGGGTGAGAATTCGGCAATTGCGTATCCGGTCCTGGTCTTGACTTCCACGTTGAATACCTGGGCTCCTATCGCGCCGCGAACCGTGCCCTTATCCATGGATAGGACGCGATCGGCTTCCCAATTCCAGCCCTTATGGTCGTGGCTTCCGTCGATGCGGACAAGAACCTCCATCTTAGGCTGGCCCCAGAAGCCAGGATAGTCGGGCCGTCCCAGCCGGGCGCCGGGGTTAAAGACGGCGCGCTGGTATTTGCCATCGCTGCATGTGATTTCGACACGAGGCTTATAGTCCGGGTCCTCCCGAAGATAATTGTTCGAGAGCAGCTCGAACCGGACTTTTTTCGCTCCGGTCATTTTGTCTTCCGACCGGAACTCCATCCACTTGCCACCGGCACTGACGCCGTCAGCTTCGCCCTGATAGGGGCTCATCGCGCCCTGTTGTGCACCAGCCGAAAGCGCTGCCGCGGCCGTCAAGACCAACGCCGCGAACCCTGTTCCCGCAGCGCAGCCATAACGATTCCTGTTGTGAAGCACGCGCAATAATTTCAAGGTTCTCCTCCGAAAAAAGACCTTCTCTACCTATTGAACCCTACCGACCAGCAAAAGTTGTATAGCCACGCCTCTTTTCGCGCACGGCAAAATCATCGCACATCGATTCTAAGATCAATGTAGACCTGAGAGCGGTCATCGAACTGGCTGACGGACTTGGTGTCGCTCTTGTGGCCGTTGTACTGGGCATAGACTTCATAATCTGTCGTAGAAAGGCCAGGGAAACGATAGGTGCCTTCCTGGCCGACGATGTAGGTCTTCACTGCGTGAGTGCGCAGGTTGGTCACGTAGACGATCGCGCCGACCACGGGATTATCCTGCTGGTCGAGCACTTTGCCGAGCAGCAACCGGCCTTGCGGCTTGTCCTTGTTGTCGGGAGCAGCATGAGCAGCGGAGACAACCAGAAGGAGCGCGGCGGCCATGAGGAAAGCATTCCTGAAAAACGTTCTAGAAGCCATACTTGCCCATTCCTCTTCTCTCCTCAACCGCCTACTTCGTCAAGTGCAAACCAATGTCTACGCGCTCGTCATACTCTACGTGGACCGGGACCTCTTCCGCCAGATGTAACGCGGAACCGTCCGTCATTTTCACGCCCTTGAGGTCGGCGGAGACCACATAGTCGGCCTTGCCCGCGGGAACCCGCTGAGCGAATTCGCCGGAATGATCGGAATAGACTTCCCACTTGGGCTTTTTATCTGGCACGCGGCGGATCTTAACGGTGATGCCAAAGACGGGGCGATCGTCGGGGCCCCAGACCGTCCCGAAAATGAGCGCGTAGGGATCGGTCGGCTTCAAATTTTTGGAGGCGGGAGTCGCACTGGCCGCCGTCAGGGCTTGCCGGCCCAGAGCGGCGCAGAGGAAAACAAGCAGCAGGCAGGAATAGGACAAGCGTTCGAGCAGAAAGGTGGGTTGGAACTTAGGAATCGTCACCGTCTTCGCTTTCCACTTCTTCTTCCTCTTCCACGTAGCCGGCCTCGATCGCTTTCAACTCCAGCGGACTGGTGGTCACGACTTCGAAGTCCGTGCCGCACTCCGGGCAGGAGACGATCTCGCCCTCATCGACCTCTTCCTCTTCCACATCCAGATCGGTTTCGCATTCGGGACAAAGAACCATGACTCCTCCACTCCCTTTTGATGGCATACTTCGATGACCTCTTAGATACGCTCCATAATATTTAGATTCTTTCCCCGCCGCAGGTCAAGGGGTGAGCGCGGTAGAGCGGGGGATTTATAATCTTTGGGAAAAGTTGCCTTCGCCCTTGACATTTCTTTACGCCGGAGCGTACATGATTTCCTCCTTCGAGAAAAGACCGTTGCTAGTGGCTGTTTGGCTGGTGCTTAGCTTCAGCATCGTGGCTCCTGCGCAAAATCCAGCAGGTTCGAGCGCTGCGGAACCCATGGCCGTTGATAGCCGCATTTCGGCTGCGCTGCAGCAGGTTTCAGCCGAGAGAATCCGGGCGAATATTGAGAAGCTGGCAAGCTTTGGAACTCGACTGACGCTTTCAGCGCAGGATCCGGCTGCGATCGCAGCGGGGCGCGGGATTGGCGCGGCGCGCGAATGGATCAAGTCTGAGTTCGAACGTTACGCGAAAGATTGCGGCGGCTGCCTGGAAGTGAAGACCGACAGCTTCACCGAACCGGCCGGCGACCGCATCCCTCAGCCTACCGAAATCACCAATGTTTATGCGGTCTTGAAGGGAACTGACGCAGAGAATACGAAGCGCATCGTGCTGGTAACTGGGCACTACGATTCGCGCCCGAGCGATGTTCTCGACGTAAAGGCGGATGCTCCGGGGGCAAACGACGACGCCAGCGGAACCGCCGTCAGCATGGAATGCGCTCGGGTGCTGAGCAAGATGAAGTTTCCCGCAACGATTATCTTTCTGACGGTGGCGAGCGAGGAGCAGGGATTGAACGGCAGCCACCACTTCGCGAAGATGGCGAAGGACGAGGGCTGGGACATCGAGGCGGTGCTGAATAATGACATCGTGGGTGGCGACAAGAGTGCGGAGCAGGACCATTCGGTCGTGCGCGTCTTTTCCGAGGGCTTGCCCGCCGCGGCGACCGAGCAGGATGTCCGGCGAATTCGTGGGTTAGGCGGGGAGAACGACTCCGGGTCGCGGCAATTGGCTCGCTACATCGCCGATGTTGGCCGTGCTTATTCTAAAGATGTGGGCGTGGAGCCGCTGCTGGTGTTTCGGCTGGACCGGTACCTGCGCGGCGGCGATCACTCTTCGTTCAACCAGCAGGGCTTTACTGCGGTGCGCTTCACGGAGTTTCGCGAGGACTTTCATCACCAGCATCAGAATGTCCGTACCGAGAATGGCATTGAATATGGCGATCTGGCGAAGTTTGTGGACTTCGACTATGTGTCACACGTGGCGCGGCTGAATGCCGCGACGCTGGCGTCCCTGGCGTCGGCGCCCGCGCCTCCCGCGAATGTGCACTTGCTCACCAAAGCTCTGGATAACGACTCCGCACTTACGTGGGAAGCGTCGCCGGGTGGACGGGCGGCGGAGTACGAGGTTCTCTGGCGGGCCACGACCAGCCCGGAGTGGGAGCACGTTCAAAAGGTTGGCAACGTTCTGCGCGCCACTCTGAACCGTTCGAAGGATAATGTCATCTTTGCGGTTAGGGCTGTGGACGCGGACGGACACCGGAGCTTGCCGGTTGTGCCCGTGCCGGAGCGATGACAGGGAAGCTGTTAGGATAAGAGCAAGATAAGAGTAATTAAGACGGTTTCCGAGTTCATGCCAAGAAACACTTCTTTCGAGATGATGCTGCCGCCGTTTCGCGGTGCGGTCCGGCAGATCATCATCGCCAGCGCGACGATTTACGTGGTCATTCTTCTGTTGATGTCGTTTGCCCCCGCGGCCGGTTCGATGGTGCTGGCGTTGGGCATTTTGGATCCCGCACACATTCGCCAAGGCTGGTTGTGGCAATTCGTGAGTTACGCTTTCATGTATGTCGATCCTCTGGAATTTGTTTTGTCGCTGCTGGGGATTTATTTTCTCGGATCGGCAGTGCAGGAGCGCGTGGGCCGCGCCGCGTTCTACGGCCTGTTCTTCAGCAGCATCGCGCTTTCGGGGATCGCCGGATTCGCTCTCTCGCTCACAGGTGTCCTAGCGCGGGGCCCGGCCTGGGGCAGCGCCGCGGCCGCCAACGCGATTCTGATGGTGTTCTATCTGTTTAATCGGGACGCGCCCTTGATGCTGTTCCCGCTCCCCATCCAGATTCCGGTGAAGTGGATTGTTCTCGGCATTGCGAGTCTCGAGACAGCTTACTTGCTGCTCAATCACTTCGCGCTTTTTTACTGCGTCTCGCTTCTGGGGCTGGGCGCGGGATACGTGTGGCATGCCGCGTTTTTTTCGAAAGGAATCTCGCTGCGCGTCTCGGAACGTTTTTACGAGGCTCGCAACGAGTATTACCGCTGGCGGCGGCGGCGGGCGGCGAGAAAGTTTGAAGTCTACATGCGGAAGCACGACCGTGACGTGCATTTCGATGAGCACGGTAATTACATTCCGCCGGATGACGACCCGAACAAGGGTAACGGCGGGTCGAAGTCGGGGTGGGTGAACTAGGCCGTTGGCCGCGGATTTACACGGATCGAATGCCGGTTAGGGCCCCTGAATTCTTACTTCGCGAAAAACTCTTGAAATTCCGACAACACGTCTCCTGATAACTTGTCCCGCCCGGCCTTTCCCTTGAATCCCAAATCGTGGCCTGCCCCTTCGACCTGCAAAAGCTTCGTCTTCGCCGGTATCAGCTTCAAGGCTTGCTCGATCTCTGCGATCGAGCCGAAGGGATCGCGAGTGCCTTGGACAAAGAGGGCCGGCGTATGCAGGTGAAAAAAATGCTGGGTGCGGAGCTGCTCGGGCTTTCGCGGCGGATGCAGAGGATAAGACAGCAAGAGCAGGCCGGCCGCCAATCTCGCAGCTTCTTCCGGGGATTTCTCTGCAGCCTCGGCGCAGAGCATGCTGGCCTGCCGTCCGCCATAGGAATGGCCACCGACAAATACACGGCCTCTCGCGAGATGCTTTAGCACCGCGATTGCATTCTTCAGTCCAGCGCGATCGCGTTTGCCGTCGCCCGGTCCCGGCGGACCGTAGGGTCGATCCTGACGGTAAGGGAGATCGCAGCGCAGCACCGTGAAACCGGCCTCGGCAAAGGTTTCTGCCAGCGCGACCAGCAGGGGAGATTGACAGTTTGATCCGGCGCCGTGGGTCACGACAAGACCGTCGCCATTGGGAGTTGCAGGGCGGTGCAGAAGGCCGCGCACGAACGGATCCACTGCAACGTCGGTAAGAACTTGCGGGCTGGATTCGATGGACATCATTCGATGGGCATCAACGACGGCTGGCTCGTTTTCTCTTCGGGCTGGCAAGTCTGGCAATCTACACGCCAACTTCCTCCAGCTTCTCATAAACTTTCAAAATCTGAATCTCGTTTCCCAAGCGGGCCCAACAGCGAAGCAGTTCGGGATCTTCCTGAGCGGTGCGGCGGGCATTCTCGGAGTTCCAATAACGGAGCAGGATGTAGTGGGAATCGCCGCCGCGGTAAAGCAGATCGCGGCCGTATCCTTTGTTCGAGACGATGGCGTTGAGTTCATGGATGGTCGCCAGCGAAGCGGCCTCCATGCCGGGCAGCGGCTCCCAGATCGCGATGGATAGATACTCCTGCGACATACCCCGCGATTATAGCTTCTGACGAGCGGCGGTGCGCTTGCGTCCCGATCGCGGGACGGCGTCGGCCTCTTCGGTAGTGACCGAATGCAGGCGCATGAAGTTGGTGGAGCCGGAAGCCTGGCGCGTACCCGCGACCACGCCCAGCACGTCCCCGGACTTGAGCAGGCCGCGCGCCAGCAGATCCTCCTCGGCCATATCGACCATGTGATCGATGGAAAGCGCCTGATCGCATTTCACGGGCTGCACACCCCAGTAAAGATTGGTGCGCTGGGCCACGGTCGCGTTGTGCGTGAAGGCATAGATGGGGGCTTGCGGGCGGTATTTGGAAATCATGCGCGCGGTGTTGCCGGTTTCCGTGAAAACGGCGATGGCGCCCATGGGCAGGTCTTCGGCGGCGTGGGCAATGGATTCGCAAATAGTTTCCGCGATGGAAAGGCCGTGGCGGTCGCGGCGCCGGCGGGGCAGCGTAAACTCTCCCATGTTGCTCTCGGCCTCGATCACGATGCGTGACATCATGGCGACTGCCTCGCGGGGATAGCGCCCGCTGGCCGTTTCGGCAGAGAGCATGACCGAATCAGAGCCGTCGAAAATTGCGTTGGCTACGTCGCTGGCCTCGGCGCGCGTGGGGCGCGGGTTTTCAATCATCGACTCGAGCATTTGCGTGGCCGTGATGACCGGCTTGCGCCACTGGGCGGCGCGGCGAATCACATGTTTTTGAATCACCGGAACTTTTTCCGGAGCCATTTCCACACCGAGATCGCCGCGCGCGACCATCACGCCGTCGCACGCTCCCAGAATTTCTTCCAGATGGTCAATCGCTTGCGGCTTCTCCAGTTTCGCAATGAGAGGAGTGTCGCTGCCACGTCCGGTAACGATCCGCCTAACCATGTTCACATCAGCGGCGGAACGCACGAAGGAAAGCGCAACCGCGTCCACACCGTGTTTGAGGCCGAACTCGAGATCCTTGCGATCTTTTTCAGTGAGGGCAGGAATCGACAAGGCAGTGCCGGGCAAATTGATACCCTGGTGCTCGCCCAACATTCCGCCATTCAGAATGTCGCAGACGACATCCTTGCCCCGCACTGTGCGCACGCGCAATTCGATCAGGCCGTCGCGCAAAAGAATGCGAGCACCGGGGGCGAGCTCTTTTGCGAGGTCGGGAAAGGTAGTGGAAATGCATGTGGGAGTTCCGGGGACGTCACGCGGAGTAATGAGTACGGTTGAGCCGCTCTCGAGGAGGATGGGTTCGTGCCGCTCAAGGCGTCCGGTGCGGATCTTGGGGCCTTGCAAATCCTGCAGGATGCAGACGGTGCGGCTTTCTTTTTCGGCGGCGCGGCGCAGGCGCTCGATGTTGTGGGCATGTTCCTCGTGCGTGCCATGAGAAAAGTTCAGGCGGGCGACATCCATGCCAAGGCGCAGCAGGTCGCGCATCGCCGCCTCGGAATGGCAGGCCGGCCCGATGGTGCAGATGATCTTGGCGCGGCGTGCGACGGGGGACAAGGCAGAGGTCTCCGCAGTGAAGGAGGAGTTTTCCGTCGTGGGTTGTGGCCTGCTGGACTTCATTTCTTCCTCGACTTGTCTTTGCTTGTCATCCCGGTTTGTTACCCCAGCTTGTTATCCCGAGCGAAGCGGGCGATCTTGCTTCTTGCTTGCACCACGGCATTCCAGAGAGGACAAACGAAATTTCAGATCAGCCCCGCCGCGCGCTAATTCGCGGCCCTGGGTCCGCTAACGGCAGTCAGCTCCTTCCCCAGCATGGTGCGGGGGAACAGCATGGCGTTGAATTCCGCTCCCACCAGCACGACCAGGGAGACCATGTACATCCAGACCAGTAGCGCGATAGCAGCGCCGAGTGACCCGTAAATAATGCTGTAGTCGGCGTAATGCTTTAGGTAGAAGCCAAACAGCAGCGTAGCCGAGAACCACATCGCGGTGGCAAGCGTCGCGCCCGGGATAACGCTATGCCAGGGCTGGGTGCGCGGGACCGCATTGTGATAGATGAGTGCGATCACGGCAATACTGGTGAGAGTGGCGATCAGCCAGCGGATCGCGCCCCACATCACCAGAATGTAGAGGCTGTATTCCCGGGCGGTGTAGAAAAGAATGTTGGTTTCGACCTTGCTGCCTAAGGCCACGAGCAGGGTCGCGAAAGTCATAGGAACGAGCGCGAAAATTACAAGCAGGAATGAGATCAGCCGCTCCTTCACCAGTCCCCAGATTTTCGGCAGCTCGTAACAGCGGCGGAAGCCTTCCATCCATGAAATCATCACGCCAGAGGCGGTCCACAGGGTCAGCAGGGAAGCCGTGATCAGCAAGCTTACGGGGCGTTGCGCCGCGCCGCGCATGAAGTTCATCGCTGCGTTGCTTCCGGCAGGAAGAATGCGCGATAGCGCGTAAGAGATCTCCCGCATGTAGGGTGCGCCCTTGCGCCAGGTGGCCAGCACGGAGCCCACCACCAGCAGCGCGGGGAAAAAAGTAAGAATCGCGGAATAGGCGGACGCTTTGGCGATGGAAAAAGCGTCGTGCTGGAAGGCACGCCAGAAGGCCAGCCGCAAAAGTCGTAGGAAACGAAGCATCGCTGGCCCTAGCTTAGGGCCGGAAGGCGCCGGTTGCAACGAGGGAAGCGGGCCAGGTTCCTCGGTCGGCAATCGCTTTGCGTTTGCGTGCATGGGGGGTAATGTGGAAGCGAGCCATACACGCGATTAACGGGTCGCAAAGAACGCGACCATTCGCGCGGCTCGCCCAGATCCTTCGCTACGCCAAAGAACGCTCCGCTCAGGATGACAAACAAATTCGGGGGCGAAGCTGGTTCGCTCGCCCCCGAGGTTAATTGTGGTTCGGCTTACTCCGCTGCTAGCTCCTCGGTCTCGCCCTCGTGGCGCATCATTTCGAGAGCGCGTTCGGCCTCTTCGTAAGCCGCCGAGACTTCCGCCTGTACCTTCGCCGCAGCCTCTTCCATCTCTGGCGAGAGGCGCACGTTGCGGTAATACTCCATGCCGGTGCCGGCAGGGATGAGGCGGCCGACGATGACGTTCTCCTTGAGGCCGCGCAGGTAATCAACCCTGCCGTTAATTGAAGCCTCAGTGAGTACGCGCGTGGTCTCCTGAAAGGACGCCGCCGAGATGAACGAGTCCGTCGCGAGCGAGGCCTTGGTAATGCCCAGGAGCAGCGGCCGTCCGGTAGCCGGTCTGCCGCCTTCCTTGATCACGCGCTCGTTCTCTTCGCGGAAGTGGAACTTGTCCAGTTTGTCCTCCAGCAGGAACGTGGTGTCGCCCACGTCCTCAACCTGCACCCAGCGCATCATCTGGCGGACAATCACTTCAATGTGCTTGTCGCTGATGTTGACGCCCTGCAGCCGGTAGACTTCCTGGATTTCGTTCACCAGGTAAGACTGCAGTTCTTTTTCGCCGAGCACAGCCAGAATGTCGTGCGGGTTGAGCGGGCCGTCCATCAGCGGTTCGCCCGCCTTGACGCGCTCGCCTTCCTGCACGTTAATGTGAACGCCGCGCGGCACCGAGTATTCCTTCTCTGTGCCGTTGTCGGCCTGCACATAGATTTTGCGCTGACCCTTCGAGACCTCACCGAACTTCACCGTGCCATCGATTTCGCTGATGACCGCGGTTTCATGCGGCTTGCGGGCTTCGAACAGCTCGACCACGCGCGGCAGACCGCCCGTGATGTCCTTGGTCTTGGTCGTCTCGCGCGGGATCTTGGCCAGCACGTCTCCCGGGGAAACGGTGTCGCCGTCCTGCACCATAAGGTGAGAACGCGAAGGCATGAGGTAGCGTTTGCTGCTCTTGCCCTTTACCACGATCGCAGGCTGCCGCTTCTCGTCGGGAGAATCGCC
>DATHOK010000176.1:0-18592 GCA_035484995.1 Verrucomicrobiia bacterium | reverse complement strand
TATGAATCCGATTGTGGCCTGTATCACCGTTCCTCCCCTTCGCTTATGGAATTCTCAGTTTGTGATCGCCATGAGCGCTGATCGCAAGTGGCGGTATTGTTTTACCTGTTGCGCATAGGCGGCCGCAATCGCACTGTCTGGGGAAACCACAGAAACCTCGCGGACTACGATCTCCACAGCCTCTCGAAAGCTCCCGTATTCCCCGGCCGCGACTCCTGCCAGGATGGCCCCGCCCAGGGACACCGCCTCCGGACTCTTCATCACATGCAGCCGCCGGCCCGACAACGCCGCGCGCAACTGCAGACCAAGAGCCGACCGCGAACCTCCACCAGTGACATAAATGTCCCGAAACTCTCCCACCGCATTCGCCAGAATCTCAGTCATCTGTGACAGCTCACAAGCCAGCCCTTCGAGAATGCCTTTATAAATCTGGCTGCGGGTAGAGTTCGCGCTCAAGCCGGAAATAATTCCGCGCGCATGCGGATTGAAGTCCGGATTGCACGTGCCGATCAGATTGGGAGTGACGCAGAGCCCAGTCGGACCCTGCGGGGCGCCACGTTCCAGCGCCGCGTAGTGCATCACCTCCGCGTCAAACGCATCCGAGCCTTCGACGGAAACGCCCTCACCGCACGCCTCACCATACAGCAGATCATGAAACCACTTCATCATGATTCCCGACGGAAAATAAGCCAGCGTGATGAACTTGTCTGGAACCACGTGACAATAAGAGTTGAGAGACGCCGCCAGCGCCGCATCCGTCAAGCTGGGCTGATCAGAAGCCGCAGTCAGGCATTCGTAAGTTCCCATCGAGTCCGCGACGCGGCCCGCATCAATCGCGCCCACTCCCAACGCACCGCTGGGTTGATCGTGCCCTCCCATCACCACGATGGTTCCCGACGAGAGACCAAGTTGATTCGCCGCCGCCGCGTCTAATTTTCCAGCAATCGTCCCAGCAGGCACCGCGACAGGCAGGCACTCCACATTTATTTCTGTGGCCGCGAGAATTTCTTCGGACCACTGGCGCCGCCGTATATCAAATGCCAGATAGCGCGAAGCCAACGAATAATCGATATACGCGGGTAGTCCAAGCCGCGAGAGTAAATAACCAATCACACTGAGGAACCGAACGGACGAAGCAAACATTTCCGGCCGATGCTTCCGCAACCAAAGTATCTTCGGCACCGGATACATCGGATGAGCCACCAGGCCAGTAATTTCGAAAAGGCGCTTTCTCCCGAATAACTTTTCGAGCCACACAGTTTCTTCCGTAGCTCGATTGTCCTGGTTGAGAACGGCCGGAGCGATCGCCTCATTTCGTCCATTGACCGGCACGAAGGTTTCGCCATGCGAACTGAGGCATAGCGCTCGAACCGGATCTGAAATATTCTTGGACACCGCCTGCGAACAAGCGCACATCGCCTGCCAAAAACGCTCGGCGTCCATTTCTGCTTGCGAAGGCGCAGGGAACTCCGGCGCATACGCCCAGGCGTGCTCGGCAAGTATCTCGCCCGTCACCGCAAACACCACCGCTTTGCATCGACTCGAACCGATATCAACGGCAAGCAGACTCATGATAAGTTTTCGATTCCTGCTGCCTTAACACGAAAGCCATTTCATCCAGACCGCCGGGACTTATGACGACGATCAGCGCCATTCACAGGAAGTTGTCGGTCGCTACAGAAAGCTTCCGGCCGCGCGCTCCGGATTCGCCAACCACGATCTTTCTCTCGGCCACGGAAACGCTGGCCACACCGCGAAATGTTTCCGGCACTTCGAACAACAGGATCAGAAACCGGACCCGTGCCTTGGACTTCGCCGGAAGCCAACGATAGGTTGATTCTCCGAACAGCGGACCTTGCGCAATGGTTTCGCGCCGCGGGATCGCGAACGGAGTTGTGCTGAACTCGAGGCCGCGGCAAAACGTTTTTCCTAGCCACGGTGCTGGGGTCCGATTGTATCGTTCTTCCCAATTGCCCACCCACGGGAAGTCTGCCCGTTGAAATGCATAGACGACGAGAAGCTTCAGCCGCGGGTTGCAGGCTGCAATAAAGCCAATATCCAATTTCGGATTCAACAATTGTGCAGTGTAGTGTCCGAACCGCAAAGCAGGCGTGGTGCGCAAGTTCATCCGCCCGCGATTTGCTGTTGGTGCGTTGGGCCAATTAAATTCAGCATCTGGCTGAAGAAAATATCGCGGGCTGTAGCTCGCTGGCGCAACCTTCGCTTGCGTCGCCGGCATGTCGAACCAGGTGACGCCTTCTTCCAGAAACGGCGGCCCGAAGGTGACATGCTCATTCCACGAAATCGCCCGGTCATAAGCGCTCAGGTTGGCCGCCTCTTCTTCGCAATAAATCACCGGATTCATGCGGTCAAGTGTCAGCTTCCTGCTGAATCGGATGCAAGCCTCGGGAAGCGTCACCCCATATTGCAATTGTGGCCTCGGAGACCGCGCTTGCTTCTCCATCTTCCACCGCAGGGCAGGCGCTTCTCCGTGGGTTGTAAGGCCGGCTGCGGTTTCCTCTGCCGAAGGCGGACCGAAGTGGTCAAAGCTGAGGCTATGTCCCGCGATGCCGGCGAGCAGTCTGCCGTCCGGAGCAGGCCCATACTTGCGTGCATGTTTCGCCGCTATGTACTTGAATGGATCGATCGTCGTCCAGGGAGGCCGCCACAGCGGGTTCACGCCGGGACATGCATTCAGATTCAATTCGCAAATATGCCCTCCGCCCTCGAGAACAGAGACATGTCCCCAATCAGCCTGCAGGCGAAATCCAGCGCGGCCATCCATCACATTCAAGTTGCGCCCAGCCGACTGCCCGTCCGAATTTGATCTCACCATTTAGCGATCACTTGAAATTCTGCTGTCGCTGCTCATCGCAAGCAGACTCAATTTATCCCGCAAGCCGCCGCTTGTCACCTACTTGTTCTAATATGTCCTCGCCCATGAAGACCGAACCGCAACCCCAACTGACGCGCGCCTTCGGTTTACTTCATGCCACGGCTCTCAACATCTCCAACATGGTTGGGATCGGGCCCTTCATCACCATTCCTCTATTGATGGCGTCCATGGGCGGCCCACAAGCCATGCTGGGCTGGGTAACCGGGGCCCTCATCGTGATTTCCGACGGCCTGATCTGGAGCGAACTGGGCGCGGCGCTGCCCGGCTCGGGCGGCAGTTATCATTTTCTTCGCGAAGCCTATGGCCATCAAAGTTGGGGCCGCCTCATGGCTTTCCTTTTCATTTGGCAATTCGTTCTAAGTGGACCTTTGGAGATCGCTTCCGGGATGATTGGATTCGGAAACTATTCTTCCTATCTCTGGCCAGGCCTGACCGCTCGAGGCCAGCAATATGTGGCCGTCGCCGCAGGCCTCGCCGCCTTGTTCCTCCTGTGCCGACAGATGACCTTCCTGAGGAAGGCCACCATTACAGTTTGGATTGGCACAGTTCTTGCCATGGTGACGGTCATCGTTACCGGTTTTTTCCACTTCAACGCTCACCGCGCATTCGACTTTCCTGTGGGAGCGATGGCCTTTAATCGCGGCTTCGTGCTCGGATTAGGCGCCGCCACCCTGATTGCCGTCTACAACTATCTGGGATATTACGATGTGTGCTACATCGGCGATGAAGTGCAAAATCCATCCTACGTGGTGCCGCGATCGATTCTGTATTCGCTCGCAGTCTGCTGTGTAGGATATCTGGCGCTGCATCTCGCCCTGATCGGAGTGGTGCCGTGGCGCGAAGGAATTCATTCGAACTTCATTGTTTCCGACTTCATGGAGCATCTCTACGGCAGAGGCGCCGCCATCGTCGTGACCATTTTTGTCCTCTGGTCCGCCTTTGGAGCCGTGTTTGCGCTTCTTTTGGGTTATTCGCGAATTCCTTATGCGGCGGCCATTGACGGCTATTTCTTCCGCCCCTTCGCGCAACTGCATCCCACGAAAAACTATCCCCAGGTTTCGCTGCTAGTTCTCGGCGGTGTATCGATTGCTTGTGCTTTCCTGAAGCTTGATCAGCTCGTCAGCGCGCTGATCACCACCAGGATCCTCGTGCAGTTTCTCGGACAGCTGTTCGCTATTCCATTGTTGCGGCGAAAGTTTCCCGACAGTGCGCGTCCGTACAAAATGTGGTTTTATCCCATTCCCATGGTCATTGCTTTCTTTGGGTGGGGATATGTTTTTCTGACCTCGGGCTGGCTCTACATCAAAATCGGCTTGTTGACGCTATTCACTGGCATTCTGGTTTTCTTCATCTGGGCGAAGTTGAAATCTACGTGGCCGTTCAACAACGAAAGGATTTTATGATCCGGCATAGTCTTTGTGGTTGTCTCTTGATGGCCTGCGTTCTAATCGTGGTCGAAGGTTGTCTCGGCTTTTCCGACGCGTCTAAGGCCTCTCCGGTGGAAGCTTCCATCGATGGCCTCTCTGTGGCAATTCAGCCGAGCGACGGCACCTACGAGATCCGGCCCGGAAATGGCGGACGCACCATCCTGCACGCCCGAATAGCGGCAGAGATCGATCACAAATGGGTTAAATCGACGGATTATCCGCAACACCAGATATCTGAATCGAATTTTGAAGATGCTCTCGGACACGGCAAGAAGCTTACCGTCACTTCGTCCGGACTTCCGAATGTCCCCGATCTCGCATACACGCTAGAGGTCTACGAGGGAAGAGCTTTTGGCGCAATCGAAACCGAAGTGCAAAATCACACCGGCAAGCCGCTAACAATTCAAAGTATTCGAAGCGTCGAGACGGTCGGAAACAAAATCATCGATCTCGGAGGCCCGCAGAGCGCCGACCGCATTCTCTCCGATAGCTTCAGCGAAGACTGGCCCCCGTTGCAGATTTACGACTTAGGAAAAGCTCCTCAGGGCATGCACCGCGCCGTAGGCAGCCAGCTTATCTACAACCAAGAGAGCAAGCAGAGTTTTTTCCTTGGCGCTCTAACCTCCCACCGCTTCCTCACCATCATTCATTTGCAAACGCAATCGTTTTCGTCGAATGCTCCTGCTATCGCCTCCTACACAGTCGATTCGACTGGAACCACTGAGATACAAGCGACTGATCCTGAATCCGGTCTTCGCGAAGGTCCGGCGGAAAACCTGATTGAACTAAACGTTCCCCTCCCCGCAGGTGAATCAATAACTGCAGAGCGTGTGATGTTTGCCGCCGGTAGTAACTATTATTCGCAGCTCGATAACTATGGCGCAGCGATTCGGGACCTCCATCACGCCCGCACCAGCGCCGACAACCTGCTGGGGTGGTGGAGTTGGACAGCTTTCTACACCAAGATCACACAAGGCACAGCGCTAACTAACGCGCAATGGCAAGCCGAGCACCTGAAATCGCTCGGCTACGATTATTTTCATTTCGATCTCGGCTACGGATATTCTCGCGGAGAATATGCCACTCCCAATGCCTCGCAATTTCCCAGCGGCATGTGGGATCTGACTCGCCGCATTTCCCGCCTGGGATTAAAGATAGGAGTTTGGACCGCTCCCTTTGAGGCCGGCGAGCGCTCCTCGATTTACGAGCATCATAAGGATTGGCTCGTGCACAACGCCCACGGCGAACCCATTCCGATTGGAGACGCCGAAGAGGTAAAGGGCGAACGCTTGTTCGTCCTCGACGTCACTCACCCCGACGCGCAGGAATATCTGCGCCAGACTTATCGAACGCTGGTCCGCGAATGGGGCGCGCGCTACATCAAGCTCGACTTCATGGACAACACGGCAATCGAGGGCTATTACCATCGCCCAAACACGACGGCCTTGGAAGCGCAGCGCATCGGGCTTGAGGTTATCCGCAAAGCCGTCGGTGACGACGTGCTTCTCGATAAAGATGGCAGTCCAATGTTGAACCCGGTTGGTCTGGTGGATGAAGGCCGCATATCCCAGGACACAGGTCATGCGTTTCAGCGCAGCAAAGAAGCAGCGCCGGGCATCGCGGCACGTTATTACATGCATCGCAATTTCTTCGTCACTGATCCGGACGCATTCACCGTTTCCCGCCAACTCCTCGAAGAACGAACTATCGAAGCTCCAGTCACATTGAATGAAGCCCAGGTCTCGATCGCGCTGGCCGCAGTCTCCGGAGGAATGTTCGAGATCGGCGACGACCTCCCAACCTTGGGGAGCGATCCGGAACGCGTCGCCTTGATCAAGAATGCTGACTTGCTGGTGATGGCAAAACTGGGGCGTGCCGCCCTTCCTCTCGATCTGATGACCTATGCCGATAAAGACGAGCAACCAAGCGTTTTTGTTTTGCACGAGGATCAGCGTCAATCGATTCTTGCCGTTTTCAACTGGACAGAGCAGCCAAGTTCCCGCACTTTCTCTGTTTCCGGCTTGAACATTCCAGCAGGCCATTCCTACCAATTGTTTGATTCGTTCGCGCCCGATCAGCCGCTGGCGATGGACCACGAAACACTCCGCCTCGATAATCAGCCCGCACACTCGGTCAAGCTGATCAGGATTATTGATGCTTCGATCCCAGCAGCCGCGCCTTCGATTGCGTTCAACGTGCCGTCCCAAGCGAAAATTGGGGAAGAGATCGTGTTCTCCAGCGCAGCGGCGAAAGACGGAATCCCCGCTCTCGCCTATCATTGGGATTTCGGCGACGGGGTGATCGCTGACGGCTCGACTCTCACTCACGCCTATACAGCCGCGGGAAGCTACAAGGTGCAGTTCACAGCCGAGGGCCTCGATGGCAAATCCGCAGAGAAGACGTTTTCGATCGAGGTCAGCGGAACTATAAATCTTCCGCCTCCGCGGCGTTATCTGGATCCGCGCGAATAGATCCGCGCGAATAAGAAATCGCCGAAGCCGCGAGTGCCACAAATGCCGAAAGCTCCGTCACCAACTCGAACCGACGCAGTAGCAAACTTCCGCCTGCAACGTCATCATCTGTCCGACCGCCCCGCCCAAAAGCGAGATGTGGTCACCATCTGCCGCGATATGTGCGGCGTGCAGGCGCAGGTAATGTCCGCCGCCTACCTTCAGCTTTGGACGCGCAATCACGCCCTCACGCGCCCGCAAATCGAAGACGCACTGTGGAAGACGCGCACTCTGGTCAAGACGTCCCTCATGCGCCAGACCCTGCATTTAATTCCCACTGACGAATTCCCGCTCTACATCGCTGCCCTCAGACCAAGCCGCTTCGCCCAAGCGATGCGCGTCATGGAGAGATGTCGCATTCCGCGCGATGAGAGCGAAGCCCTCATCCCGTTGATCATGCAGACTCTCGCTGCGGGCCCACTCAGCCGGCCTGCGATCGCCGCCGCCATTCGTCCCAAAGCGAGCAAGCAAATGCGTTTCTGGATGGAGAACTCCTGGAGTCTGGTTCGCCTCCCGGTGGCAGAGGGATTGATCTGTTACGGCCGGGGCGAGGGCAACGAAATCGTTTTCATCCGCACGGATCACTGGTTGCCGAAGCTCAAGCGTGAGCCGATGTCTGCCACGGAAGCGCAGTGCGCTCTGTTTCGAAAATATCTTCGTACCTACGGCCCAGCCACGCTCACCGACTTTTCTCACTGGGCGGGCATCCCCATGCAAGAAGTAAAACCGCTGCACGTCTTCCTTGAACCCGAACTGGCAGAGCTTCCCGGCGGCAAGAAGAATCGCTTCTTGCTTCGCGAAGATGCGGCGGCTTTGAGGGAACGCACCTCGTCAAGCCCCTCGATTCGCCTCCTTCCGAATTTCGATTCCTATCTGCTCGCTCATCGCGAAAAAGATCACCTGCTGAGCGCGCAGCACTACAAGCGCGTCTACCGCAACCAGGGCTGGATCTCTCCCGTTGTGTTAATCAATGGCGCGATCGCAGGCGTCTGGTCTCACAGAGTTCAGGGCAAGAGGCTGCTCGTAAACATCGAGCCGTTCGGCAAACTTTCCAAGAGCGAACGCGCCGGTATTGAGCGCGAAGCCGACAGCCTCGCACTCTTCTTCGACAGTGAACTCGACCTGAAATTCGCCTGACGATGCGGCCTCCCACATGCCCTTGTGATTTGCTTTTGCAGCCACGGCATATGAGGATATCTATGCATGATCGTGAACTTCGCCGAGCGAGCGCACAACCACAACTGGGAACTCGACCCGGTCACTCGATCCCTGCTCGACACCGATTTCTACAAACTGCTGATGCTGCAGTTTATCTGGAAGCATTATCCGAAGACGCAGGTCCAGTTCACGCTGTACAACCGCTCTGCCAGTGGTCCAGTCGATACCTTCGCGCACGAAGAACTCATCGAGCAACTCGATCATGCCAGAGAAATGCGCTTCCGCAGGTCTGAACTGGTCTGGCTAGCGGGCAACACCTTCTACGGACGCCGCGGGATTTTTGAACCTGCCTTCCTTGAATGGCTGGAGCGCGACTTCCGCCTGTCAGACTATGAACTCTCAGTAAAAGACGGCCGCTTTCATCTATCCTTCGACGGCCTGTGGACCGACACCACCATGTGGGAACTCTATTCGCTCTCCATCATCAGCGAGCTGCGCACCCGGGCGAATCTGAAAAAGCTGAGCGAGTTCGGTCTCGACATCCTGTACGCACGGGCGAAGACCAAGCTCTGGAACAAAATCGAACGTCTTCGTGGAGTCCCTAATCTCACCGTCGCAGACTTCGGAACCCGCCGCCGTCACAGCTTCCTCTGGCAGGAGTACGTGGTCGAAGCCATGGCGGCGAACCTCGGCACAGGTTTTACCGGAACCTCGAACGCCTTCCTCGCGCACAAGCACGATCTTGAAGCCATCGGCACCAACGCGCACGAGATTCCCATGGTGCTCGCCGCACTGGCCCCGCCCAATGATGATCGGGCCTTGAAAGCGTCTCAGTATCAAGTCCTCGAGATGTGGCAGAAAACCTACGACGGCGCCCTGCGCATCATGCTCCCCGACACGTTCGGAACCACGCAATTCCTCGAAGGCGCGCCCGACTGGGCCGCCGATTGGACCGGCCAGCGCATCGACAGCAAAGACCCCTACATTGCCGGCGATGAATATATCGCCTGGCTCAAGGCTCGCGGCCGCGATCCGCAGAACAAACTGATCATCGCCTCCGACGCGCTCGATGTCGACGACATCCTCGGCCTGCATGCCTACTTCGGCGGAATTCTGAGAAACGGAATCGCAGCCAACGATGTCCGCAGTGCAGCCGACTTCGAAGATCGACGCAAGTGGACTCCCGGCCGCCGCATTCGCTTCAGCGCGGGCTGGGGCACTCTGCTCACCAACGATTTCCGCGACTGCGATCCTAGCGGCAGCAACGGCTTCGATCCCATCAGCCTGATCAGCAAAGTCTCCAGCGTCGAAGGCCGTCCAGCCGTCAAGCTTTCCGATAATTACGCGAAGGCGCTCGGCCCGCCTGTGGAAATCGAACGCTATCGCCGCGTGTTCGGAACAGTGGGAGTTAGCAACATCCCCATCATTGCCTAACCTATTGACCCATAAAGAGTTACTAGTGCTCCGTGATCTTGCCGTTTCCCATTTAGTAATGGCACGACAGAGCCATATACGAGTTTGCCGCTCTACGCTACTCTGTCTTTGAGCAGCACTTGGGGGAGGGCTGATCAACAGACGTCCCAAGACTCTAACCGAGTCTGGGACGTTTTGTTTTGCGCTGAAATTGCGTCTAAATCCCTGGGCCGCCCACCTAAGTTTTCTGGCTCGATTTTCTTCATAGAAGTGGCCACACCCATACGATGCGGTCTCGACATTTATGCAGCACGAATCAGTGCTGGCGGCACCACGATCTCAACCAGTCCGGTCGCCACGTCATACACCAGGCCCGATATACGCCACTTGCCCGGCAACGCCGGAATCGCCCGCAGCAAAGCAACGTCGACGGTAACCGCAGCGCGGGGGTCGGTAACCGCTTTTTTCTTGAGTTCCCCTTCCTGTATCTGAAAATAGTGCGTCAGCATGGCGGGGTCGCCCGCGAGGCGAGTCATTCCGCAATCGGTGTGCTGAAGTACGATGATGTGAAACTCACCGCCACCTCCAGGAATCTCTCCGGCAACTTCTCCGATTCGCCCGAGTAGTCCCAGTTGCTCCAACAACCCCGGCGTGATTCGACCGCCGATGTTACGGATCACGACGGCCTCGCCTGGCTTAATTCCAAGCACGTGAGCCGGATCCACGCGCGGATCAGCGCACCCGATGATGATTGCCTTTACATTCGGCAGCGCCCGCAGAAGCGAGGGCATAAGAGTCCCCGCAGCAGACTGCCGTGCGGCGAAATCTTTGTTACGTTCTAACATCGTGTCAAGACTATTCATGTGGCTTCTCCCGGAAAAATGTTGCGTGACCGTTTGCTGAAACAGTTTCGTCAAGCCGGAAACTTATCCGCGGGTCAGACCCGCTTCAAATTGGTTTGATGGCGTGCTGAGTCGCTTCGACCCATTCGATTGCGGACAAAGAACTCATCACTTCTGCCAATAAGATTTTTTCTCGTTTCAGCGACCGGCTGGATGCCCCATTTCTCGCATTCTTTGCCAGAAGTGGAGCTCTTCGCCAACAACCTCCCAATCGTTCACCCAGCCCTCTCCGCATTCTTTCCTCCCGGCGAAGCCCGTTGTTGATCCGGACCAGCCCCACCTCTTCGCGTGGCTTCTGCGAAAATCCACAAGTCATTGTGACATCTGACCTTGTGCGGCGCTCGGAGGGTACGCGATGATGATCAATGGCGTATTCAGGTGGCGCAAGGCCGACCAGTTCTAAGTTCCTTGACATCCGAATAGCAGAGGAGATAACTCCCGTTAATGCAATATTTTACGAGGCGGCCGGCTCATTTTAAGGCATTTAGCAAAAGCAAAGTCGTCTAAGTCCTTTGAATGGAATATTTTGCGGATAAGCTATTTGCTTTCAATATTTTAGCCAGATTCCGGCGAGGTGGGGAAGGCGTAAATTGCTGATTCCACATATTTTAGCCAAGATCGATCTGTATTTTTTCTGATCCAGATCGCGGCCCGAGCGGCCTTCTATTCGATCCCCATCTCGCTCTGGATTTGCTCCAGCGACACGCCTTTCGTCTCGGGCACCATGCTCATGACCCAAAGAAGTTGGAGCACCATCATCCCGGCAAAGAACGAGAAAACATATCCGATCGGAAAATCAGAGACCACCTTCGGAAAGAAAGTGGTGAGCAAGGCAGCAAAGATCCAGTGCGTGCCGCAGCCCAGGCTCTGACCCTCGGCGCGATGGCGATTGGGAAATATCTCGGAGATGAAAACCCAGATCACCGCTCCCTGTCCGACCGCGTGCGCGGCGATGAAGGCGAAGATACAAACCGGCACGATCAAAAAGTGACCGGTAAAGAAAGCCCATGCCACCAAGCTGAGCGAAGTGATGTAGCCGACCGAACCGATATAAAGAAGAGTGCGCCTGCCGACCCTGTCAATCAGCCAGAGTCCGACAAAAGTGAAAACCAGATTCGTGATCCCGATGCCAATCGATTGCAGCAGCGCAGCTTTCGCGGCAAGGCCGGTCAATTCAAAGATGCGCGGCGCGAAATACAAAATCGCGTTGATGCCAGACATCTGATTGAAAAAGGCAATCAGGATGGCAAGCAGAATCGGTTTGCGAAGACGCATCGTCCAGAAATGTCCGGAGGAAGATTTTTGTTCCGATGCCGCTGCCGCCGCAATCTCATCAGCCTCGGCCGTGATTTCTGTGTTCGAAGCCTCGGGCTCGATGCGTTGCAGTACTTCGAGAGCACCCGCGCGATCGCCCTTCCTGCTAAGCAGCCAACGCGGACTTTCGGGCAGGCCAAAACACAATGCCGCATAGATCAACGATGGAAATGCAGCCACGCCCAGCATCCAGCGCCATGCGTCGTCGCCGACGCCGGCCAGCAGAGCATTCGATACATAAGCGACCAGGATGCCGAAAACAATGTTGAACTGGAACATGCCGGCAAGCAGGCCACGATGTTTGGGCGGCGCGATCTCCGAGATGTACATCGGCGCCACCACGGTCGAGATGCCGATTCCCAGTCCACCAATAATCCGCGCGACAATGAAGATCGTGACGTTGGGTGCCAGACCTGAGCCCACTGCGCCCACTAAATAAAGAACGCCGATCCAGAGCAGCGTGGCCTTGCGTCCGAAGCGCTCGGCCGGCCAGCCTCCGAGCAGGGCACCAGCGACGGTGCCGTAAAGAGCCGAGGCCATGGCAATGCCATGCAGCCCGGGACTCAGACCCCAAAGAGTTTGAATTGTTTTTTCCGCTCCGGAAATAACCACCGTGTCGAAACCGAAAAGAAATCCAGCAAGCGCAGACGTGAGCGACCAGAAGAAGATGCGACCATTCATAAGTGAGTCGGGTGATGGGTCTTGGGTGTTAGGTCTTAGGATCATGCGTTTTAGAGGGACGCCGCTTTTGATCCGGAGCCGAAGACCTGAGACCCAAGACCTTCTTTCGTCATCCCTTCGTCAGCGGATACCCTTTCTCCCGCCAGTCTCGAATTCCGCCATCCATCGAAATCACGTTGGTATAGCCCATCTTCTGCAGATTGTCAGCGGCCAGCGCCGAGCGGAATCCGCCGCCGCAGTAAAGCACAATCTCTGCTCCAAGGTCAGGCACACGGGCCTCTATGTCGCGCTCGATGATGCCCTTACCCAGCTGAATCGCGCCAGGAAGGTGATCCTTGGCGAATTCGCTCTCTTCCCGCACGTCCACCAGGATGAACTTCTCGCCGCGATCAAGCCTCTTCTTCACTGCATCGACGTTGGTTTCGCGTACGCGTGTCTTGGCGTCGTCCACAATCTTCAGAAAGCGTGGAGGATGTTGGTGGGCCATAAGCTCCTTCTCCATTCAGCGCTAAACATCCTACCAAGTGCGGCTGGATTGTGCATTCGCGGGTTCGTTGGATTCTCGGTTAGCATGAATGGGGTGAAAGCGAACGCAGAGTCTCGGAAGACCGGCTTGGCGCGCGCCTTGTCGAAGCTGGGATATTGCTCGCGATCGCGCGCCGCGGAACTGATTCGCGCCGGGCGCGCGACGCTGAACGGGAGAGTCATTCGCGATCCCGAGACGCCCGTTTCCAGGAAGCGTGATCGAATTGCAGTGGATGGGAGAGTGGTTGAACCGCAGGCGAAAATCTATCTCATGCTGAACAAGTCTCGCGGCGTGGTGACGACGTCGTCGGACGAAAAAGGCCGGGAGACCGTATACGCAGCATTGAACGCGAAGCTCGTTGCCGGGAGGAACGATTCGCCACAAACAAACCCATCCTGGGTTGCTCCGGTCGGCCGCTTGGATAAAGCCAGCGAGGGCTTGCTGCTGCTGACCAACGATTCCGAGTGGGGCGCCCGCATCACCGCGCCAGAAACGCATTTGGACAAGACTTACCATGTGCAACTGGGAACGGTTGCGGATGAAGAATTTATCCGAGCGCTGGTTCGCGGAGTGAGAACACAAGACGGAGAAGTGCTACGGGCAAAGCAGGCTCGCCGGCTGCGTTCAGGTCAGAAAAACTGCTGGCTTGAAGTTGTGCTTGATGAAGGCAAGAACCGCCAGATCCGGCGCATGATCGAGAGCTTGGGAGTCGAAGTGTTACGACTGGTCCGCGTGTCTATCGGGCCGCTGCAATTGGGCGACCTCGCCAAGGGTGAACACCGTTCGCTCACGTCCGACGAAAAGCGGGTGCTCGATCGCGCCGTCCTCGATCACACCATCCTCGATCACACCATGCGAGCTCGCTCATGAGTAACCTAAACTTCCTTGCGGCCGTGTCGATGGCCGAACAGATTCGGAAAAAGAAAATCTCTCCGATCGAACTCGTGGATGCACACCTGAAACAGATCGAAAAACTGAATCCAAAGCTAAACGCATTTGTGCACGTCGACGCGGAACGTGCGCGGCGCGCGGCTGAGGCCGCTGAGGCTGAAGTGATTTCCAACAAAAAACTTGGCCCGCTGCACGGCGTGCCCATCAGCATCAAGAGCTCCATCGCGGTGGCGGGGCTGCGTTGTGAGGCGGGCACGCGCCTACGCGCCGGGATCGTATCTGCTCAGGATGCGCCGCTGGTCGCCCGTTTACGGGCAGCGGGCGCGATCGTGCTGGGCGTGACCAACACTCCCGAGTTTCTCATGGCGTGGGAAACGGACAACGTGCTCCATGGCCGCACTAACAATCCGTGGGATCTCGAACGCACGCCTGGCGGCTCAAGCGGAGGCGAAGCGGCGGCAATTGCGGCAGGCATGTCCGCCGGCGGCGTAGGCAGCGACGGTGGTGGTTCCATCCGAGTGCCCGCTCACTTCAGCGGCATCTGCGGCCTGAAGCCGACGCCGGGGAGGATTCCCGCGACTGGCCACTATCCTGAATCCGCGGGTCCATTCGCACTGATCGGCGTCGTCGGTCCGATGGCGCGCACCGTCGCCGATTTGAAAGTTCTCTTCGAGGTAATGCAAGGCCCAGACTGCGGCGACACCTGCGCAGCTCCGGTGCCGCTGCGCTGGCCAAGTGAAGCGGAGGCCAGAAGACTGAGAGTTGGTTATTTCGAAGATGACGGCCGCACGCCAGTCACGCCTGAAACTCGGGCGGCGGTATGCACTGCGGCAGAAGGCCTGCGCAGCGCGGGATTTCAAGTAGAACCCTTCCACCGGGAAGGACTCGAAGAAGCACGCCAGCTCTGGCGCCAGCTCTTCGTAGTCGCCGGTGGAACCTTGTTGCGGCCAATGTTCGAAGGCAGGGAATCAGACCTCAGCCCCATCCTGAAACAATTTCTGGAGTGGTCCGCCGCCGAACCCACACTCAGCGGCGAGACGCTTCTGCAGGTTTGGATCGAGCGCGATCAACTCCG
This sequence comes from Verrucomicrobiia bacterium, assembly GCA_035484995.1. Lineage (GTDB taxonomy): Bacteria > Acidobacteriota > Terriglobia > Terriglobales > Acidobacteriaceae > Sulfotelmatobacter. The sequence continues at coordinate 3,799 of DATHOK010000176.1, read as the reverse complement.
CGCGCGTTTTCTCAAGCAGATGCAGCAGTACCAAATCCTATTGTGTCCGGCGGCCGCAATCCCCGCATTCCGGCATGGAGAGCGCAGTTGGCAGGTTGACAGCAAGCCGGTCCACTATCTCGACGCCTGGAGCTACACGGAATTCTTCAACCTTTTGGGAAACCCTGCCGTGGTCGTTCCGGTTGGTTTCTCGTCCGAAGGCCTGCCCATCGGCGTGCAGATCGTCGGACAGCCGTGGGAAGAGGAGCAGGTGTTATCCGTCGCCGCTGCACTAGAAAAGGAATGCGGCGCGTGGAAGATTCCTCCGATTTCCTGAAGCAGCCCGGCCTCCGATAGTAGTTTTGCATTATTTCCCCAGCGCGTCCGCGTGAGTAACGTGATCGCAGGCGATTTCAGTTACTCTGGGAACTGGAATCCTTCACCGCGAGCCGCCCAACTGTTTCCCATGGGACAAAATTCGTCATCGAAGGCGCCAGTGGGTCGGACCTTGTCCTGGCTACTGCCGTTCCTGGTGATTTCCGCGGCGTACCTCTACGCGTTCCCGCAACCGAACATCTTCTATGCGATCGTCGTGCTTCTGCATGCGGTGGCCGGAGTGATCGCTGCGATCCTCATCATTCCGCTCTTGATTCGTCTTCTGCGGGATGGAAGTTTTCTTGCCCGCGCCGGGTGGTTGCTGGTGGCCGCGGGCGCAACCCTCGGAATCATTCTCATCAAGACTGGCACGGCGCGGGCCGAGTGGAACTGGCTCTACCTCCACATCGTGATCTCGCTCGTTGGAGTCGCCCTCCTGATCGCTGAGAACGCGGGAAGACGTGGATGGTTGAGTTCAGGTGCCGCGACCGCGATATTCCGAACAGCGATCTGCCTGGTTGTAATCGGCGCTGTTGGTTACGGTGCGCACTACCTGCGTGACAGTTGGCAAGCGCGCGGACGCATTCAGAATCCAACGATGCCGCCGGACAACATGAATGGCGAAGGCGACGGGCCCGAGGGATCGTTCTTCCCCAGTTCCGCCCAGGTCTATGGCAAGCAGAAAATTCCCAGCAAGTTCTTCATGGAGTCCGATTCCTGCAAGCGTTGCCACGAAGATATTTACAACCAGTGGTTCAGTTCGGCTCATCATTTTTCTTCGTTCAACAATCAGTGGTACCGCAAGTCGATCGAGTATATGCAGGATACGATCGGCACCAAGCCCTCGAAATGGTGCGGCGGATGCCACGACCCGGCCCTGCTTTACAGCGGCCTGATGGACACGCCGATCAAACAGATCGTGCATCGGCCGGAATCGCAGGCCGGCCTTGGCTGCATGATGTGCCACTCCATCGCCAGCGTGAAGAGCACCATGGGCCAAGGCGATTTTTATCTGGAGTATCCCAAGCTGCACGAACTCGCCGCCACGAAGAATCCGGTAGCCCGCGCGCTGCACGATTTCCTGATCCGCCTGAATCCGGAACCGCATCGCCGCGTTTTCCTCAAGCCGTTTATGCGGACGCAGACGGCGGAGTTCTGCTCCAGTTGCCACAAAGTGCATCTCGACGTTCCGGTGAATAACTATCGCTGGTTCCGGGGCTTCAATGAGTACGACAACTGGCAGGCCAGTGGCGTTTCCGGGCAAGGCGCGCGCTCGTTCTACTATCCGCCCAAACCGCAGCAGTGTGCCGATTGCCATATGCCCGCGGAGCCCTCGAAAGACGCTGGCAACATCAATGGATTCGTGCACTCGCACCGTTTCCCCGGAGCGAACAGCGCGCTGCCCACGGCGAATGAAGATGCCGCCCAACTGAAGCTCACCGAAGGGTTTCTGAAGAGCGGTGCTCTCACTGTGGATATTTTTGCTGTATCTCGCGCGCAAGCTCCGCTTCCGGCCCCGCTCAAAGCGGTGAGCCAATCGGAACTGGCCACGACCTTTGCCGTCGGCGAGGAAGCGGAAACCAAAATTACTCCGGGAACGAGCGGAGAAGTTGCTCCAGAAGTTGCTCCGATTACGGCTCCCCTCAACCTTGTGCAGCCTGCACTCCGCCGCGGCGACACCGTGCGCGTGGACGTGGTCGTCCGCACCAAGAAGGTTGGACATTTTTTCCCCGGCGGAACGGTCGATGCCTATGACACCTGGCTCGAACTGAAGGGCACGGACGACAAAGGCCAGACGGTTTTTTGGAGTGGAATGGTAGAAGACGACGGCAAAGGTCCAGTGGAAAAAGGCGCACACTTTTACCGTTCGTTGCAGGTGGATGCCCACGGCAATCCCATCAACAAGCGCAACGCCTGGGCTACGCGCTCGGTAGTGTACGTGCGGCTCATCCCGCCGGGCGCGGCCGACACGGTGCACTACCGCATGTTGATTCCCGAAAGCGCGGGCAACAAGATCACGCTGCATGCCCGCCTATGTTACAGAAAGTTTTCCTGGTACGGCACGCATGAAGCTTTCGCCGGGCAGCCCGATCCGGCATCGCCCAACTCGGTTTCCCCCGATTACGACGATCGTCCGACCGTGTTCACGGCGTCGCTGAGTGGCGTTTCGTCGAAGCAAGAGGCGATTCCCGACCTGCCCATTGTCACGGTTGCGGAGAACGAAGTGACGTTGCCCGTAATCGCGCACAGTGCGCCGGTTCCTGAACCAAAGACCATCGCCCTCAAGAACGAATGGCAGCGGTGGAACGATTATGGAATTGGCCTGCTTCTGCAGGGCGACCTCAAGAGCGCAGCCGGGGCATTCCAAAAAGTGACTGAAGCCGATCCCAATAATCCCGATGGCTGGGTAAACATCGGACGCTGCGCGGTGCAGGAAGGCGATATGGAACGTGCCCGCGCCGTGCTCGAGAAGGCGCTGGCTTTGTCTCCGAATCTCGCACGAGCCAACTATTTTTACGCCCGCGTGCTCCGCGCCGACGGCAACTACGAGGGTGCAGCGGCACGCCTGCGGATCGTTCTTGCTCAGTATCCGCGCGATCGCGTTGCCCTCAATGATCTGGGACGCATTTTCTTTCTGCAGCGCGACTACACAAACGCAGTGAAGACCTTGCAATCCGTTTTAGCAATCGATCCCGAAGACCTGCAGGCGCACTACAATCTGATGCTTTCCTACAATGGCCTGGGCAACGAAAAGCTCGCAAAAGAACACGAGAAGCGCTATCTCCGCTTCAAAGCGGATGAATCTTCTCAGGCGATCACCGGACCCTATCGCCAACTGCATCCCGAAGACAACAACGAGAGGCAGGCCGTGCATGAACACGTCTCCGTGCCGCTGCCGGCGTTGGCATCCAAACACGTGGGGACGGCCGCCGCGGCTGTTCAACCGGGCAAAGCCGGGCGCTGGCACGCGACCGCAGACGGAGCTTCCAGGTAATGCAAATTGTCTCAAGGCAATTCCTAGGATTTCTCTGTATCTCTGTTTCTCTGTGGTTGTCGTGTTTGTCCCTTACGAGCCGCGCTCAACAGGTCCACTTCCGTGACATCACGACGCAAGCTGGAATCCACTTCACCCACAACAACGGTGCATTCGGAAAAAAGTGGCTGCCGGAAACCATGGGGCCGGGCTGCGCTTTCATTGACTATGACAACGATGGCTATCCCGATATTCTGCTTGTCAATGGCGACGATTTTGCCGGGCATCTCCACGGCGGACCGACAACCCCAAAGCTATACCACAACAATGGCAACGGAACTTTCACCGACGTAACCCGCAAAGCAGGATTGGCCGTGCCGATGTTCGGCATGGGAGTTGCGGTCGGCGATTACGACAACGACGGCTTTGACGACATCTTCATCACTGCCTTGGGCCAGAGCCATCTGTTCC
>DATHOK010000175.1:0-13264 GCA_035484995.1 Verrucomicrobiia bacterium | reverse complement strand
TGGCCCATCTCATTTGTCGGGATTGTTCATTTCGAGAATGATCTACGAAAATGCCGAATCAATAAGTGCTATGGGGTTTTTCCGCCAACAGCCAGCCGTCGACCTCTCCCTCACCACACCCGGCAAGCGTTCGCCCGCACCATCTTCTGACCAGCCTTGCAACCAAAAGCCCGGGCAAAGTCAGACATATTCGAAACCACGTTGTCGACGCGGAACATAGGCATCGAGTGCGGATCGGTGGTAACGATCAGACGCGCCACTTCCGGACGTACGGCCGCGCACCACGAATAGGCATAGGAGAGGAAGAAACGCTGACGATAGGTCCAGCCGTCCGGACCTTTGTCGTCGAGTGACTTCCCTTGCGTTTTGAGCGCGGCCTCAAGCGCGAAAAAGGCGAGATGAATGCCGCCGTTATCCGCCGTGTCCTCGCCCTGGGTCAGCAAGCCATTCTGTTTGACCCCGGGGCCGGCATCAGGAACCTCCTCCGTGTACTGATCGGAGATGCACTTGCCGCGTTCGTCATACTGTTTCGCGTCTTCGGCAGTCCACCAGTCGCGCAGGTTGCCGTGCGCGTCGAACTTGCGCCCCTGATCGTCGAAGCCATGGGTAAGCTCGTGACCGATGACCATGCCGATGGCGCCGTAGTTTACGGAATCGTCCATATCCTTCTCAAAGAACGGAGGCTGCAAAATGCCCGCCGGGAAGTTGATTGTGTTCAACTGCGGATCGTAATAGGCGTTGATGGTAGGCGGCGTCATGGTCCACTCGCTGCGGTCCACCGGCTTGCCAACCTTGGCTACCCAACGCTCGAATTCGGCTGCTGACGCCTGCTCCATGTTGCCCAGGTAGCTCTCGCGCGTGATCTTCACGCTCGAATAATCCCGCCAGTGCGAGGGATATCCAATCTTGTCCTCAATCCCCTTCAGCTTCACGATGGCCTGCTCCTTGGTGGCAGGCGTCATCCACGTGACGCTTTCAATGTCGTCATGCATTGCCCGCTCGATAGCGTGCACCATTTCAAGGGTCCGAGCCTTGCTCTCCGGCGGAAAAGCGCGATCGACATAGGCCTGCCCCAGCGCCTCGCCCAAATCGCGGTCGGCAGCCCGGGTGCAGCGCCGCCAGCGCGGAAGCTGCTCTTCCTGTCCCGCCAGCGTGTGCGCAAAGAAGTCAAAATTTTCGTCGACCGTCGCTTTGGTCAAATACGGAGCGGCGTTGTGAATCACCTGCCAGCGCATGTAAGTCTTCCAATGCTCGAGCGGATGTTCGACCAGCAGTTTCTCCTCGGCGCGGAAAAACGCGGGTGAAGTGACGATGTAGTGATCCGTTGTGGGGGCCTTCACCGCTTTGAGGTAAACATCCCACTCGATGGAAGGCGTAAGCTCCCGAATCTGCGCCAGACTCATCTTGTTGTTTACGTTCTTCGGATCGCGGCGCGTGACGTTATCCATCTGCGCCTGAGCCATGGCGGTTTCCAGTTCAATCACGGTGCCGGCGTCGGCGCTGGCCTGCGCCTCCGTTTCCCCAGCCAGAACGAACATTTTCTGCAAATGCGCGCGGTATTTCTTAAGAGTCTCAACAGACTTGTCGTCGGTTTTGATGTAGAAATCGCGGCTGGGCAGGCTTAGGCCTCCCTGATCGATCTGCGCTACCACTTTGGAAGCGTCGTCATAATCTTGCTGACCGGTGAAGCCGAAAAATGGAGAGTTCGTTTGATTATCCGACTGCTCCCACGCGCCGGGAAACAGATGGTGCAGATGCGCAATTTCGAGCGTAATTTCTTTCTTCGACTGTATGGCGGCAATGCGGTCCAGTTCCGGTTGCAGGGGCTTCAAGCCGGCCGCTTCGATGCCGCTCTCGTCCATGCAGGCAGCCCAGTAGTCGCCAATCTTCTGCTCCGCGGCGCCGCGATTCGCATCGTTCTTGCTGCTCGCCTCCAAAGTCTCGCGCAGCAGGTTTTCATTCCACAGTTCCAGGCTGCTTCCCGTGCTCCAGTACACCTGGTCGGCAGGGATCGGATTGGCCTTGAGCCACTTGTTGCAGGAGTACTTGTAAAAATCGTCGCACGGACTCAGCGTTTGGTCGGTCAGATTAGGATCAAAGTGTTCGAGCTGGGGAGCTTTTGCCTCCGCCGCGCCGCCGGGAGTTGCGTTGGGAGTTGCGTTGGGAAACACATTTTGCCCCAGCATCGCCAGGGGTAGGATGAGCAGCAATAAAAGACAAAGGATGACTCTGGAAGTAGACATTTCGGCCTCTTTCGGGCAGTAGACGAGATGGGAGCAAGCGCAATCGCTCCTTGAAGAATACGCACTTAGGAAGATGAAGGTTCCGCAAAGCGCAGGGACAAAACGGCAGACTCCGGACCTTCCCTACAGGGCAACATAATATATGACGCACGGCCAGACGCACGGTTAGCGGAGAAACTTAGCAACTATCCCGTGTTGTGCAATCCCGCAGCGATGCCGTTGATAGTCGCGCCCAGAGGATATTCAAGTTTCCCCAGATCTTGCCCTACGTCCGGCCCCAGTTGCTTGCGCCTTAAAAGCTCCACCTGGATAAGGCTCATTGGGTCCACATACGGATTGCGCAGATGAATGGATCGCGCCAGCACCCGGTTGCGCGCCAGCAACTCCCGTTGACCGGAGATTCGCAAAATCATCTGCCGCGACCGCAGAAACTCCGCTTCCAGCATAGCGAATACGCGCGTGCGCAACCCCGCGTTCTTTACCAGCCCGGAATAAACGCGGGCAATGTGAAGATCCGCCTTGGCCATGCCTAGCTCGACGTTGCGCACCAGGTCCGAAAATAGAGTGAAATGCTTCAACATCTGGCGCAGCAGCCGCTCGTGGCCTCTTCCCTTTCTGGCGAAGCTCTGCAATCCCTGCCCTACTCCATACCACGCGGGCACGGCATGGCGGCTTTGCATCCATCCGAACACCCATGGAATGGCGCGCAGATCTTCCAAACGGCGGCCTTTGGTTCGCCGCGATGGCCGCGAGCCGATGCGTGCTGCATCGAGTTCCTGGATCGGCGTGGCCTGCTCGAAGTATTCAACTAGGTCGGCATTCTCCGCGATGTCGCGGCGATAGACGCGATGGGCCTCTGCCGACATTTCTTCCATAGCTTCTTCCCAACGCGCCTGATCCTTTGGCTGGGCGCCCGAGCGCGTGAATGCTTCCAGGCTCGCGGCGATCATCAGTTCCAGGTTCCATTCCGCGAGCACCGCGTCGGCGTACTTCCAATTGAGAACTTCTCCTTGCTCGGTAATGCGGATGTGCCCGGAAAAACATCCTTCCGGCTGGGCCAGGATTGCCGCATGTGTCGGGCCGCCTCCGCGCCCGACCGTACCGCCGCGACCGTGGAAGAGACGCAGTTTCACGCCGCATTCTCGCGCCACACCGTGCAGATCACGATGCGCCTTATGCAGTTCCCAGGTGCTGGTCAGCATTCCCCCATCTTTATTGGAGTCAGAGTAGCCCAGCATTACCTCCTGCCATCGTCCCCAGGAATCGAGCAGCGGTTCATAATCAGGATGCCGCCACAGGCGCCGCATCGCCTTGCCCGCCCCGCGCAGAGAATCAATCGACTCAAACAGCGGCACCGGCATCAGGCCGGGGTCATGGTCGCCCGCCGAACCAGCCAATCGGACACCGCAAGCCCTCGCCAGGCGAACAACGTTGAGCACATCATCTTCGGACTCTGCGCCGCTGATGATGTACTGACAGATCGATTGTGAGGGATAAATCTGCTTGAGCCGCTGAATCGTACGAAAAGTCTCGATCAGCTCGCGGGCCTGAGGAGAAACTTCGTTACCGCCGGAAGAAACGGCCCCTGCCGCCAGGGCCGGGGCGGTCTCTCTCAATTCGGTCTTCCTTATTTTGGTCTTTCTCAGCCCGGTGCTTCCCAATCCGATCTTGCTCAGGTCAATCGTTCTTGTGCCGATCTCCTCTAGAACTTCAGCATGCACCCGAGCGTGCTGCCGGATATCAAGCACCTGAAGATGGAAACCAAAAGTTCGAAGTTGCCGCAGCAACGGATCGACATAGGCCTCCGCCAGCCGCTGACCGCGATTCTCCATCAGGCTCGACCGCAGCATAACCAGATCGGATTCGAACTCCGCCGCGTCCTTATACGAACCCTGAACGTCCGGGCCTTCACGGCTGCGCTGCAGACGATAAACCACGTAGGAAAGAAAACGGCGATAAAGCTCCGTCGTGTTGCCCGCTCCCCAACGCATGGCGGCTCCGGGCAGCGATCCTTTATACTGCCCCAGCCGCGATACAATCTCCGCGGACACACCCGCCTGACGCACCGACGAACTCAGGCAATCGCTCAAGAAATCCACGTCACGAACATATTCGCGGAGAATCATGGCTCGCGCCTGTTCAAGAGCATCTTTCACGCATTCCGGCTTGACCAGTGGATTGCCATCGCGGTCACCGCCGATCCAGGAACCGAAACTCAGCAGATTTGGCAACTCGGCCACATCGAGAATCGCGCCATAAACGTCGCGCATCGATTCCGCCACTTCCGCATAGATACGCGGCAGCGCTTCAAACAGCGAAAGGCGGAAATAACGCAAGCCCATGCGGATCTCGTCATCGACCGTCGGCTTAGTCTGCCTCACTTCATCCGTCTGCCAGAGCGAAGTAATTTCGGCGTGGATCGCTTGTTCACATCGCAAAGCTTCGGCCTCAGTAAGGGGCAGACGGTCCAACCGCTCCAGTTGTTCGGCGATGCGCCGTCGTTTCAGCAGAATAGTTTGCCGAGCCACTTCCGTCGGATGGGCCGTGAACACAGGAGTCACCATCACCTGGCGAAGCGCCGCAAGTGCTGCTTCCGCGGAAATCCCGGCTTTCTTCATGCGCAACAAAGTTCCGCGGAACGATCCGGGCAGAGTTGCGCTGTGCTGCTCCAGTTGGCGGGCGCGACGACGGCGTTTGCGATGGTTGGTCTCCGCCAGATTTGCCAGCTCGAAATAGATGGCAAAAGCTTTGGTGACTTGATAAGCGCGCGTCAGATCCATTTTTGAAATCGTGGCCTCAACGCGGGCCATGAGTTCATCCGCGGAATTACCGCCGTGGCTCCGCTCGCGATGCCGAATCATCAGCCGCCGCAGCTCTTCGACAGCATCAAACAACTCCTTGCCCGCCTGCTCCACCAGAACTCGCCCCAGCAGGGCGCCGAGCGACCGCACATCCCGCCGCAAGGGGCGATCCTTGGCGGAATCGTCGGACCGCGCCGTAAGTTCCGACAAACGGGCCTTTTGCTCGTCCGCATTCCATAGCGGCTTTATTCGGGTCATGAGGGTGAAGGTGTGAGACGTGATCAGAAAGGATAAATCAAAAGGCAGTGGTCAGTGTCCAGTGGTCAGTCAGTTTATCGGTGGCCTGTAACACTTGAGCCGGCACAATGACTGACCACTGGACACTGACCACTGCTCTCACTTCGGCGATTCGAAGCGATAGCCAATGCCCCGCAGTGTTTTCAAGTACCGCGGGTGGCGCGGATCAATCTCGATTTTTTCCCGCAGCCGGCGCACGTAGACATCGATTGAGCGCGGCGTCACAAACGGAGTTTCTTTCCAAACTGCGTCCAGTAACCGGTCGCGCGTCAGCACACGCCCGGAATGCCTGGCCAGGTACTCCAGCAAGCGAAATTCGCGCACCGTGGTTAGAACCGTCCTTCCTTCCACCTGCACCGTCATCGAAGAAGCGTCGATTTCAAGGTCCCCCAGGCGAAGCACTTCTGGCTTTACCGGCGGCTGGCGCAGACCCCGGAGGACGCTTCGCACTCGGGCCACGAGTTCGCGTGGGCTGAAGGGTTTGGTGATGTAATCGTCTCCGCCGAGCTCGAGCCCTTTCACCCGGTCGGCTTCGGACGTCTTGGCGGTCAGAAAAATTACTGGCGTCGAGAAAAGCGTGGGAGTCTGCCGTATCTGGCGGCAAAGCTCAAAGCCGTCCGCGCCGGGAAGCATTACGTCTAGAAGGAAGAGAGACGGCATCTCCCGCAAGGCCTCAGAAACGACAGAGCCGCCGCTCACAAAGCTTTGCACGTCAAAGCCCGCTGCCTGCAGGTTGTGAGAGATCAGCCGCGCAATGTCTTCCTCATCCTCAACCACGAAGACAAGGCTTCGAGACACGGCCGCGCTGTCCGCATCGCCGCGCGGTTCGTAAGGTTCCATGGGAGAGTGCATCCTCACCTGCAGCGGCTTGACCAAAGTCAAAGGTCGGTTCGGAGCCGGATTCTCCATTGAATGTATTTCGAAATTGTTTCGGGAATGTTTCCCACGTGTTAACGAACGATGAATTTCAAAAGCAGTGGCCAGTGATCAGTGGCTAGTGGCCAGAAAGAGACCCAAATCTCCATCGAATAAGCGGGCAGCAAGAACTGACAACTGAACACTGGACACTGATCACTGGCCACTGCCTCTAAGTTGCTGCTCGCTTCTTAGGTGCGTGCCGCAGGCTGCGGCCTTCGATGAGGCTGTAGAGATCTTCGGCGAGATTGGTGGTGTGATCCCCGGCGCGCTCCAAAGCCTGGGCCATGAGGAGCACGTCGAAGCTCGAAGGATTGCTGTCCGACGCATGTTCGGTCAGGTGCTTCTGGAACAGAGCATGACAGACCCGGTCGATGTCCTTATCCATCTGCAGCACCTTGCGGGCGCACTCCAGATCGAGATCGACGAATCCGCGATAGACCAGGTCAAGCATTTCGCGCAAGCTTGCCGACATCTCCACCAGCTGGCGAACGTCGGAAGCCGCCATCTTCGTGGTCCGGGATTGTACTCGCATGGCCACGCTCATCATCAGATCGCCAATGCGCTCCAGGTCAGTCGTGCACTTCAGGCTGGTCAGCAGTTGGCGAGCTCGCGCCTCGTTCACCCGCGTAATCGCTGCCGGCAAGCGCTCATCGATGTAGCGTTCAATAATATCGAGTTCCTGCTCGCACTCCTTGATGGCCAGGAACGCCATGCGCGAAGAATGAGTCAGCAGGTCGCGCACGTTGAAAGCAGCGTCGCGTGCAATGAGGAACGCTTTCAGCGCCGTGCGCGCCAAATCGTCAAGCGATCCCGATCCTTTCCCGCCGGATTTCTTAGCGCCGTCCTGATTCTGAGCATGCAGCGCGTCGGCAAACTCAGAACGGCCCGGGGCTTCACTCTTGACTCGCGAGGTCGTAGCTTTGCGGGGCATATTTCAACCGGGTGACCTCTGTTCGATCACCGCTAAGACAAGTATCTCACTATGAACTCAGCCGGCAGTCTACTCGAGAAGTGTGAAAGGACAATGAATACCGGTTGCAGACCGCCGCGGATGCCGATTACAGTGTGATGTTGCCGCAAAGAGTGTCCTCCCCGCTCAACCCCGGCTTCTTTTTCGCTGCACGAATCATGGGCTTTGAAGGGTATGGAACTGCTCGAATACTTGCGTCGTCAGTTTGCCTACGATGAATGGGCGAACCGCGAGGTGCTCGCCGGCTTAAAGGCAAGTGCTAACACGCCGCTGCGGCCACGTCAGCTTTTGGCGCACATTCTCTCGGCGGAGCGGCTGTGGCTCGAACGCCTCAGAAAACAACCGCAGAGCCTGCCCGTGTGGCCGGACTTCACCCTCGACGAATGTGAAGAACAAATCGCCGATGTCGCTCGGCTGTGGCGCAATTTCCTTACCCAGCTTCATCCCGCTGGATTCTTGGAGACGGTCGTCTACAAGAACAGCAAAGGCGAGCCGTGGACCAGCACCGTGGAAGACATTCTGACCCACGTCGTGCTGCACTCGGCGTATCATCGCGGGCAGATTGCCAGCCTGATGCGCGCCGGCGGCGAGCAACCCGCTTATACGGACTTCATTCACGCCGTGCGCCAGGGCTTGATTGAATAGCCATCGATTGAACGAGTATCGATTGAATAGATCTTTTCGAATGCGCTGAAGGAGGGTAGGAACACATCCATGGAGGGCCGGTCGCTGCAAGTCTTTACCGCCGTGCAAATCGTTGCCATCGCCGTCATTCTCTGGATTGTGTTTTCCATCCCCGGCGCCTGGGACTTGCAACGCATCATCGGCACAGCCCTGATGCTGATCGGCGTTGGCGGGATCGTCACCGCGCGCTTTCAACTGGGCAAATCCTTCGCCATCAGAGCCAAGGCCCATCATTTGGTCACGCACGGCATTTATTCGAAGATACGGAATCCGATTTATGTTTCGGGAGCGGTCATGCTCGTAGGATTTGTGCTGGTCCTGCATCGGCCCATGCTCTGGCTGGTGGTGGTAGCTCTGATTATCATGCAGACGCTGCGCGCCCACCGCGAAGCCAAGGTTCTCGAAGCGGCATTTGGCGATGCCTACCGCGAATACCGCCGCAAAACATGGTTCTGAAAATCAGGCTCTGAAAATCTGGCTTTGAAAATCTGGTTCTGAGATCCGCCGCGGAAAAAAGGTGCGGTAATATCAGTGGAATGAAAAAACTGTCCGCCCTTGTTCTGCTCGCGATTTGCGCCGCGATTCTTCTGGGCGCATCGGGGGAACCAAAGTTCCCCTCGATGCCTGCCGCGGTTTCAGGCAACGCGGTCGCCAGCCTCAAACACGGGTTCGAACTTTTTTCCATGATGGGAGTTGGCCCCAGGAAAACATGGGACGACGTCACCAATCAGGTCTACGTGATGACACTCGCTGGCGCCAAGTGGCATTTGGGCCGCCCCGTGCCAGGGGTTGGCGGCCGCCTGGGTGCATCGGCGGCTGGAGCTAAGAACCAAATTGTTCTTATGGGCGGGTATGTGCTGGATGCCCAGGGCGATGAAATCACAGTTCCCGATGTGAATGTTTACATCGAAGAACGCAACTGGCATCGCGGCCAGGACATTCCCGTCCCCGTGGACCGCGCGGCCGTGGGAGTAACGCATGACCGCTTCGTCTACCTGATCGGCGGACGATCGAAAAAAGGTCCAGTCAACAATGTTCAGGTTTACGACGTCGAAAAAGATTCCTGGAGTCAGGCCACTCCTTTCCCTGGCACACCCGTCTTCGGCCTCGCGGGTGGCATAGCCGGCGAGACTATCGTGATCGTAGACGGCGCCAAGCCGGGCTCGGCGGACGGTCCGCGCTATGTGGCTTCGGATGAGTGCTGGCTGGGCAAGATCGACAAGAAAGATCCAATCAAAATTGAATGGAGCAAACTGCCTCCGCATCCCGGTCCGGCGCGCTTTGGCATCGCCGGCGGCGGAAGCGAACATGAGCACCAGATTTTGTTTTCTGGCGGCACCGCCACTCCTCACAATTACAAAGGCATCGCCTACGATGGCGAGCTAACCGAAGCCTCCGCCATCACTTTCGCCTACGATTTGCACCACGGCCGTTGGGAAACCGTCAGCGAAGACACCGATGATCCCCGCGTCGACAGTCATCTTCTGGATACTACAGTCGGGCCGGTGCTCTTGGGCGGGATGGCGAAGGATCTGGCCGTCACCGCGCGGGTAACGCTGCTGCCCAAAAATGAGCGGTGAGCTTACGGCAAAATAAAGTTCGGCGGCGACGGCTAACGAAGAGCGGAATCGCCTGATCAGCGCGGGGAAATGGGGTATCCCCCTCCCCCCTCCCATCTGTGGAATCATCGAGTTAGCAGAAAATTCCGGTACTGTCCTAATAGTAGGACACTACCAAAATTCCCCGCAAAATCCGGACGTCAAAGAACTTAGATACTAAAATCCGTGAAACAAAGGACTTAGGGCGCGACGACTTGCTGTGTAGAAGACCGTCACGGCCTCGACCATGATCGCCGATTTGAATTTGGCGGACAAGGTCAGATGTCACAAGTGATTGTGGAAAACGTTAAGGACGAGTGAACTTGGTGCGATGTCCATGCTGCTCATCCTTCGAAAATCGGGGAAGGGTGAGGCAGCCTAATTCGTGGTGGCGCAGGAATGGGCCAGCCCTTAGAGCAATCACCTTCAACTACAACCGCCTTTCATCGCAGTTGGGCGTTACGAAGCTTTATTGGAACTCGAGCAGCACAATCTCGGGATTCGATCCCAGCCGCAGCGGCGGTCCCCAGGTTCCGGCTCCGCTCGAAGTGAAAACCTGCATCTTCCCGATCCGGCTTAAGCCATAGACAAACTGCCGGTAAATCCGTCGCGCCATCCAACTCCAAGGTAGGAACTGGCCAAGGTGGGTATGACCGGACAGTTGCAGAGAGACGCCGGCCGCCTCCGCGATCCCCGGATGGTCAGGGGCATGCGTCAAGAGAATGCTTGCGCGGTCGCGATCCAAGCCAACGCCGTGCAGGACCGAGGCAAGCTGCCCATTCTGAGTCGCGTTCCGGTACGGAACGCCGATAATCTGCAAACCGTCCACTTCCACCTTCTCATTGCTAAGCACGCGCACTCCGGCCGCTGCGATGGCATTCAGATATTTGCTGTCGTCTCCAAATTGCTCATGATTTCCCGCCACGAAATACACACCCTGAGGGGCCACCAGCTTGTTCAACGGCTCCGCGGCTTGCCGCGCGTCGATAGCCGTGCCATCATACAAATCACCCGCAACAAAAATCGCGTCGGGCTCTTCCCTTAAAGTCATCGCAACCAAGCGCCGCAGGAAGCTGCCGTTTCGCACGTGCCCAAGGTGCACATCGCTGATCAGTGCCGCTGTTCGTCCGCGCCACGCTGGCGGCAAGTTCGCAAGCCGCACCGTCGTTCGCGTGATCCGCGTCCAGCCTGCATTGAAAACTCCGTAGAGTCCAGCCATTGCCGCGGCACCGAACAGCACCTCCACGGTCCGATGAAAATTCACATTGAGGGCTGCCAGCCGCGCAATTGCAAAAATGATCCAGGAGGAAACCGCGGCGAGAAAGAGGAAGCTCACCAGTCCCATCCAAACCGCGGCAGCCCTGTAAAATGCGCGCAGAGCAGCATTGGTATAGCGAAAGGCAAGTAGTGAAGCGGCAACAAAGCTCACCGACAAAAGCCCGAGGACGAGTTTGATCCAGAACGCGCCGGGGGTTTCCTTGCCTGCGGGAGAAAAGGCCCAGGTCTCATAGAGCAGATAATGGATCAGGAAAAGAAGGGATTGAATCACTACGACAAAACCGATTAATTCTCTTCGTACACGCATGGTGCATTAGATTCCTTAACCTGCCATTTCGATTGTCGGGGATAACCTAGTGGCTGCAGAGTGGGGCTTCGCCTCGAGAAGCAGGCGACCACACTGTGCCGATAGTCTGGAATTCCCACCCTTTGCAAAATGCGCAAAGGGGCCACCCGCGAAAAAGTAGGGCGTGATTGATGGCTGTGGATTCGCACTGGAAAATAAAGTGAGCGCGGACGGTTCGCGCACAGCGGGATCGTCCGATCGGCGTTGGAAAATCGGGGTATCCCCCTCCCCCCTCCCCTCACTGGAATCATCACGTTAGCAGGAAATTCCCTGCAAAGTCCGGATGTCAAAGAACTTAGATGCTAAAATCCGTGAAGCAAAGGACTTAGGGGCTCGACGGATTGGCTTCTGCCAACCGTCACGGCCTCGACCATGATCGCGCAAGTGAAGGGCTGTGGACAAGGTTAGATGTCACAACCTCTTGTGGAAATTCCTGGGACGGTGCCTGTTCCCGTGGCCCCAGCCGCCCCATATCCTTTCGCAAGAATGCGAAAGAATGGGCACGCCCGCGATTCCTCGCTAAGGAATTGTGATGTCTAGAATGTCGTTCACGAGCTCTGGAAGCCCCTTGGCTCCCTCGGCATTACAGAGCAAAGCAACTCCGACGCCCGAACGCGGCAAGTAGCGAAGAAATGCTGTGGTCGAGAGTTCCAGCCCATTCATGCCTACCATATCCGACTTCTCCTTCCATTTAGAAACGCCCCAACCAAGTCCGAAGACCGTCCGCGCTCCATCGAACGTGTGTTGTCCAGTCCACATCGCGTCGACCGTGTCGGGCTTGAGGACCTTGCCGGAGCCAACTGCAATGACGAAGCGTAGCAGGTCTTCTGCTGACGCATCGAAGCCCCCAGATGGATAGCGATTGCTGATGTCGTAGTAGTGGGCATTAGTGATTTCGCCAGCTGTGCCCTTCAAGTAGTCACGCCCCGCCACGCGGCCATCATTGAATTGCAGGTTCAGAGTCCGGTCGACCAGATACCCATGCACCCGACGAGGCACAATGGCATACGGATCGTCGAGAGCGAGTCCATGGATCGAATTTCTGGAAAAGAAGTCCATGGAAAGCTGCGGAAATGAGCGTCCGGTGGCCGCCTCCGCGGCTGCACCCAGGACCGTAAATGCCAATGAAGAGTATTCGACCTTTGTCCCAGGAGTGAATGCCAGGGGGTAGGCCATCATCACTTTCAGGGCATCCCGTGAGCTGGAATAGTGGACCGTGCTGAAGAGAACGTCTTCTTCATCCGCATAGCCCTTGACGCCCGACTGATGGGAAAGCAACTCCCGCAAGCTCACACTTTGGTAGAAAACCGGGAGTTCGGGCAAGTACTGGCGGACGGATGCGTCCAATGACAGTTTGCCTTGCTCCACCAAGTCCATGATGATTGTGCCTGTTATGGGCTTCGACAATGAAGCAAGCCGCTGAACGCTGGCCGTCGTGAGGGGCACGTCCTGTTCAATATCAGCTTTTCCGAGAGCCTTGGAGAAGACAATCTGGTTCTGGGAAGCCACTGCAACCGAGAGACCGGGACACCTTGTCGTCTCGAACCGATCATTGACGAGTGATTCGAGACGTTCCGGAACCGAGACGCCCTTGGTTTGGGCTTGCGCCCAGGCGCAGAGCAACAGGAATGACAGGGATGGAAGCAGCCGTCTATGCATAAATCCTGCGGGATCGCATAACGAACTCTTGGGAACTGAGAACTGCCTATCTTGCTCGCGCCAGCACCAGCGTGATGTCATCCGGCTGCTCGTTGTCGCCGATCCAGTCGTCGACTGCCGAAGTGACGGTCTGGCTGATCTGCACGAGCGGCAGGCGCCGGTTGGCGCTTACCAGGTCGATCAGGCGGTCCTCGCCGAATTCGCCGAAGTCGTTTTCGGGCTCGGTGACTCCGTCACTGTAGGCCAGAAAGATTTCGCCGGGATGCATCTCGACCGCGCCTTCGTCGTACATCATGTGATCGAAGAGCCCGACCACCGTGCCGCCGGTTTCGAGGCGCCGCACCGCGCCGTCGCGGCCTATCAGAATTGGCGGAAGATGTCCGCCATTGCTATAGGTCAACTGACGAGAGCGGCCATCGTAAATTGCAAGGAATAATGTGGCATATTTTTCCGGCGGAGTGCTTTCATAA
>DATHOK010000174.1:0-28349 GCA_035484995.1 Verrucomicrobiia bacterium | reverse complement strand
AATTTGAATGACGTGTTTCCGGGGTATGAGAATCAGCCGGGGAAATTCCTGAGGCTTCTGGGATAGCGGCCCGGCTCGCTTAGATTTCGATCAGCACATCGCCGTTTTCGATCTTCAGTGGATACACGGCGACCTTCACGTGGGGATTCTGGTCGGGGACGCCGGTCGTTGGGTCGTAGGCCCAGCCGTGCCAGGGGCATACTACTTTCCCACGTTCGATCATTCCCTGCCCTAGCGGGCCGCCGCGATGCAGGCAAACGTTGTCCATCGCGGTGTAGGCGCCGTTTACGTTGGCTACGCAGATGGTTTTCGCGCCGCAGGGAAATTCTTTGGCTTCGTCGGAGGGAGGGAGGTCGGATTGGCTGGTGAGCTTCGTAAAAGTCGGCATATGAATCGGACTTGCCTCGCTGCGCTTGGCTGGACAGCCGAGGCGGCTGTCCCTACATGGTCCTTATTGGCTTTCCACTGGGCTACTTCGGTTGCAGGGTTTGCGCGATCATCACCTGGCGCTTGAAGTTTTCGAGCATGTTTGGATCCAGGCGCACTTCTGTGGGCCTTTTTGCTAGCGTCATGGTGTCGATTTTGTCCTGGAGCTTTAGCAGAGCGTAGAAAAGATTTTCGGGGCGGGGCGGGCAGCCGGTTACGTAAACGTCCGTGGGAACGATTTTGTCGACGCCCTGCAGAACGGCATACGTATTGAACGGACCGCCGACCGAGGAGCAGGCACCCATTGAGATTACCCACTTGGGGTCGGGCATCTGGTCATAGATGCGCTTCACCACTGGTGCCATCTTCAAGGTTACGGTACCGGCTACGATCATGAGATCGCTCTGGCGCGGGCTGGGACGGAATACTTCCGAACCGAAGCGCGCTATGTCGAAGCGCGCAGTTGAAGACGCGATCATCTCGATCGCGCAGCAGGCCAGGCCGAACGTCATCGGCCACACGGCAGACTTGCGCGCCCAGTTGAAGACGTAGTCCACCGTGCTGATCATGAAATTCTTTTCGAACTTGTTTTGCAGCCAGCCCATGCAATGACCTCAATCCTGAAGATCAGTGGTTCCAATTATACATTTAGGGCGCACTGCGACTGGTGTCAATTTGCCGCTGGGCGAGGCGAGAGGTCGAGCTGCGCTCGACCGAACGGCCGAGGACGGCCGTCCCCACATATGCATTTGGCTGACTAAGCACGAGCTCGTTCGGTTGCCCCCGAGTCGCGACTCAGCTACAAATAGACATTCATGAATTCAAGACCTGCCGTGGCTGCCGACCGCTCACGCATTCCGGCTGTGCTGATTGACATTTGGGCTCGAATCCGCACGTCGATGTTTTGGATGGTGGCCATCGCGTTGTTCCTGCGCGTGGGCTGGATCATCGTCGGCCATACTTACAAGTTCAAGAGCGCGGACGATAATTTCGGGTTTGGCTGGGAGATGGGACGCATAGCCGCGGCTATCGCCTCCGGGCACGGCTTCAGTAATCCTTTCGGCGCAGCTACGGGGCCTACCGCCTGGGAGCCGCCGCTCTATCCTTACCTTACCGCCGGCGTGTTCCATATCTTCGGCATTTACTCACGTGCGTCGGCGTTTGTACTGCTCTCGCTTAACAGCGTTTTCTCGGCGTTCACTTGCATTCCGATTTTTCTGATTGCGCGGCGGATTTTTTCCGAGAAAGTCGCGGTCGGCTCCGCGTGGACCTGGGCGCTGCTTCCTTACACGATGTATTGGCCCACGCGCTGGGTCTGGGAGACGAGCCTCTCGCCATTGCTGTTGGCCGTGATTCTGTGGCTCACGCTCACCATGGAAGAGCGCGACGGGCTGAAGCCGTGGCTTTGGTTCGGTCTGCTCTGGGGCATCGCCGCAGTGGACAGTACGGTGCTGCTGTCGTTCCTGCCGGCCTCGGGGCTGTGGGCCTGGTATCACCGCGCCAAGCGGGGTAAGCCGTCGCTGGGCGGCGTGGTGCTGGCTTCCGTTGTTTTTCTGGCCTGCGTTGCTCCCTGGACGGTGCGAAACTACAAAACCTTCGGGACGTTCATTTTTATCCGCGACAACTTCGGGGCGGAACTGCGCCTGGGTAACGGCCGCGGAGCCGACGGCACATGGATGCAGCAGGTGCATCCCACGCAGGATGTTTACTCCATGCGGCAGTACACCGCGATGGGTGAACTGGCTTACATTGCGATGCGCAAGCGGCAGGCGCTCGACTTCATCGAGGAGGATTACGGGCGCTTCGCGGTGCTCTGCCTCAAGCGCTTCATTTATTTCTGGGCAGGGCCCCCGCGGCTGGCGCAAGTCTGGTGGTTGGCGCAGGTGAAGAACTCGCTGTTTCTCGCTTCATCTGTGCTCATGTTCTGGGGATTGGGACGCGCTTTGCGCCGCCGAAAACCGGGAGCATGGCTTCTGTTCTGGCTGATCTTGTTATACCCGGCAATTTACTACGTGGTCTTCCCCGGCCAGCGCTACCGGCATCCGATTGAGCCGGAGATGACGATCCTGGGAGTGTACTTGCTGACTGAAGCCGGAGGGAAAAACAGGGCGGACGTACGCGCGCGGGAGCGCGATTGACCCAGGTCAGTTATTTATTGCTCTCCAAATCGATCTTCAAAACATGAATCTGCTTGAGCTTGTTATCTAGAATGCCGCTGAGTTTTACTTTCTGCCCTTCGAAACCATGCACCAGATCGGGGCGATCGAGCCGAAAGACATCTCGGCCATCTTTGCCCGAAGACAAGACCAGGTAGCCTCCAAGATGCTCGATGCAGTACATCGAGCAGGTACTCGAAGTCCCGCCCATTGATTTGGACTTTAGCATCTCCTGGTGAGACCGCGTCAGTGAGTGAACGTTCAAAGCGCACTGACTATCGGAAACTTCACCATGGAAGACCTTTATGTCCTGGCCGCACGCAGCGCTCGACAATGCCAGGATTCCCGCCGCACAAAAGATTGCCGCTCGATTCATAACCGCTCCTTGCCTCTGGTTCTCAAGGCAGCACGGTGAACTTCATGTGCATACCTTCGTGATCTTCACTGCAAATCACGGTGCAAACCACAATGTATTCGCCCGGTTCGGCCGGAGCGGTGAGTTGGAATTCCTGCCTGCCCGGCTTGAACAACAGGTCCCATCCCTCCACCTTGGTCCGATCCTTGGCCCGCAAGAGGCTAAAGCCGTGGATCGATCCGTCCCGGTTCCACGTTTTACCACGGCGAGCCGTCACGCGCAGAAGCACTTGTCCTCCAGCCTTTACGGTTATCTCTGGAGTGCGCTCTCCGGCAATCTTATAGCGGCTGTCACTATCGGCCAGCACTTCAATAACCTGGACCGGCGCGCCGGAGTGATCCTGCGCGCGACCGGAAGGCAACCCAGTCAGCAGAGCGCTTGCCGCAGTAGTCAGGACAAGAGTACGGCAAAACCGGGTTGATTTCTTCATGGGTTATCTTCGAGGTTGTTATCTTCGGAATTACTGGGACATGTAGAACAGCACCAGACGCATGTCCTCGTCGGTAATCGTGGCGCGCACACGCATGTGGCGCAGTACGGTTGCCATCATGCGGGGAGGAAATTTTCGGGGCGCGGCATGGCAACGGCCGCAATTGGCACGATAACGCTGCTCGCCCTGCAGGCGCATGGCGTCCGCATCGTAGCTGCGTGCGGTCGTAGAAGGGTTTGGGTCTTTTTTGCCGGAGGGCCCTTCGGCGTGGGCGAACTCAGCGCAGACGAAGCAGCTTAAAGCGATGCCGCAGACCAGCGCAGTAAGTTTCTGCTTCGTTATGATTATGGTCCGGTTCATCGTGCCCCCGATGGCCCCAGCGGGATCAGGAAGCGGTAGGCGATGCCCACGCTCCAGAGGTTAAGATTCCCTGCCGAACTGAATTGCCGTGCGTAACTACCCACGACCTTCAGCCCATCTTGCAGGTAATAGTTCAATCCAACTTCACCTTCGCGGGTGTTCGCTGGCTGAAGTCCCAGAGCCGCGGCTTCGTCGGCGCCGATCGAGCCGAGGAAAAATTGCTCTGCCCTGCCTGCGATTTCAGTACGCCGCATCGCTTTCTGCGAGAAATGGAGCTGGCTCAGGCGATAGGCGCCATCGATCCAATATCCGCTTCCCTGATTCGATCGGGCATACTCCCCGTGCATATTCAGCGGCAGGCGGGTCGTCCACCAGGCAAAATAAAATCCAAAGGCATTGGTGCGCGTGTCTTGCAACAGCTTCTGAAAGGACGCCCCTACCTCAATCCGCGTACTCGGGAAGAAGAAACTCATGCGACCGCCAGCGTTGCGATCCGATTGCAGATTATTGTGCCCGCTATCGATCGCCGAGACATAGGCAGCGTAGGTGAAGTTTGCCTTTGGATCGACGGCGAATCCGCCGCGCAGCATCATTCCGTCGCCCGACTCGGCGGACAGCGGCAGAATCAACGGATCCTGTTGCAGGCTGCGGATCCAGATGGGGTACAGGCGCTCGTTGAAGATTCCAAATGGCGTTAGAAACCGCCCCAGCGTAACGGTGAGGTAGGGGTTGGCGATGTAGTCGGCCTGGGCGTAATCCAGATTCTTGCTGACCTGGCCGCCGTAGGGGCCTCCACCGGGAGGGCGCTGAAACGCACCTTCGCACTCCATTCTCGCTTCTACCAGCCAGCGATCGCCCAGCGGCACCAGGAGAACCGGATTGATCTGCTCATCAATCTGATTTTGCCCGGCCGTGACGAAGTTGAAATAGCCTGCGGTGCCGGTCAGGATGGAGACTGGTTTTTCCACCTCCGGCGATTGCGCGGCCGCCGGACCAGCCGCGAAACAAAGGAGAAAAAGAAATAGCGCGATTCCTCCGGGCAGAACAGACCGCGGCCAGCGCCGCAAGGCTTCTCTTCTGCTTAAACACGCTTTTCTGCTTAAATACAGCAATTCCCCACCCACTCAAGCCTTTGATGGGATTGTCTTTCAATCAAGCCGAGGAGGGGAACATCACTGAGGTAACTTTCGTATATGGAGGTAGGAGCGGAGAGCCATTTCGGGGCTTGGCCCTCACCAATTCCACATCTCTGCGTCTAACCGGTTAAAAGGGAGGAAGCCAATGAACCGACAACGCCAGTTCCCCACCTGGTTGGGTGCAGTTCTGGGAACCATCTGCGCCCTGTTCATTTTCGCGCTCGGAGCTCACGCCTCCGATCACCGGGGCGCATTTTCCGAGGAATTCCATCAGACCTACGCTCTCACTCCCGACGGCAGCGTGGAACTCGACAACATTAATGGCGCGGTTCACATCTCGACCTGGGACCAGAATGAAGTCAAAGTGGATGCTGTTAAATACGCCGATGCGAAGGAGCGGCTTGACGACGCGCGCATCGAAATTGATTCGAGCAAGGAACATCTTTCAATTCGCACCAAGTATCGCGACCACGACCTTACGTTTAACTGGGGGTCACACAACAATCCCGCCAGCGTTGAATACACGGTGACCGTGCCGCGTACGGCGCGGCTGGACGAGATCAAGCTGATCAACGGCTCGCTCGACGTCACCGGCGTCACCGGAGAGGTGCATGCATCGTGCATTAACGGAAGGTTGGAAGCACACAATCTCGCCGGCCGCGCGGAACTTTCCACCATAAACGGCCATCTGGATGCCAGGTTTGATCAGCTTTCCGGCTCGGCCGTCGAATTGAATTCGGTGAATGGTTCGGTCGAGTTGACGATCCCTTCGGATTCCAAAGCAGAAATCGAAGCGAGCACGGTTTCCGGTGGAATCGATAACGACTTCGGCCTGCACGTGAATCATCACAGAGTCGTTGGCCATGACTTGCGCGGGGAGTTGGGCACGGGCGGTCCGCGCATCAAGCTGGAGAACGTGAACGGCCGCATCGAGATTCATCACGCGTCGGACGGGCGTGCGCTGAGCCCGGTTAAGGATTTGGGCGGCCGTGACGACGACGAAATCTAGCTTTAAGAATGTCTAATAGATTGTGTATCCCGGCGCCGGTGTACGCAGGTCAGGCTTCGTCGCCATCAGCAACAATGCGCCCTCGCGTTTGAATGCGCGCAGATCGTCGAGGCTGTGGAACGATTTCGTCTGGTAGTCATCAGGCGTAGGCGTATCGTCGGGAATGCGGCACGCCTCGACATTTTCGA
This sequence comes from Verrucomicrobiia bacterium, assembly GCA_035484995.1. Lineage (GTDB taxonomy): Bacteria > Acidobacteriota > Terriglobia > Terriglobales > Acidobacteriaceae > Sulfotelmatobacter. The sequence goes on along the minus strand of DATHOK010000174.1, from coordinate 22,229 downwards.
AGGCATGCTTCTTCAGCAGCGCGACATATTCCGCCTCTGAGCGCACGTGTACGGGCACTTTCAGCTTGTCGACCCATTGCAGCGAATATTGATTGTCTTTGTATAGATTGATCAGGATGAATAATCTTCCCCGCGGGGCCAGCACGCGAAACAGCTCCATGAGGGCCCGGTCCTGGTCAGCGTAGTAATAAAAAGATTCGACCGACAGCACCTTGTCGAAGAAGTTCTCTTCCCACGGAATCTGCTGCGCCGATCCCCAGACGTAGAGGACATTGTCGAAATCTTTTGAGGCGGCGCGGGCCTCGCGAATCATTTCGTCGGCGACGTCGAGTCCGACTACCTGTCCGAAACCGTCGGGCCCCTCGCCGACGAGCCGTGCCAGCAGGCGCGTCGCCCACCCCGAGCCGCATCCCAGGTCAAGCACGCGCTCACCGGGACGAAGGTCCATCTTGCGAATTGTTTTCGCGGTGATATCGAGATGATGGTTCTCCATCTTCGGACCTTCGCCAGCGGCGGCCCAGCGGTTGAATTCCTGCTGCAGTTTCTCGTCGGGAGTCGATATTTTCTCTGGCATGTCTTCCATTTTAGACTGTATAGTGCCGACCATCCTACATATCAGGGGGCATTCATGAAGCACGCTCTTACATCGGTAGCACTCATCGTCGGTCTTTTATCCGCATTCCCGACGGTGGCAGACGCACAAGGCAGGGCCATTGACTCGCGAACTGCCGAGATCGACGGCTATAAGCTACATTACTTGGCCGCCGGCCAAGGAACACCGCTCATTCTGTTGCATGGCTATGCTGAAACTTCGCTCATGTGGAAGCCGATCATCCCGGCTCTGGCCGAGCGTTTCACCGTAATCGCGCCCGATTTGCCCGGAATTGGAGACTCGGCCATTCCCACGGACGGTCTGGATATGAAGAGTGCCGCCATCCGCATTCATGACCTCGCCAAGTCGCTCGGCGTGCAAAAAGCTGAGGTCGTGGGACACGACATCGGTCTGATGGTCGCTTATGCTTATGCCGCTCAGTTCCCGGCGGAAGTGTCAAAACTTGTTCTGATGGATGCCTTCCTCCCGGGCGTGCCGGGCTGGGAAGCCGTCTACAACAACCCGCACATCTGGCACTTTCGCTTCAACGGACCGACCCCTGAGGCTCTGGTGCAAGGCCGCGAGCGCACCTACTTCGATTATTTCTGGGATGACTTCGCAGCCGACAAGAATCATTCGATTCCCGAGGAGGCTCGTCAGTCCTACGCGGCAGCTTACGCACGGCCGGGACGCATGCGTGCTGGATGGGCCTACTTCGTTTCGTTCATGCAGGCCGCCAGGGAGTTCGCTGAACTCTCTCAGAGCAAGCTGACCATGCCGGTGCTGGCCATCGGCGGCGAGAGGGCAAACGGAGAGGTGCTGGGAAAACAAGCTAAGCTGGTTGCGATCGATGTTACGGTGGTCGTGCTGAAGAATACCAGACACTGGGTGATGGAGGAGAATCCTAAGGAGACGACCGAAGCATTAGAAAATTTTCTCTGACCTTCACGGAGTAGCAAAACCTGAATCGTGGAAACGAAAGGAGTCTTTGCGTCTCTCGAGAGACGCTGTGTTACAGTTTTCTCCGCATGGCGACACGTCCTGAGAATCCCCCAATGGAACCCAACCCCGGCTCGCTCTACTGCCCGAATTGTGCTGTGGAGGTGAACGATCCACTGACCTGTGGCGATTGTTCCTCCATCATCTGCCGGCGTTGTGGCACGCCGCTCGAATCTTCCGACGAACTTGGAATTGGCTGACGGAGTTGATACCGCCCTCCGACCCCTGGGCAGCAGGATATACTTCTCAGTGAAGGTGAGGCCGACCTTCTTCAGGCTCTGATTTCAAAGCACACCTCCGCCCCCAGGAGAATTCTGTATGGCTACCACCGAAGTCGCCACACCGCTGTCGTCACCCCTGTCGCCGGAAGAGCTGCGAAGAATAAATGCATACTGGCAGGCCTGCAATTATCTCGCGGCTGGGATGATCTATCTTCGCGCCAATGCCCTGCTGCGCGAGCCTCTGAAGCCCGAGCACTTCAAGCATCGGCTGCTGGGTCACTGGGGCTCGGATCCCGGCCAGTCGCTGGTTTGGGTTCACCTGAATCGTCTCATCAAGAAGTACGACTTGAATGTGATGTACGTCTCAGGGCCCGGCCACGGCGCTCCGGCTACGCTCGCCAACTGCTATCTCGAAGGCTACTACTCAGAGATTTATCCGGACAAGAGCCGCGACGAAGCGGGCATGTTGAAGTTTTTCCAGCAATTTTCTTTTCCTGGAGGCATTGGCTCGCACTGCACGCCGGAGACGCCGGGGTCGATTCACGAAGGCGGTGAGCTTGGGTATTCCATCTCGCACGGCTATGGCGCAGCGTTTGATAATCCTGATCTCATCGTCACTGTGGTGGTTGGTGACGGCGAGGCCGAGACTGGTCCGCTTGCGACATCCTGGCATTCGAACAAGTTCCTGAATCCGATTCGCGATGGCGCGGTTTTGCCTGTGTTGCACCTCAATGGCTACAAGATCGCAAATCCGACCGTTCTTGCGCGCATCCCACATGATGAGTTGGAGGCGTTGCTGACCGGCTACGGGCACAAAGCTTATTTCGTGGAAGGCAGTGATCCGCTCACCATGCATCAGAAAATGGCAGCGACTCTGGAGCAGTGCATTGTTGAGATTCGCGCAATCCAGCAACACGCCCGTTCAACCGGCGATACGGCGCGGCCGCGCTGGCCCATGATCGTGCTTCGTTCTCCCAAGGGATGGACATGCCCAAAAGAAGTGGACGGCCACAAGGTGGAAGATTTCTGGCGCGCGCACCAGGTTCCCGTGGTCGACCCGGCCACGAACAAGCCTCATCTCAAAATCGTCGAAGACTGGATGCGCAGCTACAAGCCGGAAGAACTCTTCGACGCCAAGGGAACGCTCGTGCCGCAACTTCAGGAACTTGCGCCCTCGGGCACGCGGCGCATCTCGGCAAATCCGCACGCAAACGGTGGATTGCTGCGTAAGGAACTCGAACTGCCGGATTTCCGCGACTATGCCGTCAAGGTAAAAACGCCGGGCGGGAGTTATGCTGAGCCCACCGACGTGCTCGCACACTTTCTTGCCGAGGTGATGCGCCGCAACATGAATTCATTCCGCGTCTTCGGTCCGGATGAAACGGCGTCCAACCGGCTCACCGCGATCTACGCGGCTTCGAAGAAGACATGGCTTGCCGAATACAAACCGGAAGATGCCGATGGCGGCGAGCTCGATGTTTCCGGCCGCGTCATGGAGATGCTCAGCGAGCACACCCTAGAAGGCTGGTTCGAAGGCTACGTTCTCACTGGGCGTCACGGGTTTTTCTCAACTTATGAAGCCTTTGTACATGTGATCGATTCAATGTTCAACCAGCACGCCAAATGGCTGGAGAAATCGAAGAAAGAGATTTCCTGGCGCGCTCCCGTTCCTTCGATCAATATCCTGATTACATCTCTGGTATGGCGGCAGGATCACAATGGCTTCACGCATCAGGATCCCGGATTCCTTGACGTGGTCACGAACAAGAGCAAGGATGTTGTCCGCATTTATCTGCCGCCGGACGCGAACTGCCTGCTGAGTGTGACCGATCATTGCTTGCGCTCCCGGAATTACTTCAACGTCATCGTCGCCGACAAACAGGATCACCTTCAGTACCTCACCATGGACGACGCCGTAAACCACTGCACGAAGGGCATCGGTATCTGGGATTGGGCCTCGACCGATGATGGCGCGGAGCCCGATGTGGTGATGGCTTGCGCCGGTGACATCGCGACCATGGAAGCGGTGGCCGCGGTTGCGATCCTGAAGGAGCACTTTTCTGATTTGAAGATCCGGTTCGTCAACGTGGTCGATCTTTTCCGGCTTATGCCGGAGAGCGAACATCCGCATGGACTCTCTGACCGCGACTTCGATTCGCTGTTCACCACTGACAAACCGGTCATTTTCAACTTCCACGCTTATCCGGCGCTGATCCACAAACTCACATACCGCCGCACGAATCATGACAACATTCACGTTCGCGGATACAAGGAAAAAGGAAACATAAACACGCCACTCGAACTCGCCATCCTCAACCAGATCGACCGCTTTGACCTGGCGATTGATGTGATCGACCGGGTGCCGCGCATTAGCTCCGTCGGTGCGCACGTGAAGGAATGGCTGAAAGACCAGATCATCGACAGCGTCCAGTACGCGCACGCTGAAGGTATCGACAAGGAAGAGATCCGCAACTGGAAGTGGCCGGGATAGCCATGGCGCAAGACCCGGCTGCAAAAGACGCTCTTATTCTCGTTCTCAACAGCGGTTCTTCTTCGCTGAAGTTCGGCATCTACCGCCGCGGCGTGAGCGATGAAGAACCTGTGCTGACGGGAAGCGCTGAGGGCATTGGACGCAACAACGGAACGTTAAGTATTCGTTCTTCCGACGGAACAGCTTTGGTTGAGAAAGGGAGAATTCACGAATCGCAGAGCGATGCCCTCACTGCTCTGGCCGCAGCAATCCAGGAGCATATTCACGCCGCGCCTGTGGCCGTGGGGCATCGTGTAGTGCACGGTGGTCCGCGCCTGCTCACGCACCAACTCATCACCCCGCAGGTTCTCGACCAACTCCGCGCCGCCGTGCATTTCGCGCCGCTGCATATCCCCCAGGCGCTTGCGATTATCACGGAGGCGCAGGCGATTTTTTCTTCGGCGGCCCACTACGCCTGTTTCGACGACGCTTTTCATCGAACCATGCCGGAAGTGGCATCGCATCTGCCGATTCCCCAGGGCTATTTCGACGCAGGGATTCGACGTTATGGTTTCCACGGACTCTCCTACGAGTCGCTGGTGCGTCGGCTGGGCTCGCGGCTTCCCGAGCGAGCTATTTTCGCGCACCTCGGCAACGGAGCCAGCCTCTGCGCTCTGCGCAACGGACGCTCCATCGACACGACCATGGGGCTTACGCCAACCGGCGGCATCCCGATGGGCACACGCTCCGGCGATCTCGATCCCGGCGTTTTTCTCTACCTCATGCGCAATGGGAAGCTCGATGCCGACGAGCTTGAGGATTTGCTGAACCATCAGAGCGGGCTCTACGCCCTCTCAGCCGGTGAGAGCGACGTAGAGGCACTGGAAGAACGCGCCGTGCGCAAAGATCCGCTTGCTGTTCTTGCACTGGATGTTTTCGCGACTTCGATACGCAAAGCAATCGGCGCCTACGTTGCATTGCTGGGCGGAATCGACCTTCTAGTCTTTACCGGTGGCATTGGAGAACACAGCGAACACATTCGCTCCGCAGCTACTGCTGGCTTGGAAGTCCTTGGCCTCACTGCCGACAAGATTCAAGCTGTGCCCACGGAAGAGGAGAAGCAGATCGCTTTTCACTGTCGCGCGCTAATGAGGCAACCGACCTAGTCGGCGGCGATGGGCAGGTCCAGTTCTTCTTCCTGCTGGGGAGGGCGCGGAGCACGGTTCGAGGGCAGGCCGGCGTCGCGGATCTTGTAGAGCAACGCGCGGTAGCTGATGCCCAAAGCGCGGGCGGCCTGTTTGCGGTTCCAGTGGTGGTGTTGCAGAACTTTGAGGATGATCTTGCGTTCCAGTTCCCGCACGGCCTGACGTGTAATCTTCTTCAGCGAAATAGGACCGTCGACGGCAATATCGGCGGTGAAGAAATCCTCGGGCTGCGGGCGCAGATCGCCGGAGATGGATTCCTCCGTGCCCAGGATGACGTAACGCTTCATCAGATTTTCCAGCTCGCGGACATTGCCCGGCCAGTGGTATTTCTTCAACGCGTTCATCAGGTCGGCGGAGAGCGGATTGGCGCGCGAGTTGAATTTGTGGTTGTAGTATTCGAGGAAATAGCTGACCAGTTGCGGAATGTCGGAGACACGCTCGCGCAGCGGCGGCATGTGCAGGTTCACAACATTGATGCGGTAGAAAAGATCGGCGCGGAAAGCGCCGGCGGCGATTTCCTCTTCCAGCTTGCGATTGGTGGCGCAAACCACGCGCACTTCAACTTTCTTGTCTTCCTGGGCGCCAATCCGGCAGAACTGACCGTCCTGCAATAATTGTAGCAGCTTCGACTGCAGGCCCATGTCGAGTTCTGAAATCTCATCAAGAAACAAAGTGCCGCGGTGCGCCATCTCGACACGCCCGGGCTTGGTGCCGTAGGCGCCAGTGAAAGCTCCCTTCTCATAGCCGAATAGTTCGCTTTCGAGAAGTGTGCCGGGAATCGCCGGGCAATTTACCTTTACCCACGGGCCGGTCTTCCACGGCGAAGCGGCATGGATCATGCGCGCGATAATGTCTTTGCCCGTGCCGCTCTCTCCCTGGATCAATACCGGGACGTTGGCGCCGGCAATTTTGGCCAGCCGCTCCCGCAGAGCCCGCATGGCTTCGGTGCCGCCGAACACGACGGAATCGGGGGGCATCTCGCCCAAGGGCTGGATTAGCGCGCTGACTGGATTTGAAGTGCTCATAAGTGTTCCAAGCTGCATTGGGGGCTATTGCACGACAGGCTTACGGGGTAGTGTGCACCCCGAGAACCAAACGCAGAGGGCACCGATACCTATCCGCAAGGGTACTCTATGTGATTGATGAAAAGCAACTTACTAAAGATTGGGAGGCGAAATGGTGGGTAACCAGCAGGCGTCGAGCACGGCGGAGAACGGGCGATGGACGAGGGAAAAGATTTTCACACCGTAGAAGCCAGCTTCCGTCGGAGCGGTCTGGCGGGAGCGTGAGAATCGAGCAGCGGTCGGGAGAATTTAAGGCCAACGAGGTTGTAGCCCTCTCCATGCTGCATGCGCAACACCTTCGCGCGGAGGCTTCGCGCAACTCGCGGGAGGGCCGCTAAGGCAGCGAGCGGAGCGCTGGGGATCTCGAGCAAAACCTGGGCTGTGGAAGGGATTGAGCGGCGCACCGCGACCAGCATGCCCCCAGCGGAAACGTTGAGGGCGGTGGCAAACTCCAAGAATTCCTTTCCCGTTTCTGCCCCGCTTCTGACGAAGACCGGGATCGCCAAAGGCAGGCGAGGCCACCGCCGACGCTCTGCCGCTGAAGTCCTACCGTTCACGCACACCCTTTCCTACTTCGTTTAACCCAGCATTTCCAGCATCTTAGGGGCCAAATTCTGAGTTATGAGCCAAATCCAAGAAGCAACTGGGATGAAACCCGAAGCCACCCGGTCAACTTCCGGTGCCGGGAGGGCTAACGCGGTCAAACTGGGGTGGTTGTACCTGGTTCCAGCATCCCTTGACCTCGGCCCAGTAATAGCGTGCTTACGATCCTAGCGGGTCGTTAAGTGCAAGGTTTTGCCACACTTGGGTAATCAGGTTGCATTTTTCGTTGACAGGGAAAAGTGGCCTAGCATACGATTTTTGTACAGGGTTTTGTGTTAACAAGTCGCGTCTCTCCTCCCTCAGTGTTAGACCGTCCTTTATGGCTATGGCCACCGCGCAAAAGAATATTTCTGTCTCCGGGCCCGGCGAAGCAAAGACGGGCGCACCCCTGCCCGCTGTAACCGGGGAAGTAATTCTCGATGCAGCTGAGTTGCAACAAGCGCACTCCGAGTTGCAGGAGCGATTCCAGCGCACCACGAATGCTCTTGGATCCGCGGCCCACGATCTTAAAACGCCGCTCGCGATTCTGAATGGTTATGTCGAATTACTGCAAAGCGAAAAGCTGGGATCGTTAAATGACCGGCAGCGTGAAGTGCTGTGCGATATGCAGTCGAGCGGCAAAAGACTGCAACAGTTCATTCAGGATTTCCTGACCTTCAGCGCTCTCGAAACCGGCGGCCTCAAGATGCAGTTTGCCGCGGGCAATATCAACGAATGCCTCTCCGACGTTTGCCGGTTGTGGTCAACCCGCTTTCAGGAAAAAGGATTGGCTCTTTACTTTCTGGCAAACGACAAGCTTCCGGTTTTTCCTTTTGATTCTCCGAAGCTGGAGCGCGTAATCTCGAACTTATTGGAGAACTCTTTCAAATTCGTACCGCGGGGCGGCACGGTTTGGCTGCACGCGGAACCTCACATGTGGGAGCGTCGCGCGGCGGCCCAGCCAGCGTCCGCTGGCGAGCGGCGCCGGCAGGATACTTCGCAACCGAATGCCGTTAAGGTCAGCGTGTCCGATACTGGACCAGGAATTCCAGCGGAGTATCAGCAGGAAGTTTTTGATGACTTCTTCCGCCTGCCGGGCACCGAAAACCAGGAGGGCATGGGTCTCGGCTTAGCGATCGTGCGCCGCCTGGTGCAGGGCATGGGCGGAAAAATCTGGGTGGAAAGCGATCCTGGGGCAGGCTGCAAATTCTCCTTCCTCATTCCCTTCAAACCGGCCCCGAGCGCAGCGGGCAAAGGAAAGACTCGATGAGCGGGAAGGCGATGAGCGATACGGCCAAGATTCTGCTGGTGGATGACGAACCGGCCATGCTGCGCTATATCAAGACACTGCTTGAGGTCGACGACTACAAGGTAGAAACCGCGTCGACCGGCGAAGAAGCTCTGCAGCGCGTGGACAAGGGCATGGAGCCCGATCTTGTGCTGTTGGATGTCCTGATGCCCGGCATCGACGGCCTGGAGACACTCGAGCAGCTGCGGCAGAAGCGGCCGGGCGTAAAAGTTGTGATGCTTTCCTGCGTCAACGATACCAAGAAAGTTGTTCAGGCCATGCGCCTGGGGGCACAGGATTACCTCACCAAGCCCTTCCAGAAAGCGGAATTGGATGCGGTGGTCAACCAGTGCCTGGGTCAGGGCAAGATGCCGGTCGGAGGCGAAGTTGAGGAGGTCGGCGAAGACACATTCTTCATTGCGGCCAGCCCCGTGATGCGGAAGATCCGCTCGCAAGCTGCGCTAGTCGCCAATGTGGATATTCCCGTATTGCTTTTGGGCGAGAGCGGCACCGGCAAGGAAGTGCTGGCTCGCCTGGTTCACAAGCTGTCACCGCGTGCCCACCGCACATTTCTGAAAGTGAATTGCGCGGCCGTCCCCGCCGATCTGCTGGAGAGCGAACTCTTTGGCTATGAGCCGGGAGCATTTACCGGGGCAACGCACGCCAAGCCAGGCAAGTTCGAATTGTGCAACAAGGGAACGATTCTGCTCGACGAAATCGGCGAGATGCCGCCGGCGTTGCAAGCCAAGCTGCTCCACGTATTGCAAGATCAACAATTCTCGCGGCTGGGCAGCCGGTCCGTCGTCAAAGTGGATGTGCGCATTCTCGCCGCCACCAACATCGACATTCCGCAGGCTCTGGCTGCAAAACGGCTGCGCGAGGATCTTTACTATCGCCTCAACGCTTTCACGCTGTCACTCCCGCCGCTGCGCGACCGCAAGGAAGAGATTCCAATTCTGCTGAAGCATTTCATGACGCGCATGGCCGAGCGTTACGCGCGGCCGCAGCTGCCGCTTTCTCCCGCAATGCTCGAGGCTTGCCAGGCACACTCCTGGCCGGGCAATCTGCGCGAGCTGAACAACTTTCTGAAGCGCTACCTAATCCTGGGTGACGAAAATCTGGCAGTTGCGGAATTGCAACCGCGCAACGACGGCACCGGCGGGGCGCGCGGAGACTCTGCAACAAAGGGCGAAGCGAGTGGTGGATTGAAATCTCTGGCGCGCAGTGCCAAAGACGAAGCCGAGGGGGAAGCCATCCGGCAGGCGCTTGAGCAGACCAACTGGAACCGCAAACAGGCTGCGGCCCTTCTGCAGATCAGCTACAAAGCTCTGCTTTACAAGATCCGGCAGTACGGAATCGCCGAGGCTAAGAGCCACCACAAGCTTTCCGCTGGGGCCTAGAGCCACAGCGGGCAATCCTACGTCTTGCCGAATGGCTCGTGCTGCAGCTTACGGGACCACCGTCAGGCTGAACGGCACGCTTTCCGTGAACGTACCTGACGTGGCCGTGATGGTGAGAGCATAGGTACCTGAGGGAGTTCCGCTCACCGTCGGCTGGGTTTTGCCGGTGCTGCAAGAGGGCTGCAGCAGAACCGCGGCAAAAAGCACCGAGAGCGCCAGTAATCCCCATAAACGATTCATCTTCTTCCCACCCGCTTTGCCGCCGGAACCCAGCCCCAACAGAGCCATCCCGGGAACCATCAGCCAGAAGGCGTAAATTGGGTGACGCCATCCGGTTGAACTGACGGTGGTCTCGGGCTGCGCCGTCGTGGTGAGGCTCAAGCCGACCGAAGCAGCGCCGCTGCCGTTACCGCTAAGCGTGACCGTGCTTGAGGTAAAGCTGCAACCCGCCCCGGTGGGGAGAACACTGCAACTGAGATTGACCTGAGCCGGGAACGACCCCTGGGATGGAGTCAGACTCACGGTATATAGCGCAGGCAAGCCAGCGGCCACTGTCGCAGACGGTGGGCTGATGGATGCGTTATAACCGCCCGCCGTGAACGAGGCCGTGGCCGAGTTGCTGGTATTCGTATCATTGGCGCTGGAGACCATTCCCGTAACCGAACAGTTGCTGCAGGTACCATTCGGCGTCACGACAAAGGTGACGGTCGCGAGGGCACCTGATTGCAGCGTGGGGATTTGGCAAACTACGCCGTTGCTGCTCGGCGCGCTGCAGGTGCCCGAATTCACGGTGGCGGAATTGAAGGTCACGCCCTCGGAAATCGGCACGTTGCCGCTCACCTGGATGAAGGTGGCCGGGTCCGGCCCTTCATTCGCCACGGTAAAGGTTATCGTGACTTGATTGCCTGCGCTCACGATGGGCGCGTTCGGGGAGACGCATTGCCCCAGACAGGCGATGCTCAAGCTGGCCGCCGTCCCCAGTTCGACCACGAACGCGTTGCGCGTTCCGTTGAGCGTAGTCTGCAGAGCATTCTTGGTTTCGAACGTGCCCAGGCCGTTGACATTGCCGGAGGTCGTATCTCCGACAAAATAAGAATTCAGATTGGCGTCCACCGCGATGCCGGTGCCGCGATCCACGCCATTGCCGCCGAGATAAGTGGAGAAAGAACCAGTCTGATTTTGGCTCACGTCCGTGGTGGTATTAATCTGCGAAAAGAAAGCGTTCTGCGCTCCGTTGAGCGCGGTCTGGAACGCGCCGATGGTGGTGGGGAAGTTGGTCGACGCAGTCGTTCCGGTGAGAACCACATCGTTAAGCGTAGTGCTCTGCGAATCCAACACGGCGATGGCTGAGGCACTGTCGTTTCCTCCTCCACCCAAGTAAGTGAAATAGGTGAGGGCCACGTCAACTGGAGTGCCAGACTGGTTCTGCGTGGGATTAGTCATCCGCGTCACATAGGCGTCGAAGGGCGCTGGAGACGCAATGGTCGGACATGGCGAAACGTTGGGCGGAGGAGTATCCAGGCATTGCTGGAAGGGTGCTATACCGGTAGGCAGGTTGAAGAGGGTGGTGCTGGTCGCTCCTGAGTTGGTTTCTCCGGTCAAATAAATGTTGGCCGCGCCGGAATCAATCGCAATGCCGGGCCCAGTTTCGTTACCAACGCCGCCGAAATAAGTCGAGAACAGCAACTGCGCGCCTACGGCTCCGAGAGGATTAATCTTCGCCATGAAGGCATCAGTGGGATACGGCGTGGTGCCGGTGGTCGGAGGCGCACATGGGCTGGAGCTAGGGAGGATCAGCGGCGGAACCGTATCCAGGCAGGGCTGATAAGCGTTGACGATGGGGAAATCATTCCCCACGCTGTCGCCGAATTGCCCCTCGCCGCTATTGAAGAAATTCGTCGTGCCGCTGAAATACATGTTGCCGGTTGCATCGACTGCCACGCCCCCCCCGACGTTGCAAGGCGGTGCGCCGCAGTTGGCGGCAATGGGAGCCGGAGTTCCTCCGCCGAAGTAGGTGGAATACTGAATGCCACCCACGCTGTTCGGGTTCCTGGTGTCCACCTCGGTGACGAAGAATTGCAGGCTCGTCTTCGGCGTCTGCTGGTACGGCACCGGGAAGAAGGTCGCGGGAAAAGCAACGGCAAGGGACGGCGCGTCTTGCGGGGTCGTAGAGGTCGTAGTGCCAGTGAGGAACACGTCGCCTTTGGTATCGATCGTCATCCCGCTCGCCTGGTCGTCGCCGTGGCCGGAGAGATAGGAGGAATAGATCAGGGCGGACCCCGTCGGGTTGAGCACGCTGACAAACACTGACGTGCAAGTGGGCAAACCCGCGCAATTGAGCTTGGTGTCAGGCGCAGTCTGATAAGGAATGCCGAAGGTAGGAAAGTCGGCGGAACTGGTGTTGCCGACGAGGTAGGCATTGCCGCCGGGATCGACGCCGATGCCGACGCTGGTATCGGCGCCTGGGCCTCCACTGCCGCCGAGAAATGTCGCGTAAACGACGGACGGCGGTTGCGAAGGATTGATCTTCGCGACGAAAACGTTTGGCGCGGTCCCGATTTGTATCGGAGTCGTTGTTCCCAGCGGAAAACTGGTGGATGGAGACGTGGTCGAACCGACGATATAGATATTGCCGTCGCCGTTGACCGCGACCGAAGGCGAAGTTTCCGTCCCAGTGCCGCCGAAGTATGTGGAGAAATCGAGCAGCGGATCGATGATCAACTCGCGGCTGCGATCATACGGCCCAATCTCGAAACCAACGCGGTTCGCAGCGCGCAGAACAAAGCGTCCGGTGACCGGCACATGGCGGTCTCCGTCGCGCTGGTACACCTGAGGCGCCCGCAGGCGCAGGCCGCCATCGTCGTTGCCCGTGAGGATCAGGTCTCCACCGCTAACTTTTAGTTTCAGCTTACTCGCCCCATCAAATTCGAGTTCTGCTTGCGACGTGTCGGCGCCGGGAGCGACGCGGAAGTCGTATTCCAAATGACCCTGGTTTCCGTAGAAAACGAGATCGATTCCGGGATAAACGCTGGCGTAGCGAACTCCGGCAAACTGCGGAATGCCGCTGTGCCACTTCTGCGGATCGTTGCCGACGATGTAGTTGCTCTTGCCGGGCAGCGGATCAGCTCCGCCGAGGGCTGCCGCAGGGTTGGCGCCCACCAGCTTCATCCGCACGAACTGTTCACTGGGACGTGTTGCCGAAGATGTTGCCGACGAGGGTGCGGTCTGCATGGCCAGCACCGCGCTGTTCGCGTCGAGAAAGAGACTGTATCCCGTGCCGTGCGCGAGAAATTTCACCGCGGGATCGGCCTGGCCCTGGTTGGGCTCGAAGATCAGCGGCAACTGGCCGAGGATGGCGCGCGCTTGCGGCTTCGATTTCAGCGCCAGTCTGGACAATGCCGGGCTTGGAGAAGCGGGATGCTGAGCCACCGACTTCTGGCCATAGCGGCGGGAGCCCAATCCGAGCAACACTGAACCGGCCACCAGCAGTATGATCAGCCCCCCAAGAGCACGAACCCATAACAGGCTTTTTCCGGAATCTTTCTCCAAAGTTTTTCCCAAGCTTTCTGCCGAGCTTGCCCCCGAACAACGGCCATTACCCATCACGCTTTTCCTCCGATGCAACCAGACCATTCTCAATAGATTTGGAGAGATTAGATACGGCGCGCGAGAGTCAGTACTTACCCGGCGCCGGCGAAACCGCCCGCTGTTGAACTGTCACCTGGAAACTGGCGGAAAGCAAACAACTACTTAAACATCTGATGGATAGCCAAGTCAAGCCAGCCAAGTCAAGCGAGGCTCCGCGCCCACCCCGCTCCCGGATTTGTCAGATGCGTTTCGAGCCATGGAAAGATGCCGGACAGGCGCGCGAAAAAAAACGTGGCACGAAAGTGGAATGATGCGAATTGCAGGCGTGGTTTCTGCAAAGGTCTGCATTCCTCATGGGCAACCGCGGCCGAGGCAACGGGAAGCCGCTGATTCATCGCGGATTGTCAGAACAGGGTAGCGACCCCCGATGGCAGCGGGATTGCTGATAAACCAGTGTCCGGATCGTCATCCACCAAGCCTCCGGCCCGTTGAACATTTACCGAATCAGTTCCGGAGCCTTTTTGCTCTTGCAAAGTGCTGGCGTTTCTATACATTGGTGGTAGTCGGGGCCTTTCGAGGGACTGCGAGGCCTTGTCTTACCCAGCCTGAAGGTTGATTTCCGGACTGCATTTAGATCGGTCTTCTTCGAGGAACATGCTTTCGGAATATACGCAACAGATGCAACCGGACTCTCAGGAACGGCGGATGATGCGGCGCTTTGATATGCGCCTGCCGGCAGTGGTTCGCCTCAGTCAGGAAAACGGTCAGGAAAACGAATTCCAAACTGAAACCCAGAATGTGAGCGCCCGCGGAGTCTTCTTTTACCTCGACCGCCCGGTCGAAGCCGGAACCCGCTGCGAGGTCACGCTTACCTTCCCACCCCATATCACGCTGACCGACGCGGTGCGGGTGCGCTTCACGGCGCGCGTCATCCGCGTGGAATCACCCCTGCCCTCTCTGCGCATCGGAACCGCCGCCATGATCGAGGACTACGAATTTCTGCGCTCCGCAGGCAGCGCGGACTTCATCAGCGCTCTGCAGCAGGAAGCGGAGAACTGAAAGACAGTCTTCGGCTTTCGGGCCTCGCGCTTCGCCAATCCAGATTCACGGAAAGAAGCGTCACCACTAATCGCGGCCCCAGACGCCGGTTTGCCCGATGCACGACGGCGGGAGCCCGCAGCCGCCTTTCACTTCCCCAGATCTTTCATCTGCTGCCGCAGGCGGCTGTAGCGGCGCACCAGGCTTCCGAGATAGAGAGCGTGAATCGCCCAGGTGGCGATGTAGGCGGCGTAAAGAAACTTGATGGAATTCATTTTGGCCCTCGGGTCAGAGTAACGTTAGCTTTGGAAGACGGTGCGGCTGCCCCCGCAGGCTCGAGCAACGATTCCAGAGCTTCCGCTTCTTCCACATCGCGGCGCTGCTTCTCCAGGCGATATCGCGACCAGCAAACCAGAAACGCGAAACACAGAAACGCCATCCAATTGATCAGCAGCACGCGCAACATCCCCGGATCGATCGAGCCGCCGCCGCCAATCACGGGCTGAGGATGCTGCGTCCGAAAGAACCAGATGGAAAAATAAACCAGCGGAACATCAAGCGCGCCAAAAACCGCGAGGACGGCGGCCAGCTTCTGGGTCTGCGCACTGTCGGAGAAACGCCGCAGCACCAGGTAGCTCACGTAAATCAGCCACAACACCAGCGTCGAGGTGAGGCGAATATCTCCCGGTGCCCACCAGATGCCCCACACCGGCCGCGCCCAGATGGGGCCGGTAATCAGAACGATGGTGCAGAAAACTACGCCTACCTCCGCCGTGGTCACCGCGAGCACGTCGAGATCCTGCCCGGTGAAGTACTTTCCGATCACGAAATAAATGGCGGCAATGATCAGCGCCGTCGTGGCTACTGAACTGGGATACATCCCGACCGGCAACTGCTCTCGCACTTGCGGAATAAACGGCGCAATGACGCCAACGATTCCGATCGCGATCACAATCCATTTTGCGGCGCGCTGCGTGGACGGTTTCGCGTTGGCCAGGTATTCGACCGAGGCGAGGAAATTAATGAAGAACAGCAGGAAAGCCGTCCACGCCGAAGGCACGTGATAGTAAATGATGCGATAGACGTCGCCCTGCAGAGCGTCCGTAGGCGCGACCCACAGAGCCTGATAGAAAGCATAGCCGAGCAAAAGCGCCGTCAGAACTGCCAGGATGGGGAAGGCCTTTTTCATTCCGCTTGCAACACCGTTTCAAACAAGGCCACACAAGCTGTAGTAAACACCACATCGTAGGTGAGAAGCAATACGATGAAAAAGTGGGCGGAGTCTTCTCCGGTGAGGATGTTGGTGGTAGCGGCGACCATGCTGATTACCGCGGGAATGGAAACGGGAAACAAGAGCAGAGGCAACATAAGTTCACGGCTGCGCGTGCGCAGCGACATCGCGGCAAAGAACGTCCCATTCACCACCAGCGCCCACGTTCCCAGCAGCGCCACCGGAATCAACTGCCATGCCGGACCGAGCACGCGCAGGTTGTAGAAGACGACGAACAGAGGCGCCATCAGCGCTTCCAGAATGCTGACCATGATGAAGTTGCCCAGGACTTTTGCCAGAAACAATGCAGTGGCCGGAGCCGGAGAGACGCGGTAGGCATCGAGCACCTGGTTGCGCAGTTCCCGCGCCCACGTCTGGTTCAGTGCAACAACCGCTGCAAACAAGAACGCCACCCAAACCAGGCCGCCGACAATGTGGCGCGATTCTTCTGCGAGAGGATCGAAAGAAAAAACAAAGATCACCACCACTAGCAGAGAAAAGAACAGCATGGCGTTGAGCGCATCCTTGGAACGCCACTCCAGGCGGATGTCTTTGGCCAGCGTAACCCGCGTGATCGACCAGAACGAGGTCATGGTTCCACCGGTCGGTTCAGATCGCGGACAAGATGCTTCGTACGATCTACGATCTGCCCGGCCTGCATCCAGACAAATTCGTCGGCTACGCCCTCGAGCAGGGCAGCCTGGTGCGTGACTGCAAAAATAGTTTTGCCGGCGTCGCGCATGCCCTTGAGCAGACCGACCATTTCCCGCGCCGAGTGCACATCGACGTTCGAAAACGGCTCATCCAGCAACAATATCTTCGGATCGTGCAGAATAGCCCGCGCCAGCGACATGCGCTGCCGCATGCCTTGCGAATACTTCCCTACATGCCGAGACAATTCGGGGTCAAGCCCCACAGCTTGAATCACCTGCCGGCAACGGCCGTCACCGGCAATGTCGTAAAGGCGGGCGAAGTAGCGCAGGTTCTCTAGGCCGCTCATCTCGTCGTAAAGCAGAGACGGATGAGCCATGTAACCTATCTCGCGGCTGGCCTCATGCGGATTCCTGCCCAGGATGGAAATCTCGCCGCGTGTGGGATGCGCCAATCCCGCCAGCGTACGCAATAGAGTCGTCTTCCCTGCCCCGTTGTCGCCGAGAATCACGTGGAACTTGCCAGCACCAAACTCGGCGTTCACTCCGCGCAATGCAGCGAAGCGCCCAAACTGCTTGACTAGATTCCGGACAGCGATGATTCCGGTCGAGGCCGCCATTTCGGACGCGCTTACATTCATGGGATCAAGTGGAAAGGTAGAAGATAGCGAAAGCCTGCGGTGAAGTCGAGCGCGCGAAGAGTGTGAAGCTGACCGCCAGTCGAGTTCCGATCTAGTTCGAAGCCGTGGCCGGTTGAGAACCGGTCTGCACCTGAGTCATGCTCTTGGGCGGTTGGTTGGATGGCGCCCCATTAGCGGGAGTGCCCGGCTGTTGCGGCGCATACTTCGACGCGCATTTAGCCTGCAGCGCCTTAGCATGAAAGACGCCGTCGCGGCCAAAGCTTCCGTCGGCCAGCGCCTGGGAGTCGTCCTTGAAAGTATCAGGAGGGGCTTCGGTTCCGGTGTAATCCACGGAGAGCAACTGATCCTGCTCCATCAGCACAAAATCAACGTGGGTTCCGGTACGCTTGATCGAGCCCGGCTGCACATTCCCCGCCACCCGCAGGCGTTTGGAGTAAGCGCCGTTCCCCATCTTGTGCAGCTCGCTGATGGTGACGTAATAGCTCTTGCTGTCCTGAACCCCGGTATAAGCGAGGTATCCCAGCAGGAAAAGAATCAACAGCGTAGCCCCGCCGAATTTTAGATAGGTCTTCCCTTGGCTCGACATAAGCAATCACCCGCCGGGATGAACTGCCGCTTGTTGGAGACTCTACGCGATGGCGCTGCCAGAATCAAGATTCCGGAAGGTGCACCCTTGTGTGCCGCATCGTTTCAGGTTGCTACTTAAGCTGGCCTAAGAAGAATGAAATGGGTAGCAACGCCCAGAGAATTCCACAGCCGTCATGTGACATCTGACCTTGCACCCCTCATCGAAGTTGCGCGATCATGGTCGAGGCAGTGACGGTCCAAAGAGATCGAATCATGTCGACCTAAGTCATTTGTTCTCTAGATTTTGGTATCTAAGTTCTTTGACAGCAGGATTTTGTGAAATCCGTTTGGCAAGACCCGTGCCAGTCAAGGCTTCCGGCGGTATCGATATAAAAAAATATCCGTCCGAGATCCGCCGGGAAAGCCCACCGCCCCCATCGCGCGATGCCCGGCAAACTTTATTTGGTGGAGAATTCCACAACGAAGGCGCACCGAAAGCTGAAAGCTATGAGCGAGAAGCTTAGGAGCTAGAAGCTGCCTTACTCCGCTAGAATGGAAGCAGCCCCTACAATCCCATGATTCATCCCTGGCACGACGTAACTCCCGGCGACCAACTCCCGCAGGAATTCGACTGCGTGATCGAGATCCCGTTCGGATCGAGCGTGAAGTACGAACTGGATAAAGCCAGCGGCCTGATCAAGCTGGATCGCATTCTCTACTCCGCGGTTTACTATCCGGCGAACTACGGCTTCATCCCTCAGACGCTGGCGGAAGACGACGATCCCCTCGACGTTCTCGTGCTCTGCCAAGAACCAGTAGTGCCGCTCACCATCATCCACGCCCGCGCGATTGGGCTGATGACGATGATCGACGCCGGCAAGCAGGACCATAAGATCATTTCCATCGCCACCGAAGATCCTGAATTCAACTCTTACCACGAGGCCGCGGAGATGCCGCCGCATCGCCTGCTCATGCTGCGGCGCTTCTTTCAGGATTACAAACAGCTCGAAGGCAAGGCCGTCGAGGTGGATGAGATAAGGCCCGCCGCCGAAGCCTATCCCATCATCCTCGATGCGCTGCGCCGCTACAGCGAACAGCGCCGCAAGGGCTTCCAGGGGCCAAAGAAGCATTGAGGCAGACTACATTCCCTTGAAGACGAAATTGATCTCCTTGGTCTCATTCGCACTAATCGTGATCGTCTGCGTCGACGTGCCGAGCTTCTCGTGCCACGCTTTGATGGTGTAGGTGCCGGGCGGCAAGCTGCTCAGGTCGAAACTGCCGTCCTTGCCTGTCACCGCGAAATACGGGTGCTTGAACACTGCGATGTACCCATGCATCCAGGGATGAACGTTACACTTCACGGGAATCGCAATCTCCTCCCGGGCAAACGATTCATCGAGACTGGACCCGGGCGGCTCTGCCTTGTTCCATTCGCGATTGTTCGCGGGCGTGGGATGGATGTTGTGCGATGTGGGATCGTCGTTCACCACGTGCAACGGCTGATTCGCCCGCACGGCCAGCACGTGCGGCGTGTACAGGCAGCCTTTCTGCTCGACAACAACCGGCTGCGTGGGAGCATCGAATGTGCGATCGCCGAGGCCCTCGGAAACGAAAACGACCACGTTCTTCAGGTCGCCCTTCGAATCAGTCATTACTTCCTGAGCTAACACGGGCGAAGCATGTTGCTTGGCACAGCTCGGATCGGCAGACATGCTGATCAGCTTGGGCTTCGGAACTATGCCTTCGAATTTCACGATGCCCTTCACGTTAGCTGCGCCTGTGGCGCTTGCGCTGGCGGGCGCTCCGCGAGCCCGCATTGCGTAGGGCGTAGAGATGCAGATCACAAGGGTAAGAGCAGATATGGAGACCAACTTCTTGGCTTGCATAACAACTTCACCTCAATTCAGAATTCTCGTTTTGTAAAAACCTAGTTCGATGACTCGGCGCGTGGCCGAGCCTTACTCCGTCGCCTGGGTGGGTGCGGCGTTTGCTGCAGCGCGGGTGACGGAATCGCTGTATCCACGGCGATACCCAGCCGCAAACGTCGAACGGTCCTGGTCAGCGGACCATCTGCCGATGGCCAGGCGCGGCGCCTGGCCGCTTTCCGCTGCGAGTCTGCCCAGGTAAAGGCCGTCGCGGAATGCCCCGTCGGATGCAAGCCCTGTTTCAAGACTTGGGTTTGACTTCACATTGTGGTTGCTGGCTGCGAGCATCGCCGTGGTGCCCACGCAAATGACAAGAGCCAATGCATACAGATAGCTAACGATTTTCGTCATGTTTCTCTCCTCGTTTCCTTTGCAACCCGCGGCCGATGAATGGACAGGGCAGTCCCTCAGCCTGACCACTCAAAGTGCGGTCGATTTACTGGTTAAATTCGCAGGGGTTATTCGCTCGAGATGAGTCGAGATTACGGGACTAGCAAGAAGGGATTGTCATCGTGCCGTAAATCGCTTGTCATTTCTTCGTCAACTTATTGCTGCCGCGCCCGGGACCTTCCGCTTGCTTTTCCTGGGCTCGAATGCCGCGCTTTCAGTAACGGATGTCGATTCGATTTTCTTGTTGACTTAGTGTACTAGTCGTATAGTACACTAACTCACATGGGACGCAATTCAAACCCCGCGCAGGCTTTCCAGCTCAAACTGGACCTGCGCAGCGGTGTTCCGGTCTACCGCCAGATCATCGACCAGGTTCGAGCCGGCATGGCAGCGGGAACTCTCTCCGCCGGCGATCAGCTTCCGACCGTGCGGCAACTCGCGGTCGATCTGGCCATCAACCCCAACACGGTTCTACGCGCTTACCGCGAGCTTGAGCTGGGCGGCATGCTCGAAACCCATCAGGGAACCGGTACATTCATCAGCGAGAAAAAGATCAACCGGAACAACGCGGAGCGCGAGCGGCAACTCGCCCAATTGGCGGGCGAATTCGCCTCTCGTGCCGGTGCCGCGGGGTTCACGCTCGAAGAACTGCTGGATCATCTGCGCGAATTAGCGCCTCATTCCACGCAAAGGAGATAGAGACCATGACAAGAATCGAAATCGGTCAGATCAGCGGCATCGGAAGATCACTGTTTGTCATCTGCCTGTTGGCCGGCGCAATCGTCACCGCCGCCATTCATCATCCCGCCGGGATCATCGCCGGCGCCGCACTGGGCGTCTATCTCCTGTTCGCCATCAAAGTCGTGCGCCAATGGGAGAAGGTCGCGGTGCTGCGCCTGGGGCATTATGTCGGCCTGCGCGGGCCGGGTCTCTTCCACATCGTACCCATCGTGGAGACGTTGAGCGCCTACGTGGATCAGCGCGTGCGCGTGGCCAGCGTTTCCGCCGAATCGACGCTCACCCGTGACACCGTGCCGGTCAATGTCGACGCCATCGTGTTCTGGCTGGTGTGGAACGCGGAAAAATCCATCCTGGAAGTCGAGAACTTCATCGAGGCCATCACCATGAGCGCCCAGACGGCGCTCCGCGAGTCGATTGGGCGTCACGAGCTGGCACAGATGATCACTGAGCGCGAAACGATGGGCCGCGAGTTGCAACGCATTCTCGATGAGAAAACAAATCCCTGGGGCATCACGGTGCAATCGGTTGAGATCCGCGATGTGAGGATTCCGCAAGGGCTCGAAGACGCCATGTCACGGCAGGCGCAGGCCGAGCGCGAGCGGCAGGCGCGAATCATTTTGGGCCAGGCGGAAAAGGAAATCTCCGACAGCTTTGTGCAAGCCGCCGCTGCTTACGCGGAGAACCCAGTGGCGTTGCATCTGAGGGCAATGAACATGCTCTACGAAGCCATTAAAGAGAAAGGCTCGATGGTGATTGTGCCGTCGTCAGCGGTCGAAACTATGGGACTAAGTGGAACGCTTGCGACCGCATCACTGGGCGGAGCGAAGCCCTAACCATTTCAACGGAATCGGTCGAAAGGAGGAACACTTATGAAGTATCTACTTGAAGGGTGCCTGATCGCGGTAATCTTAGCGGTAAGTATTTCGCCTTCGATAGCGCAGTCTGCGCCAGCAGCGTCGGCGGGCGCCTTGTTCGCCGGAACGTGGGAGGGGAAAATGAACGGCCTCCCGGGAATTAGTTTGGAAATTCAAGAGAGCAGCGGAACTGTCGGCGGCTCGGTGGTCTTCTACTTTCAGCAGCGCAGCGACCCCAACAGTCCGTGGCAGGTGGTACGCGAGACTGCCGTACCGATGGTTTCGCCGCACGTCGAAGGCAGGACCCTCTCCTTTGAGGTCCAGCATCATGTCTGCCACGGCTGTTCGGAGCTCGGCCCGAATGTCAGGTTCCGCATGACGCTTGCAGGGTCCGACGAGGCTCGGCTCTGGAAACTGGATGAAACAACAGATTCAGACAAGGGACTGGAGCTGACCCGCAAAACGCAGGTGGATTCGCCGACCGCACAGGCGATGCAAAAAGGTGTCAGCGTAGAGTTGGCCCGTACACACAGCGCGGTGCCCGTACCCGAAGCGGACAACCCGGACGCGTTGATCATCACTGTGACCGAGACGGGCAGAATCTATTTCGGAATCGATCCAGTCACGCAGGATACGCTGGCGGAAAAGCTCAAGGCTCGTCCGTCTCACGATACACAGACTCTTTATATCAAGGCCGACGCCAGGACTCCTTACGCAGGCGTAGTGAAGGTTTTGGATGCGGCG
>DATHOK010000173.1:0-8808 GCA_035484995.1 Verrucomicrobiia bacterium | reverse complement strand
GTCTGTGGCTTCGGTCTACACCAATTGCGAAACTGCTCTAAGGCGATGAACCATCGCAGATACAAAATCCCAATCGCGGAAAAATATGCGCCCTGGCCCGAAGAAAATTCTTGCTAGTCGTTACCACGGCGTGTTAACTATACTGCCAACACTTGAAAACTCGTCATCTATTAGTCAATTACGGCGGTATCAACCGTTCTTGTGGTTTACCAGAGTGAACGTCTGAGCGAAGGTCTCAACTTATGAAGATAGGAATTACCATCCGGGGATACCGGTTACAAAAGGGGCTTTCGCAGGGAGATATCGAGAAGCGCACCGGCCTGCTGCGCTGCTACCTGTCGCGCGTAGAAAACGGCCACACCATCCCTTCGCTCGACACGCTCTCGAAAATTGCCGGAGCCATGGAGATCGCTCTCTCGCAATTCTTCTCTGAATCCGGCCACAGCAATGGCTCCAAGGGACTGCCGCAACTTTCCGATGACGAAGTCCGCTTCCTGAGCCAGGTCCGCCGCTATGCCGTCAGCCTGAATGACAGCGACCGCAAGCTGGTTCTTGCCATGGTCAAGAAGATGGCGTCGAATTCTTCGAAGTAGCGGCGAGCCTCGAGTAAAAGCACTCGCAGCGTACGCGCTCACGACAAAATTCACAGCAGAAAGTTCAGCAGGCGGGCCTCGCCTTGACCTAATTCGCTCGGGACTCGCGAACTGGGGGCGCGCGGCCCCTTACTTTCGTACTATGACCTCGGTGACCGCCAGGTACCTCGCCCCCGCCAGGTCTTCTCACTACACTGTTGACTGGGAGACCCTGAGTGAACACTGATGAAGAACTGAACCTGCTCGAGACCCAGCTTCGCCGGCTGAAGATCGAGTACGAGGTCTACTTCAGCAACCCGACCAAACGGCCGCCCACCGACGTTGAGTGGAAGGTGCTCTCACTGCTGCGCAAATTTTCCGACGGCGGACGCATGAGCTTTTCCCAGCGCTACCGCTACAACGAAATGGCCCAGCGCTACGCCGTCTACAGCGATCTGTGGCGCAAGAAGTCGCGCGTCCGTGAAGAAGGCTACCGACGCCCACAGGATGCGCTGCTCGGCGTACAGGGAGTTCGCCCCGAAGTCGAAGAGCACAAGCAACACCACAACCCGGTGTACGGATTGAGTCACGCCGCGGCAGCAGGGGCCACTTCGCAGCCCTTCACGCTGCACAACGTGGATATGAACGAGCACGAACAGGTGGAGCGCCTGTACAACACTCTGGTCGCAGCCAAAAAGAAGGCGGGAGAGAATGTCTCCGGCAACCTCGATTCCTTCAGCACCTTCGTGCAGAAGAAAACCAAAGAAATCCGCAAGCAGTACGGCTGCCAGGACGTCGAATTCTCCGTCGAACTCAACGATGGGCACGTCAAGCTGAAGGCCAAGGCGAAAGCGTAAATCTGGAAAATCGCTCTATGCCGCCGCCGAGTTGCCGCCAGGCGACTGGGCCTTTGTCGGCCACTTCTTTTGACTATTCTCCACTTCTCGCGGCTCGGAATCATGCCAAAATACCTGGGCCTCGATTACGAACTAGAATCAAGCTTAGCGAGATCATGCGCGGTTCATGCAAAGCCCGTCGACCCCGATTCTCTTCCTTGCCGAAGATGGCGCTGTTCCTTCTCTGCTTGATTGTGCCCTCCGGGCTGTATGCGCAGACGATCTCAGGAACCGTTCATGACCCATCGGGCGCGGTCATCGCCGGGGCGCGCATCGAAATCACCGGCGGGGATCTGACACAGCCAATCACGCTTGCGTCGGACGGGCTGGGCAAATTCGCGTCTTCTGCTCTGAAACCCGGAACCTACTCGGTGCGGGTGACGCGCGAAGGCTTCGAGCCCCTGATAAAAAGCGTGAATTTGCAGGCCGCTGTCGAATTGCAACTCACACTCGCCATCGCTAAGCAACAGGAAGTCGTCTCGGTTCCGGGAAAGAGTCTGGCGTTTGCCAACACCGACCACGTCTACCGGCAGCTTCGCGACCTGGGACTGGGTGAATCGTTCCACTTCGACAATTTCACGTTGACCTCGGACGCTGCAACTTTCCAGTTTCAGAAAGGAACTCTGACGTTCCTAAGCCCGGTGGATGGAGTGGTAACCGGCGCGATCTTCATCGGCGAAGGACATTTCAATCTGAAGCCCCTGCTTGCTCTCGACGCGACTGAACTGAGCCGTCGCACGGGCGCAGCCGAAGTGAACGAAGACTTTGGCGAAGCGGTTTTCCGGTTCACTCGTGACGGCCGACTGAAGTTCCTCCCCGGATTGGGGGATCGAACGGAAGCGACATCCGAGGCCGCCGCAGTCCTTAGTCACTGGAGGGAGCGCATGCGGCAGCGCCAGGAACGCGCTCTGAGTTTTACCCAGTCGCTGTTGCAGGGTGAAACCATGGACAACGTGGATGCCGATGTTCTGGCGGCGGTCTACAATCCGGCGCATCCCGAATTCTTTAATGCCTACCTCCGCGGCAAGAAGCACAAGGATCTCCGCTTCTTCGTGAGGAATCGCGTGGGTGCCGTGCCCCAGCTCGATTCGCCGGAAGAGGTCGCGCTCATCAACTACGATCCCGACGGCATGGGAATGGAAGACGGTGTCTGGTACCTGGCTCACTTGAAAACTGAATACTCGAATCGCACTGCGAATTCGCGTGAAGACCGCCGCCTCTTCGCCACCCACCGCTACAAAATCGAAACCGTCATTGCCAAGAACGGACACTTGTTCAGCACTGCCACGATCAGTTTTGAGCCTCTGGTCGCTGGTGAGAGAATGCTCAAGTTTGGCCTCTTGCCCAATCTCCGGGTCACGCGGGTTGCGGACGAACTGGGCAAGGATCTTTACTTCATACAAGAGAGCCGCAAAGAGGATGGCTCGTTTTACGCGATACTTCCTCAGGCCCCACCGCTCGGAAAAGAAGTGTCGATCACGGTTGAATACTCGGGCGACAAGGTGTTGGAGCAGGCTGGAGAGGGAAGTTTCTACGTCCTCGCGCGCACATCCTGGTATCCAAACCTGAATGGATTTGGCGAAAAAGCTCTTTACGATCTCACCTTCAAAGTCCCGCACCATTACAAAGTCATCAGCGTCGGCAAGCTGGAGAGCGAGTCGGTCGAGCAGGACTTGGCCGTCAGCCATTGGATAACGCCGATCCCCGTGGCCGTCGCCGGATTCAACTATGGCGCCTATGAACGGCTCGATATGCCGGATGACATCACGGGCTATAAGATTTCCGGCTACTACTTGAGTGAGTTGCCCGACAGCCTGCGCCGGAGTCGCGCGCTTCAGTCCCTGGCGCCCCGCAGCATGACGAATTACGCCCTTGAGCAAACCCGCGCGCAGTTGCAGCTGTGCAGTTTCTACTTCGGCAAGATTCCCTATGAGGAAATCCATATTACCGAGCAGCCCGATTTTAATTTTGGACAATCCTGGCCCAATCTGGTTTACCTTCCCATCTCCGCCTATACGGATTCGACCCAGAGATGGATGCTTTTCGGATCGATCAACAGCAAATTCACCGGCTTCGTGCAGGAGGTGACACCGCATGAAGTCTCCCACCAGTGGTGGGGACATTCCGTGGGCTGGGCCACCTACCACGATCAGTGGCTTTCCGAAGGGTTCGCGGAGTTTTCTGCCGGATTATTTCTGCAGCAGGCCGTGGGAGCGGACTGGCGAAAGGACTACCTTGAATTCTGGGAGCGCCTCCGACAGCGCATTCTGGAGAAGAACAATTTCGGCATCGCTCCCAATGACGCAGGGCCACTCTGGATGGGACTACGCCTGATTTCCCCTCGCACCGAGAGTGCTTACCAGAACGTTACCTATCCCAAGGGTGCCTACGTGCTGGAAATGCTGCGTTCGATGATGCGCAGTACGGAAGATAAGGACCAGGACAAGGCGTTCATCGCCATGATGCACGACTTCGTCGAGAGCCATCGCGAGAAGGCGGCGACTACTGAGTCATTTAAGGCCGTCGCTGAGAAGCATATGACCAAGCTGATGGATTTCGACAAGAATGGCCGCCTCGATTGGTTCTTCAAAGAATGGGTCTACGGCACTCAGGTGCCGCGATACCACTTCGAGTACCAGGTCGCCTCGGGCGATGGTGGGCAATTGAAGCTGCACATGACCATTACACAGAGCGAGGTCGACGATCACTTTGCCATGCTGGTTCCCGTGTTTGCCGATTTCGGCAAGGGCATGAGCCGTATTGGCCAAATCGGAATCGTGGGCAACAGTACCCGCACCGTCGATGTGCCGCTTCCCGCCCAGCCCAAGAAAGTCGCGCTGAACGCGAACAAAGACATTCTGGAACGCTAAGGAAACATTTGGGACGATCCACGGCTTGGGCGATCTAGAACCGGATTGCTGATAGAATCTTCGGTCGCTCCGCACTCATCCTTCATATCCGAGGCCTCACATGTCCCGCAGCACATCCCGCGTCCAGCGCGCCATCCTCAGTGTCACCGATAAGACCGGCCTCGTAGAGTTCGCGCGCCAGCTCTCCGTCCTAGGAATCGAACTCATCTCCACCGGAGGCACGGCCAAACTGCTGCGCGATTCCGGCATCGCTGTCAAAGACATCTCCGAACTCACCGGATTCCCCGAAATGCTCGACGGCCGAGTCAAGACGCTGCATCCCAAAGTTCACGGCGGAATCCTGCATCGCCGCGAAAATCCCACGCACACCGCCGCCGTCGCCGAGCACGGCATCCAGCCGATCGACATGGTCGTGGTCAATCTTTACGCCTTCGAAAAAACCGCCGCTAAGCCGGGCGTGGCATTCGAAGAGCTGATCGAGAACATCGACATCGGCGGACCTTCCATGATCCGCTCAGCCGCCAAGAATTTTCACGACGTTGCTGTCGTCACGTCCCCGACCGACTACCAAGCAATTGCCGAAGAACTCGCCAGCGCCGGCGGCGTCTCGCTAGAAACAAAATGGCGGCTGGCGCAGAAAGCCTTCGCCACAACCGCTGCCTATGATTCCGCCATAGCCTCGACCCTGGAAAAAATACCAGCCGATTTCCATCTGCCTCAAGGCAAAGAAGAAGCCTTCCCGCAAACCCTGCGCCTCTCGCTTCAGAAGGCTCTCGACTTGCGCTACGGCGAAAACCCGCACCAGAAGGCAGCGATGTATTCAGATGGCTCCGGCGCAGGCGTAGCCAACGCCCGCCAGCTTCAGGGCAAAGAACTGTCCTACAACAACATCGTCGACTTGCAAGCCGCCTGGGACCTGGCGCAAGAATTCGATCCCGACGAGGCCGCCGCCTGCGCCATCATCAAGCACACCAATCCCGCCGGCGCCGCAACCGGCAAGACTCTCGCTGAAGCCTACAAGCGCGCTCTCGAATGCGATCCGGTCTCCGCGTTCGGCGGCGTGATTGGCGTGAACCGTCCTATTGACGGCGAAGCCGCCGAAGAGATGCACAAGCTTTTCCTCGAGGTGATTGGCGCGCCCTCTTTCGACGAAGCCGCCAAGGCCCGCTTCGCCACCAAGAAGAATCTCCGCCTTGTCGAAGTAAAAGCCGCGCCCCAGAAGTGGATCCTGAAAAACGTCTCCGGCGGAATCCTGCTTCAAGACAACGACTCCCGCCCATTGCAAGACATCGACCTCAAGGTCGTCACTCAGCGCGTCCCCACGCCCGAAGAGGCGCGCGCGCTCTTGTTTGCTTGGAAGGTATGCAAACACGTCAAGTCGAACGCTATCGTCTATGCCCGCGATGGACAGACCGTAGGCGTAGGCGCCGGCCAGATGAGCCGTGTCGACTCCGCCAAGATCGGCTCCATGAAAGCGCAACTGCCCTTGAAAGGAACGGTGGCCGCCTCCGACGCGTTCTTTCCTTTTCCCGACGGAGTGGAAGAAATTGCCAAGGCAGGCGCGACCGCAATTATCCAGCCCGGAGGCTCGCAGCGCGATCCCGAAGTAATCGCAGCCGCCGACCGCCTGGGATTAGCGATGCTGTTCACCGGAGTGCGGCACTTCCGCCATTAAGATCGACGATAGGGAATCATTTTCCCTTTGGCTTCCAATCGGAAAGATACGAACCTTCCACAAGGTACATCACGACCTCCCGGCTGTTCCTTGACAACGCTGTTTCCCACTTGAACATGCCTTGGAACGTATTCTGCAGGAAGAAGTATTCGTGGCCAGCTCAGACAGCGGTGCCGACCGTCGGGATCGAACTATAAGACTCCGAGGCTTTGCCTTCAATCCCTTTACCAAACTTGACACACGCCCCCGCAAGTCCCTCCAGTCCCTGTACTTCCGCTTGCGCCGCAGCCCTGTCAGGCGCACTGTTTTTCTGCAATCCTGCCTGTACCGGGTTAGAATTAAGGCACACTACCCTCGTCGGTTTGCATCCAATTGGGTATGGTTTCGGGAAGTGCACGCAGCTCTAATACGATCAGGTCTAACAGAACCATTTCCGGTAGAATCGAGTCCAGCGTTCCCAGGTCAAGCATGAACAGAATCTTTCGCGGTGTTTTTGTGTTCTCCATCTTCGCAGCGGCCGCAGCCGCGCAAACCAGTCCAGCCAAGCCGGCGGAACCCTCGTCGGCGGACCCCAATGGCGCTCCGTCCAAACCAGCGCAGGCCTCGCCACGCAAAGTCGATCGCGCCGTCGCCTATTACCACTACACGGTCGCGCACATGTACGAGGAGCAGGTCACGGTCTACGGACGCAGTGAGTTGGCGAACAAAGCTATGGAAGAGTACCGGCTGGCCATCGAAGCCGACCCCTCTTCTGAATTCCTGACCTCCGGCCTAGCCGAGCTCTACGTCAAGACTGGGCGCATCCGCGACGCCGTGCTCCAGGCGCAGGACATCCTCAAACGCGACCCCAACAATCTGGAAGCCCGCAAGCTGCTGGGCCGGATTTATCTGCGCTCGCTCGGCGACCTGCCTGGCGGCGGCAACGGCTCCGAAAACGTGCTCAAACTCGCCATTGAGCAGTACGAACAGATCGTCAAGATCGAGCCCAACAATGTGGATGACCACCTTCTACTGGGACGCCTCTACCGTCTGAACAATGATTTGCAGAAAGCGGAAGCCGAGCTCAAGATGGCCGTCCAACTCGACCCCGACTCGGAGGAAGCCGTCACCACGCTCTCTCTGCTTTACAGCGATGAAGGCGACACCGCTCACGCCCTGCAGGTACTCAGTGCCGTTCCCGATACCGGGCGATCCGCCAAGCTCTATGCCGCCCTGGGCGCGACCTACGAGCAGCGCAAGGATTACAAGCTGGCGATCGACGCCTACAAACACGCCATCCAGTTGGATCGCGATAACCTCGACGCGATCCGCGGCCTGGCGGAAAATCTGCTAAACGACGGCCAGATCGACGCCGCCCTCGATCAATACAGAGTCATTGCCGCCGCCAATCCAGAAGACGCGCAGACCTACCTGCGCATTTCGGAAATCTACCGCCGCCAGGGCAAGTACGACGAGGCGCTCGACAGCCTGAAAAAGGCCGAAGCCATGGTTCCCGACGCCCTCGAAGTTCCCTACAACATCGCGGTGGTTTACGAGGCCCAGGCGCGCTACGACGAAGCAGTAAAGATCCTGCAAGACCTGCTAAAGAAAACCGAGAAAGCCGACAGCAGCTACTCTCAATCCGACCGCAACAATCGCGGCATCTTCATGGAGCGGCTCGGCATGGTCTACCGCGACCAGGAGAATTATCCCGCCGCGGTTGAAGTCTTCCGGCAGATGATCGCTCTGGGCGACGACAACACCCGCTCCGGTTATCAGAACGTTATCGACACCTATCGCGACGCGAAGCAATGGTCACAGGCTACAGCCACTGCAAAAGAGGCAGTGCAAAAGCTGCCCAACGATCGCGAACTGCGCATGGTGCTCGATGCCCAGCTTGCCGACAACGGCGACCCCGAGAAGCCTCTCGCCGACGTGCGTTCCATGCTGAAGGGCACGCCCGAAGATCGCGACGTCTACCTGCGGCTGGCTATCATGTACACCCGGTTGAAGCGCTTTAGCGACGCCGAGGACGCGCTCAATAAAGCCGAGCAGCTTTCCACGAAACCCGACGACAAGGAATACGTTTACTTCCTCCGCGGCGACACCTACGAGCACGAGAAGAAATACGACGAGGCCGAAGCTCAGTTCAAGAAAGTCCTTGCGATTACGCCGCAGAGCGCCGCGGCCCTCAACTATCTCGGTTACATGAACGCCGATCGCGACGTCCGACTCGAAGAATCGCTGAATTACATCAAGACGGCCGTGAGCCTGGACCCGACCAACGGCGCTTATCTGGACTCACTGGGCTGGGCTTATTTCAAGCTCGGCAAATATGACTTGGCCGAAGAGAACCTGACTAAGGCATCTTTGCGCATGGGTTCCGATCCAACCGTGCAGGATCACCTCGGCGATCTCTACCAGAAAACCGGCCGCCTGAAGCTGGCTGCCGCTCACTGGGAGCGCGCCGTCGAAGAGTGGAACAAAACTATAGCTCCGGAACAGGACGGCGATCTGTTCGCGGCCACGCAGAAGAAGCTCGACGCCGCCAGGGTCCGCTTGGCCAAGGAAGGCTCGGGGAATCAGTAGTCAATACCGAATACCTAGTACCGAGTAAGAGATCGAACAAGAGATTCTTGCGCGAGAAATGCGCGACGCCGCAATTCGGTACTGGGTACTAGATACCCGCATTCCCCATCGGAGGGCATCTTGCAGACAATCAAGCCCCTCGCCTTCTGCTTGTCGGTCGCGATCTTGGGAATCGTCCAAGTTGTGGCCGCGCAGCAATCAAAAGGCGAGCCGCCCGCTCCCGTCCC
>DATHOK010000172.1:0-14627 GCA_035484995.1 Verrucomicrobiia bacterium | reverse complement strand
ACGCGCTTGCACTCATTGCTCAAGGGAAGATCGACTGAGGTCGAAACCTTTTCCCGAATCGTGGTGTGACCCTCGATCTGCTTGCGGATGGATTCCACCGAGGCATGCGACCGCAGGAATCGATTCGTCAGGGCTTTATCTTCGCGCAGGAGCCCCAGCAGCAGGTGTTCAGTCTCTATGTAAGGAGACCCGAACTGGCTTGCTTCGTAGCGCGCAAAGAAAATCACGCGCCTGGCTTTCTCCGTATAACGTTCAAACATAATGCCCCTTCCCCCTGAACCCTTCCGGCCGAGAAGGCTTGCTCCCGCTCGGCCCTACTGGAACCCTGGCCCGGTGGTGGTCTCGTCTTTCTTCTTGCTTCCCATCACCATTTCATTATGCAAGCAAACTACCGTCGACCCAAGTACCCTAACGTTTCTATTATGTTACCGAAGGAACCTGTTCAAGTCTCCTTCGGCCGCCGATTATCTCCAGTTTCTTGCACATTGTCTTACTAATCCAGCTCGTCCTCCTTCTCGCGATCTTACGTCGGCAACGACTCCGGCGTAATCTCTTCCACGCGTCCCTGTCCCAGCCGCAATACCCGATGACAGCGCCGCGCGAACGACAGGTTATGCGTTGCAATCAGGGAGGTGAGCTGGTGCTCACGATGTAGTCGCGCGATCAATTCGAAAACTGCTTCCGCCGTCTGTCCATCAAGGTCCCCAGTAGGTTCATCCGCCAGCAACAGTTTTGGACCGGTAATGAGCGCCCGCGCCAGAGCAACCCGCTGTTGCTCGCCGCCCGAAAGCTCACCGGAGCGGTGATGCGCGCGCTGCTCCAACCCGACCTCACGCAACCAGCGTGAAGCTTCCGGCGCCGCCTCTGCCCAGGTGCATCCGCGCACCAGCAACGGCATCGCCACGTTTTCCGCAGCGGTGAATTCCGGCAGCAGATAATGAAACTGCCAGACGAAGCCCGCCTCGCGATTCCGGAACTCCGCTGCTGCGTCCGCTGACAACGAATTCAGTTGCAATCGCGCGCAGTATACGTCACCCGCAGAAGCATGATCAAGAGCGCTGAGTATGTGCAATAAGGTACTCTTGCCCGCTCCCGACTCGCCCACAATCGCCAGCATCTCGCCGCGCTTCACCTCAAACGACAAATTTTCAAAGAGCACCAGGTCCGATTCGCCAGACCGGAAAACCTTCTTTAACCCTTGAACCCGGAGCAGAGCTTCTTGTTTCTCCACCTGCCCGGCTACCTGTTCGATTAGATGCACGCCGCCTCCCAAGGGTCCACTTGCCAGCTGAAGTCTGACGCCCCCCGGGACGGTAGACCGGCCAATCCTCTCACAGTAGGCGTGAACTCCACATGGCACGTTCGAACCATATGCCTCAAAAGACAAAACAACCGAGTCTAGACCTCAACTTTAGCTTCGGCGCCCGCCAGCCTGCGCAACGATTCCTCATAAGGCGCACGCGTTATGCCGCGCTCCGTGATGATCGCAGTCACATATTTCGCGGGAGTCACATCGAAGGCCGGATTCTCAATGGACACGCCGTCCGGCGTCATCTGCTTTCCCGCAATGTGAGTAACCTCGTTGGCGTTGCGCTGCTCGATAGGAATCTTGGTTCCGTCGGGGCAGGCGAAGTCGATGGTCGAGATGGGCGCGGCCACGTAGAAGGGAATGCCGTGCTCTTTCGCCAGAACGGCAACAGTGTAGGTACCAATCTTGTTAGCAACGTCACCGTTTGCCGCGATGCGATCGGCGCCCACCACGATCGCTCCAATCCTGCCCTGGTTCATCATGGCGCCAGCCATGTTGTCGGAGATCACCGTTGTCGGGATGCCATCCTTCATCAGCTCCCAGGCGGTAAGCCGCGAGCCTTGCAGGAACGGCCGGGTCTCATCGGCGTAGACGTGAAGCTTCTTGCCTTGTTCAACCGCCGCGCGGATCACACCCAGCGCGGTGCCGTACCCGGCCGTCGCCAAGGCACCGGCATTACAGTGCGTCAGCACTCCACCTTCGCTCGGCATCAGTGTGGCGCCGTGGCGTCCCATGGCCTGGTTGGCGGCGATGTCTTCGGCGTGCATGCGTTGCGATTCTTCGATAAGGTCCTGCTTGATTTGCGCGAGGGGACGAACGCGCACGCGCTCGAACTTCTCCTGCATGCGGCGAATGGCCCAGAAGAGATTGACCGCCGTGGGTCGCGTCTTGCCAATCAGGTCGCAGGCCTGGTCGAGGTCGCGTTTCAGCTCGCCCGTGGTCTCTGCGTTGGAGTTCTTGGCGGCCAGCGCGATGCCCATGGCTGCGGCCACGCCGATGGCCGGCGCTCCGCGTACCACCATCGTCCGAATCACGTCGGCGACCTGCTCATGCGTCTTGCAGACGACGTAGGTTTCTTCTGTGGGCAGCTTCGTCTGATCGATAAAGCGTACGCCCTGGTCAGTCCATTCGAGAGTTTGAATCATGAAATCTCAATTCTTTCAGCTTCTGTGCGCCGCACAGCGGTTCTTCGGAGCATTCGTAACTGCCGGCCGGCCGCAGACTTCGCAACTCGCGGCGACTGCAAACATTACGGGAGCCGTGTCGTCCATCTGAGAAACATGCTCGGCGCGAATGTCGCGTGCGGTAAAGATGGAGACAAACGGCGCCGGAGCCGCGGCCTTCTCAACATTAGGCCTTCCCTTTGCTTCTTCGCGCTCGACCAAACACATGGCCCCCACCACTTGAAATCCGAATTCGCGGGCTGCTTCAATCGCCTGCACCGTGGAAGCACCGGTGGTGCAAACATCGTCGACAATTACCACGCGGGCTCCCTTCTCACGAAAGCCCTCAATGCGCTGTCCGGTTCCGTGCTGCTTTTCGGCCTTGCGCACGAGAAAGCCGTTCAACTCGCCGCTTATCACCGAAACTGCCACCACGATGGGGTCGGCTCCCATGGTGAGGCCGCCAATGGCTTGTGGCTTCCACTCCCGCTGCCGGATTTCGTCCCAAAAAACCTCGCCAGTCAGGCGCGAACCCTTGGCATCGAGTGTGGTCGTACGGCAGTCGATGTAGTAGTCGCTCGTACCGCCGGAAGAAAGCTTGAACTCACCCAACCGGAAGGACTTGTGAGCGAGCAAGCGCAGCACGTCCTGACGCGAGGAACGCATGAAACTTTACAATACCACGGCGAATCGCCCTTCGTCCGGGCTCCGACTGAGCTGCGGTCTTCCGCTTCGGACAGTGAGGCGTGATAACCTGAATATTCTTCCTACAACGACTTCGAGGTATGAAATTGCAGAGTGCGCGAAAGCTTTTTTCCTTTCTTCTAGCTGGTTTCTTTCTTGCAAACGTAAGCGTCCTCAGCCTGGTTTCGACCGCGTTCGCCGAGGGCACGCGCACCTGGGAGCAATCGAAATTTGATGAACTGACCAAGGGCACGGCCACGGGCGTAGCTATTCGCAGCGAGGGCGGCTTGGAACTCGCCCCCACCTTCAAGAGCTTGTATGCCACGCCTTCCACCTATATCTGGTCGATTGCATCTGACGATGCTGGCAACGTGTATGTCGCGGCTGGCGCACCCGCCCGCGTGTACCGCATCACGTCCGACGGTAAGGCCACGGTCATTTTCGAGCCCAAGGAACTCCAGGTACAGGCGCTGCAGACCAGCCCCGGAGGCGCCATCTACGCGGCTACCGCTCCCGATGGCAAGGTATACAAGCTGGAACATAGGCCCGAAATCAAGTCGCAAGCGGACTCCCACCGCGGACCTGCCTCCGACAAAAAAGATAGAGACAAAGCTACCGATGACAGAGACGTGCCCACACCCGCCATCGATCCATCCTGGAGCTCATCTGCCTATTTCGAGCCCGGTACGAAATATATCTGGGATCTGGCGCTGGACAGGGGGGGCAATCTCTACGTCGCCACCGGCGACCACGGAGAGATCTACCGGGTCACGCCCAAAGGCGAGCACTCGGTCTTTTTCAAGAGCGATGAAACTCACATTCGCGTTCTCGCCTTCGATGCGCAGGAGAATCTGATCGCGGGTTCAGATGGCAGCGGACTGATCTATCGGATCTCTCCCGCGGGCGACGGATTCGTGCTGTACAGCGCACCCAAGAAAGAAATAACGGCGCTGGCGCTGGATCATTCGGGAAACATCTACGCGGCGGCAGTCGGCGAAAAGCGCAGCGGGGGAGGTCCGGGTGGCGGCGCTCTGGCCGCGGCCCTTATGAACCTGAACGCCAACCCAGCCACGGCGGCAACGAACCCACAAACTCCAGGCATCACTGTTACGCCCGCACCCAGCGTGCCGCAGACAGCCGGGCCGTTCCCATTCCCAGGCGGTGGGGCCGGTAGCGGCTCCGATGTGTATCGCATTGCGCCAGATGGTTCCCCCACAAGAGTCTGGTCGTCCCACGAAGACCTCGTGTATGCCTTGGCGTTTGATTCTCAAGGGCGCCTGCTGGCAGGCACGGGTAATCGGGGCCATGTTTTTGCCATCACCGGGCAGGACGATTTTTCCGATCTTCTGAAAGCCACGGCGTCGCAAGTCACTGGATTTGCCAAGGCTCCGGGGGGTGCCTTGTATGCCGCGACCAGTAATCTGGGAAAAGTTTTTGTGCTGGGACCGGGCCCCGAAGCCGAGGGCGCCTACGAGAGCGACGTATTCGACGCCAAGATTTTTTCACGCTGGGGGCGGGCGGAGTTTCGCGGCACGGGCAGCGTGGATCTCTATGCCCGCAGCGGCAATGTAGACAATCCCGACCGGAACTGGAGTCCCTGGAAAAAGATCGACCTGGCATCGAACTCTGAAACCGGCATTCCCGCGGCGCGGTACGCCCAGTGGAAAGCGGTGCTACACGCGGGAACCGCGGCTCCCGGAGTGGATAGCGTAGCGCTGAACTATCTGCCCAAGAACGCCGCTCCTGAAATCGATGACGTAACCGTGCAGGTTGGCGTGAAGTATCAGCCTATGCCAAAAATGTCCAGCAACACCACCTCAGATTCCGGCGGATCTTCTTTCGGGGGATCCTCCTTCGGCGGCTCGGCCCAGCATTTCGAAGCCCCGCCACCGAGTTCGCACGATCGCGACTCGATCGGAGTAAAGTGGAGCGCGCACGATGACAACGACGACCAACTCGTGTACTCCCTTTACTACAGGGGCGACGGCGAGACCCGCTGGCTGCTGCTGAAAGACAATCTCACCGACAAGGCATATTCGTTCGACGCCAGCCTGCTGCCGGATGGAGGCTACGCGGTGAAGGTGGTTGCTTCCGATGCGCCGTCGCACTCACCCGGCGACGGGCTGACGGTATCCAAAGAAAGCCGCCGGTTTGAAGTGGACACTACTCCGCCGCGGGTCGAAGCTCTCGCTGCCTCCCTCGAAGCCAGAGAGATTCATGTCACGTTCCGTGCCGTGGACGGTTTCTCTCCCATCAAGCGTGCGGAATATTCTGTCGATGCCAGCGAGTGGAAGTACGTAGAGCCGGTAGGCCAACTCTCCGATGCCAGGACCGAGAACTATGATTTCAAGGTCACGCCCGAAGCGGCGAAAGATGGCGGGGCTTCTTCCGAGCACGTGGTAGTGGTGCGCGTTTATGATCGTTACGACAACATGGGCGCCGCCAAGATATTGCTGCGCGGGAAATAGAAGGTTCTTGACCACGGAACCCCGTTAATGCATTCTTTCCGCCGCTTCCTCTGAAGCTTCTTCTGCCACACTCTTCATGCCACTCAGTTCCCCCGCGCGGCGCAACTCGGGAAATTTCCACGCCCAGAGCGCAATCACGACCAGCGTGCCCACTCCGCCGAGCAGCACGGCGGGAACCGTGCCAAACCATTGTGCCGTCAGTCCCGACTCAAACTGCCCGAGTTCATTCGAGGTCCCGATGAAAACCATATCCACGGCCATCACGCGCCCTCGCATCACATCGGGAGTGCGTAACTGCACCAGCGTGGCGCGAATGATGACGCTAACCATGTCGGCCGCGCCCAGGCAAATCAACGAAATCAATGACAGCACCAGGCTGGTCGAGACGCCAAACAGAATGGTACAGATTCCAAATCCGGCCACCGACCACAGCAGCGTCGGCCCCGCACGCCCGCGCAGAGGACGATGCGCCAGGGCCACCGCCATTACGGCAGCGCCCACTCCCGGCGCCGTGCGCAGCAATCCCAGTCCCCACGGTCCGGTGTGAAGAATCTCGCGAGCATAGACTGGAAGCAGAGCGACCGCCCCGCCCAGCAGCACCGCAAACAGGTCGAGCGAAATCGCGCCCAGAATCAGCTTCTCGCGCCAAATGAAATTCAATCCCGCGAAAACAGTTTTCAGGGTCGTTGGTTCGCGCCGCCGAGCCTGTGGACGCGTTTTGATGCGGAACATCGAGAGCAGCGCACCCCCCGCAGTCAGCATGGCAGCCCCATAAACCGCGAACGGCCCACGGAAAGCCGCGTAAAGAATTCCGCCGAGAGAAGGTCCAAGGATCGTCGCAGCTTGAAAGGTCGTCGCGTTCCACGCTACGGCATTGGCGAAATGTTCGTCGGGAACAAGTTGCGGCAGGATCGCACGGCTTGCAGTTCCGTTGAACGAGCGCACCACTCCCAGCAGAATCAGCACGGCATAGATGGGCCGGACCGAATGCCCGCCGCGCACTGCGATAATCAGGAGAAGGCACGAGCAGAGCGCGTATCCCGCATAGCAAGCGCCCAACACCTTGCGCCGTTCGAAGCGGTCGGACGCGTGCCCAGAAACCAGAAACAGCAGTATGCCCGGAAGAAACTGCGCCAAGCCGACCAGGCCCAGATCGAGCGCGCGCTTGGTGATGTCGTATACCTGCCATCCCACAGCGACGGCCTGCATTTCGACGGCAGCCACGATCAGGAAGCGCGCAATCTGAAACAGCACGAAGTCAGGATGCGTAAAAGCGACGCGTCCAGCTCTGGGATCATCCGGTGCGGACATGAACTTCTAATGTGCCACAGACTAAGGAGGATGTGCACGGAGCCACGCGATAACGATAGCGACAGTTGCGTGACTGGCTCGGGCTAGCCCTTGCCGGCGCCACTCTGCCGCGCCGCAGCGGAAAATAGTTCGACGCGGTTCCTTCCATTCTTCTTAGCGGCATACAGGCTGACATCCGCCTCGTGAAGCAGGTCGGCTACCGAGTGATCGCGCACTGCGGAGGTCACGGCCACGCCCATACTGACCGTGGCGGAAGCCGTGCCGAACGGAGTAACGATTGGTTCCTTCGCCACCAGGTTGCGCACCTCATCGGCGCGGCGGGCGCCGGCAGTCAAATCGCACCCAGGTAGGATGATCAAAAATTCTTCACCACCGTAGCGGCCCACGACGTCGTACGGACGTAAGTCCACCTTCAGCCGGCGCGCAACTTCCTTAAGAACCTCGTCGCCGGCGGCGTGGCCGAGGGAATCGTTGATGCGTTTGAAGTGATCGATATCGGCCATGATCAGCGTAGCTGGCTTCCCTTCGCGCCCGCTGCGCGAAAACTCTTTCTCCACGGCTGCCAGTATTTCCGCGCGGTTCAGCAGATTGGTCAGAAAATCGTGTGTGGCGGCGAAAGTTAAAGATTGCTGCAGCTCCAAAATTCTCTTCCCCGCCATGATTCTCGCGCGCAACTCGGAAGGATCCACGGGCTTGGAGAGATAATCATCCGCACCCGCTTCCATGGCGAGCAGAAGATCTTGTTTTCGATTCTTGGCCGTCAGCATCACGGTATAAATGTAAGGCGTTCGCGTCCCCATTTTTCTGATGCGGCGGCATACATCGATGCCATCGAGACCAGGCAACATCCAATCGAGCAGAGCCATGTTCGGGGGTTCTGCCCCTTCCAGCAGCTTCACCGCTTCGGTGCCGCTTCCGACGGCAAGATAGTCAAGTCCCCAGTCGGCGAGGTAGCCGCCCACTTTGTGTCTTTCAATGTAGGAATCTTCAACCAGCAAAATCTTCATAACATCACGTCCTGTGCGGATGTTGGCTGGTTCTACCCATCTTCACAAGATCACTAGCGAGGAACGAAAGACAGTGAACTTCTGCAGCAGCGCAGAATACTGACTGTCTTTCGAGAAACGCGACTACAGCCCGGTAGAATCGAGGCGTGGAGCAGACACTGCGGACTGTCGGCTGGATCGCCTGCGTTATTTATTCTACGATTCCCATCTTCTGGCTGCTGATTCATCCCCGCGTGGAGTACTGGCGCTCGCGGCCGAGCTCCCCGTATCGAATCCTGTTGCCAGTGTGGATCGTCATGTGGCTGCTACTGGCCGCGGTGACCGAGCACTGGCGCGACCTGACGCTCTATCATCCCGCGTGGGGCTGGGTTCCGGCCGCGGCACTGTTTTGCACCGGGCTCGTACTCTACAAACTCTCCGGCAGTGGCTTCAGTCCCGCGCAACTGGGCGGTCTGCCGGAGGTTCTGCCCGGTCATCGCCAGCAGCGCCTGGTGACAACGGGCATTCGCGCCCGCGTGCGCCATCCGGTCTATCTGGCGCATCTCTGCGAAATGCTGGCCTGGAGCATCGGCACCGGCCTTGCCATCTGTTGGGTGCTAACAGCATTCGCGGTTACCACGGGTGCGGTAATGATAAAGATGGAAGACGAAGAACTGGAGAACCGTTTCGGTGAGGAATACCGTCGTTATCGGTTGGAGGTACCCGCGGTTCTGCCGAGGACAACGCTATAATCCGACTTGGCTGAAAGCTGCGAGCAGACAGCCGATTGCTAGCCATGCGCTTTGAACTCTTCATCGCGACCCGCTACCTGCGAGCCAAGCGCCGCCAAGCCTTCATTGGCATCATCACTGGCATCTCGATTGCGGGAGTAGCCGCGGGCGTAGCCTCGCTGATTGTCGCTTTAGCCATCAACAACGGATTCCGCCAGGACCTGCAGGATCGCCTCATCGGATCAAGCTCCCACATTAGCCTGCTGCGCATAGCCGACGATGGCATCAACGATTGGCCGCCGCTGCTAGCACGCCTTTCTAAACAACCGCACGTGGTCGCCGCCGCTCCTGCAATTTTCGAGCAGGTCCTGATTTCCCGCGGACCCCGCGCCCGTGGCGCTGTCCTCAAAGGAATGATTCCAGCCTATGAACGTAAGGTCGGCGATTTGCTCAGCACCGTGAAAGAAGGTTCAGCAGCGGCCCTCGAAGAAACCGCTCCCGAGCCAGAAAAAGGTAATGTAGGAGCAGCCGCGTCGCCTGTCCCGGGAGCGTCAGCGGCCGGAGCATCATCAGCTGAAGACCTTCCAGATTCCCTCGCCACGATCCGCGAGCGCGTAGCTGCCATGCCTCCAATCATCCTCGGCAAAGAGATGGCTGACAATCTGGGTGCAACCGTCGGCTCGGTCGTCCTGGTCACGAGCCCACAGGGAGAATTGACCCCCTTCGGCATGGTGCCGAAATACAGCCGTTTTCGCGTGGCGGGAATTTTCAACTCCGGCTTCTACGATTACGACTCATCCTGGGCCTTCACACGCCTCTCCGACGCACAGCGCCTGTTCGGCCTGGGCGACCTGATCTCAGTGATTGAGTTCAAGGTCGACGACATCTACGCCGCCGACCAGGTTGCGCGCCAACTCGAAGAAGCAGCCGGCAGCGGTTTCATGACCACCAACTGGAAAGAACAGAACAAAGCGCTATTTCACGCCCTGAACATGGAGCGCCTGGTCACCTATATCACGGTCGGCCTGATCGTCTTCGTCGCCGCACTGAATATTTTGATTTCTCTGATCATGATGGTCATGGAAAAAACCAAAGACATTGCCGTGCTCATGTCGATGGGCACGCGCAAGTCGCAGGTGAGAAACATCTTCATCGCTCAAGGTGTTTTGATCGGCGTGATCGGCACGGCGATCGGCCTTCTGCTCGGCTATGCCATCTCCTACGCCGGCGGCCACTATCACCTGATTTCGCTCTCCCCTGAGGTCTACTCCATCGACTATGTCCCCTTCGCCCCGCGCTTGAAAGATGGCCTATGGGTAGTGCTGGTGGCCGTAGGAATTTCGTTTGTGGCGACGCTCTACCCATCATGGTCCGCCGGCAAAACCCTCCCCGCGGAAGCGTTGCGTTACGAATAAGTTTGCATGGGATGTGTGGCGCGGGCGCCCTCGCCCGCGAAATGCGTACTGCGCCGAACCGGTACCGCGCCCCCAGGCCCTCGACCCACGGAACTTTGTTTCCGCCACCGACGTACAATTAAACA
Organism: Verrucomicrobiia bacterium; assembly: GCA_035484995.1. Classification (GTDB taxonomy): domain Bacteria; phylum Acidobacteriota; class Terriglobia; order Terriglobales; family Acidobacteriaceae; genus Sulfotelmatobacter. The sequence continues at coordinate 4,435 of DATHOK010000172.1, read as the reverse complement.
GTAAAGAAGGTAAGGAGGCCCAATCATGTTCGCGTTCCTCCTCTGGTGCATCCTGTTCGTGCTCTGCTGGCCCCTGGCCGTGCTGGCGCTAATAGCCTACCCATTCATCTGGCTACTCCTGCTCCCGTTCCGAATCATAGGCGTAGCCGTCCACGGAGTTCTCGAGATAATTTATCTGGCGATAACGCTTCCGTTCCGCCTGCTAGCCGCCCCGTTTCGCATCTAAGAAATTGCCGTAGGACTGTGCGGATTTATGGAAACGTGTCGGGATCTATAGAAGCGCGCTGGGATTTGTAGAGGCGTGTTGGGTTTTCGTGGAGGCGTAAACGCGTTCAGGGGGACTGCTCGGACCAGTAGAATACCGTGGAAGAGCGGCGCTTCAGCGCCGCGCAAAGCTCGGAAAAAGACGGGCTTCAGCCCTGAGGGGCGCTAGCTCTCCATCACTTTCAGTCGCTCACTTACCATCAGCCTCGCCTCCGTAGCCCGCTGCACATCCTCGGCCGTCAATCCCGGAGCCACTTCCTCCAGCACCAACCCCCGCTCCGTCACCCGGATGTACGCCATCTCCGTAACAATCGTATCCACCACCTTCACCCCGGTAAGCGGCAGCGTGCACCTCGCCAGAATCTTCGGAGCACCTTCCCGAGTCGTATGTTCCATCGCCACCACTGTCCGCCGCGCCCCGGCCACCAGGTCCATCGCGCCGCCCATCCCCTTCACCATCTTCCCCGGGATCATCCAGTTCGCCAGGTTTCCCGCTTCATCCACTTCCATCGCTCCCAGCACGCTCAAATCAACGTGCCCACCGCGGATCATGGCAAATGAATCAGCGCTCGAAAAATAAGAGGTCCCGGCCATCTCGCTCACCGTCTCTTTGCCCGCGTTGATCAAGTCGGGGTCCTCCTGACCCTCGATAGGATAAGGCCCAATCCCCAGCATCCCATTCTCGGATTGAAGAACAACTTCCATCCCCGCCGGAACATAATTCGCAATCAACGTAGGCATCCCAATCCCCAGGTTCACATAAAATCCATCCCGCAACTCCAGCGCAATACGCTTTACGATGCGCTCACGCTTGTCGACGTCTTTTCCCGGCTTATTCATTCCTTTGTCATCCTGAGCGTTGCCGATGGTTTGCGAAGCGAGCCATCGGCGAAGTCGAAGGATCCCTTGCAGTTCAAAGACCCCGCGGTCGCCAGGGCACTCTCTCGGTACTCAGTACTGGGTACTAGGTACTCGGTACTGTCAACTCGCTTTCCTCACCGTCCGCTTCTCAATCCGCCGCTCATACAACTCGCCCTGAAAGATCCGCTTCACGTAAACCGAAGGCGTGTGCACGAGATCCCCGTCGAGATCTCCAGCCTCAACCAGATGTTCAACTTCTGCAATCGTAACCTTCGCCGCCGTAGCCATGATGGGATTAAAATTCCGCGCTGTCTTCCGGTAAACCAGATTCCCCATCCGATCCCCCTTCCAGGCTTTCACAAAAGCGAAGTCCGCTTTCAACCATCGCTCCATCACGTAGGCCCGGCCATCGAACTCGCGCGTTTCTTTTCCTTCAGCAACGACGGTCCCTACGCCAGTAGGAGTAAAAAACGCCGGAATCCCCGCTCCCCCGGCGCGGATGCGCTCCGAAAATGTTCCTTGCGGCACCAGATCGAGGTCCACCTTTCCTTCCAACACCATCGATTCCAGCAGTTTGTTTTCTCCCACGTAAGTGCCAATATGCCGCCGGATCTGCCCCGCCGCCAGCAGCAGCCCATTCCCCAGTCCGTCCACGCCAACGTTATTGCTGATCGTCGTCAGATTCTTTGATCCCTTCCGCACCAGCGCTCGAATCAGATTCTCCGGAATCCCGCACAGTCCAAATCCTCCGATCATGATGACCGAGCCGTCTCCAACATCTCGAATCGCCTCATCCGCGCTGCCCACAACCTTATTCATAGCGACCGCATTCTAAAGAAAACAGTGGTTAGTGGCTAGTGGTTAGCGGTGAGTAGCGGAATCGGTCAACAACTGATCACCGGCCACTTACCACTGTTCTACTCTTTCTTCCCAGCACTCTTCTTCAGCGCATGTGCCTGCTCAAACTCCTCGGCCAACGCCCGTGTAGCCAGGTTCTCCCGGATGTGTGCCAACCGCTGCTCCACCATGAATAGCGCATCCTCAATATTCTTCTTGTTGCTGATCGCAATATCGCGCCACATGGAATACGGACTCGCAGAAATCCGCGTCATCTCCCGCAGGGCGCGTCCGCCTGCCGGAAGCAGCGGCGCATCTTCTCCGAATTCCTCCACCAGCGCCGCCGCCAGCGCCGTCGAAACCATCTGCGGTAGATGGCTAATCCACGCACACAGCCGGTCGTGATCCTCCGCCGGCAACATTGCAATGCGCGCTCCAATCTGATCGATCCATCCCGCAAATTCTGCGAAGATCCCCTGATTCAGATTCTGTCCGGGGAGAGAGGTCAAGAACCAGACTGCATTCTGGAACAAATCGGCATCCGCATATTCCACGCCGCTGTGTTCCTTTCCCGCCATGGGATGCCCCGCCAAAAATCGCTTCCCCGCATTCTTGCCAAACACTTTCAGCGCCCGCTCGACAACTGCTGCCTTCGTGCTTCCCACATCCGTCAGCAAAGTCGAAGCGGGCAGCACCGGACCCAGCCGTCCAATCAAATCCACAATCGCCAGCACCGGTGTAGCCAGCACCACCAACTGGCTGCCCCGGACCGCGTCCGCAGGCTCAACAAATCCCTTTTCAATCGCGCCGCACTGCTTCGCTTTTTTCAGCGCCGACTCGCGGTCGCACCCAACAATCATCCCGGCGAACTTCCGCTTCCGCAGCGCCAGGGCAAACGACCCACCAATCAGCCCCGTCCCAACAATCGTGATTTGCCGAATCGGCATAAAAAGAATTGAGTAATCGGGCAATTTCGTAATTGAGTAATTTGAACTTCTGAGTGCCCTTTGTTTTCAAATTACCAAATTACTAAATTGCCCAATTACCCAATTTTTCTTCCCACTGCCGGCGCAATCATTCGCAGCTCATCCATCAGTTTTGAAAACTGCTCTGGAAACAGCGACTGCGCTCCATCGGACCACGCGTTGTTCGGATCGCAATGCACTTCAATCAGCAGCGCATCGGCGCCGGCAGCCACTGACGCTCGCGCCATCGGCGCAACCTTGTCACGTCGCCCCGTTCCATGCGACGGATCCGCCGTCATCGGCAGATGCGACAGCTTGTGGATAATCGGAATTGCGGAAATATCCATCGTGTTCCTCGTGTAAGTCTCGAACGTCCGGATCCCGCGCTCGCACAAAATCACGTCATAATTCCCACCAGCCATAATGTATTCCGCGGATAACAGAAGTTCCTCAAAAGTAGCCGCAATCCCGCGCTTCACTAGCACCGGCTTTCGCACTTTTCCCAGCTCGCGCAGCAGATTAAAGTTCTGCATGTTGCGAGCTCCCAGTTGGAGAATATCCACATACGGCAGCATCATCGGAATCTGCGAGATCTCCATCACCTCGCTGATCACTAGCAGCTTGAATTTCTCTCCCGCCTCGCGCAGCAACTTCAGCGCATCTTCCCCATGCCCCTGAAAAGAGTAAGGAGAACTCCGCGGCTTGAACGCTCCTCCGCGCAGCACGCGTCCCCCAGCTTTCGCCACAGCTTCAGCCGTAGCAAAAAGTTGTTCTCGCGATTCCACCGAGCAAGGTCCAGCCATCACCACCACTTCGTTCCCGCCGATTTCAATTCCGTTCGCCAGCTTGACGATCGTTCCCTCGGGGCGAAAACTTTTTCCCGCCAGCTTGTAAGGCGAACTGATGCGATGGACTTCCTGCACCCCCGGCAGCAACTCCAGGATGCGGATGTCAAAATCAATCCCCGCTCCAACTGCGCCCAGCACGGTTTGCCGTGCCCCGGTCGACCGATGCACCTCAAACCCCATCTTCACCAGGTGCTCAATCACCTGCTGAATCTGCCCCTCATCCGCCACTTCCTGCATTGCCACAATCATAAAAAACTCTCTGCTTTCGGCTTCTTAAAAGCCCTTGTCATTCCGAGCAAAGCGAGGAATCTGCTGTCGCGTCCACCACACGGATGCCGCCGGCTAATCGTTCACATCCGAATCCAACTCCGTCTCCCCAGCCTTCGCCCCCTCCGCCTTGACCCCGATCCCTTCCTTCTGAATATTCCGCATCACATCCATGATCCGTTCGAAAATCCGCACCAGATCCCGACCTGGCAGCGGGCCCCGATTGATCCGTTGCACATTTTCAAACACAATCCGTTCTCGCTCCGGCTCATAAATCGGCAAACTCGTATCGCGCTTCAACCGCCCAATCTCTACCGCAGCCTGCGCCCGCTCGCTCAGCAACTCCACCAGCCGGCGGTCAAGCTCATCAATCTTCTTCCGCCAATCCGCGAT
>DATHOK010000171.1:0-26746 GCA_035484995.1 Verrucomicrobiia bacterium | reverse complement strand
CCCACCAACCCTGCTGGGCACTCATCGCCAGCCGATTCACGGCAGGGCGACCCGAATCTTCCCGTCTACAACAGGTCCGAGGTCGCAGCGTATTACGCTTCGCTCGACTACCTCAGTCCGTGTGAGCAGGCTCTGTTTGAGGGGTTTCTGAAGCCAGGGGATTCCATTCTGGATCTAGGCGTCGGTGGCGGCCGCACGACTCCGTATCTCTCCCACCTGGCATCTCGTTACGTCGGTGTGGATTACGCGCCAAACATGGTGGCAGCGTGTCGGGAAAAGTTTCCGCGGCTTGAATTCTTGGTCGCCGATGCAACAAATCTTGCAGCGCTCGCCGACGAGAACTTTGATTCCGTGGTGATGGCATTCAACGGTATCGATGCACTTGTCCCGAACGAAGCGCGACTACGCTGCCTTTCGGAAATCCACCGCGTGTTGAAAAGCGGCGGTGTTTTTATTTTCTCGTCCCACAATCCGCGAGCTGTTTTTCTAAGGCCGGCTTGGAACCCGAAAAGAATAGACGATCTCGCTCACCTGCTGGCGGGGCAGAGAAAGTGGTTGCTCGAACCCACGAGAATTCTTCTCTTGTGGTTGCGAGTTGCCGCAGCGCTGGCCCGATCCGCGATGGACTCTGCTCTCCGCTTATTGCGTCGAGTGCCGCGACGCGCCTTTTGGAGCGGCGACGGTTATATGGTCGATCCGGCTCACGGCGGAGTGCTGACTCACTATGCCGTACCTGAACAGGTAATTGCAGAATTGGAGCAGCAGGGCTTCCAATTTCTGCGACTCGCCGGGGACGACTATCCCCGGCACAGCCGAGTTTATGTTACGGATTGGTACTACTATGTCTTCCGAAAGGCTGAAACTTCACTGAGTGCTGCATGCGCATAGTCGTGCTGAGAAAAATTCCGGAGGAGCCTTCTTTCCTGCGGCAGTGGGACGACTTGGTCTTGCAGATGGAGCGACCGGAAGTTTTCTATACCTCTGGGTGGGCTCTCGCCGTCCAGTCTGCCTATCAAACCTCACTAAAACCTTTGCTGCTTCTTGGCTACGACGGCGATCATTTGGCAGGAGTGGCGTGTCTGGCCACAGACCCTGGCGAACAAAATGTAAGCTTTCTGGCCGCTACTACCGCGGACTACTGTGACTTTCTGAGCCATCCGCAGCGGCGAGCGGAGTTCATCGACAAAGTTTTCAAGGAGCTTCGCCAGTTGGGAGCGGCCAATCTTACGCTTGCCAGTTTGCCGACAGACTCGGCGACCCCCGCCGCACTTCATGCTGCAGCCGAGAAACATCGCTTTCACGTGTACATGCGGCCAGCTTGCCTGTGCGTCCAGGTGGAACTTGGTTCCGGAGAACAACGTCGGGAGATAAAGAGTGCTTTGGCGGGGAAGAAAAAGCTTCGCCGTTACCTGCGAACTATGGAGCGCGAAGGTCCGGTGACCTTTGCCCATCTCCAGTCTGCAGCTCAGATTCAGGTGGCCCTGCCCGAATTCATGAACGCGCACGTGGCGCGCTTCCGCTCAACCCAGCGGATTAGCGTTCTCTCCACAACCGAACGCCGCTTCTTCCTTGAGGAGCTCACTCGGCGATTTTCTGGCAGCGAAGTCGTGACTTTGAGCATGTTGATGGTTGGGGACCGGCCGGTTGCGTGGAATTATGGATTTCAATTTCATGGCAGTTGGTTTTGGTATCAGCCAACCTTTGACAGTCGTCAGGAAGAGAATTCCCCCGGTCAGTGCCTGCTTTTGAGGATTGTGACTGAAGCCTGTGACATGGACGGAATCAAGGAAGTTGATTTGGGCCTGGGTGCGGAAGGTTATAAAGATCGATTTGGGAACAGTACGCGACAAACGCTCGACGTTAGCATGACGAAATCCTGGAGCCGCCACCTACGGGAAATCGTGAGATATCGCGCCGCCAACGCATTGAAACGTTCGCCGAAGGTTGAGTCGGCAGTCCGCCGCGTACTGCGCCGACTGCGGCCGACGAGAGAAGTCACGCCTGGAACAAAAAGCATTTAGACTGGTGAGTCGCACTTCTTGATTCTTGAAAACTCTTCTCGTCCATCCCGCAGACTCCCCGTGCTCGGGCCCCTGGGCCGGCGAGAAATGGGACCTGATCGTAGACCTCGGGAAGTCCTCGGCCTTCACTAGGTCCGCGTGGCAAGAGCACTTGAATTGCCCTATCTTGCAGTTGGACACGCTGTGGCGCGGAATCCAGGATTTTGACTCGATCCGTGAACTCCTGCATACCGGGCGCAACCAGCTTCTAGACGAAATCGGGTTGGATTGGTGGGATTTGGTCAGTGTTCTTATTTACCCAGAATTACGGGATGCTGTTCTACTCAGGCGCCTGGCGGAGCAGCTCGATGCGGCCGTGGAGCTATACGCAACGCGGCAGGCGTGGCCCGCTAGTGGAGTTGGCCTCTTGCTGCAGCAGCCGCTGCGCACGTTCCCTGATACATCCCGCTCCTCGCACTTTCGCCACTATAGCGACGTGCTGCGGAGGTTTTCGCTCGACCAACTGGCACAGATATTCCTGGACAAGTACGATCTGCGCTACCGATGGCGCTCCCGGTTTGCTGCCAGGCGGCGCGGTGTGCCGGGACCATTCGTCCTGTTGCCCAGTGCATACACGAATGTATCGCGCATGGCATTGGCTTATGCCAGCATGCTTCCGGAGCAATCGTTTCTGCTGGTTGCGACGCGCCGAAGCGGTACCCAGTTCGACCCTGCTCCGAATGTGACCTGCACCAGCCTGGCCGCCTACGGCGGTGGGCTCGAGCCAAAAGCAGAATATCTGGAGCTTCTTGGCAAATGGCGGAACCTGCAACCAAGCCTCAAACGGTTGCCCGAGATCGACCTGCTGTTCCGTGCGGGTCAGATGGAAGCCTTTCCGAACCATTTCCGCGATGGACTCACCATCCGGAATGCGTGGCGGAACGTGCTCTCGGAAGAGCGAATCTCGGCTGTGATGTGCGGCGATGACAGCAACATTTACACCAGACTTCCCGTGCTTCTCGCCCGACAGCAAGGCATTCCCACCCTCGATTTTCATCACGGGGCGCTGGACGGCCGCTTTATCATGAAGAAATTGTCCTCCGATCTCTATCTTGCCAAGGGAGAGATGGAACGAGACTATCTTGTAAGGCTTTGCCGTTTGCCTGCAGAACGTGTGATCGTTGCCGGACCACCTTTGCCGCGATCGACTCCGGCTCACGAACACGTGGAGAAAGAAAACGGAAAGGATGAAAGCCCGCTGATTTTGTTTTTCTCTGAGCCTTACGAAGTTGGCCGCCTGCGAACTGAAGATATCTACAGGGAGGTCCTGACACCACTTACGAGCCTTGCGCGCAAGTTCGGCCGCAGGTTAGTAGTGAAATTGCATCCTTTCGAAAGCCGCGCTGAACGAATAAAACTTGTCACGAAAGTACTGCCCCCCGAAAACGCCGTGCTGGTGGATGTTCTCGATGGACCCTTTACACCCGAACTGGTTGCAAGAGCATGGTTCGCAGTCACGGTGGAATCCACCGTCGTGATCGATTGCTCGTTGCTCGGAGTTCCATGCTTCCTGTGTGAATGGTTGAACTATTCGCCCTACGGGTATACGAGCCAATACGCCCGTTTTGGAGTTGGCCGGACCCTGAACTCTCCGGAGCAGCTCAACGAGATCCCGCGCTTGTTGGGGGAGCCGGCGATGCCGTTACCAGAAGACTGTCTCTTAAAGCCGATGGATCCGGGGTGGCTGCGCAGCGCGATTGCTATTGGGTGCAGCCATTCCGAGAATGTCGCCGGAAGCAAGTTAGCGAAACTGAAATGAGCAAAACGCATCGATTCATCACCGTCGCCACCCCGTCCCACGCCGACGCCTCCTTCACTAATGCGCAGCAATTGACGGTGAAGGAAGTTGTGGCCCGGCTTCCGCCGGAACGCTTTCGGGTGGCTATGTTTTCGGGAAAGCAACCGGATCCCCGCATCGCCGCGCGCCCAAACACGCTGCTAATCCCCGCGGGCCCCCACGGAAACACCGCGCGCTTCCTCACCCGTTTGCTCCTGGACTGGCCGGACGTTTATTTCTACCCGAGATTCGGGCCCCTGGATGACATCTTTTTCTCACTGCGCGGGAAGCTGCGACTGAAAACCGCCGTAGTTACCCATGTCGTAATGATCATGAACGAGACAACTGCCAGAGTCCCGGCCCGATCCATTCGCGAGGCAGACGCAGTTTTCGCCAACTCCCGCTACGTTGCTGAAACCGTGCGCAGCCGATTCGGAATCGAAGCCGGGACGATTCACAACGGGATCGACCGCCGATTCTATTTTCCGCGCGAACAAGAATCATCTCCGCGTCGGTCGTTATCCGTGCTCTATGCCGGATCTTTTCAGGCGCGCAAACGCGTGGAGTTGATCATCCAGCAAGCGGCTCGTCTTCCCCATGTGCAGTTTCGACTCGCCGGGTGCGGAGAGACCGAAGCAGCTTGCCTCGCCCTGGCGCAACAGCTCGGTTGCCGCAACGTCGAATTCCTGGGCCAGTTGACACCGGCACAACTCGGCGGCGAAATGCGCAACTCCGACGTGTTCCTGTTCCCCAGTATTCTCGAAGGGCATCCTCAGGTGCTCGGGCAAGCCGGCGCATGCGGCCTTCCGAGTGTTGCAATGAATCTGTATCGACCGGATTACGTGCTGAATGGAGAGAGCGGGTTCTTGGTAGAATCGGATGCTGAACTGGCTGAGAAGCTTGAACTGCTCTTGCGGGACGCGAACTTGCGACGGTCGATGTCGCGTGCAGCTGCGCTGCATGCCCTGAAATTCGATTGGGATCGCATCGCTCTACAATGGCAGGAAGTGTTCGAGGACGTGACCGCAAAGCGCTAGATCCCTCCGAATGTGTGGAATTTACGGCATCTTTGACCCGCATGAGTCACTAGGCGAGCGCTGGCTTGCGTGGGGGCAGCGCGCGCAGACCCTGCTCGCTCACCGCGGACCGGACGGCCACCGCCAACAGCTATTTCTCGACACTCACTGCCTGCTCGGCCACAACCGTCTGGCTATCATCGACCTCGAAGGTGGCGCACAACCGCTGGCCAACGAAGATCAGTCGGTGTGGGTGGTGTGCAATGGCGAAATCTACAACTACGTCGAGCTCCGCAAAAAACTGATCGCAGCAGGCCACCGCTTTCGTACGCAAAGTGACTGCGAAGTCCTCGTACATCTTTTCGAAGACAAGGGAAAAGATCTGCTCAACGATCTGGAGGGCATGTTTGCCTTTGCGCTTTTCGATGTGCGGCGGGGAGAATTATTCCTGGCGCGGGATCGCTTCGGGGAGAAGCCGCTCTATTGGGCCCGCCTATCGAGTGGCGGACTCGCGTTTGCTTCGGAAATGAAAGCCCTACTCGCGTTGCCGGATGTCGATCGGCGGCTGGACATCGCTGCTATCGCTCAGTTTCTCGCTACGCGGTACGTTCCCGCTCCGCGCACGCATGTGCAGGGCATTCGGAAGCTCCGGGCGGGCGAGTCAATCAGTCTGGGATCGGGCGCTAACCTGGCGACCACTCGGTTCTGGTCCCCAGAGCTTTCCGCAAATGGCAATGAAGTATCCCGCGTTCCATCCGTGGAGGAGGCGGTCGAAGGGGTTCGAGAGTGCGTTCGCGAGGCGGTGCGAATTCGCCTGCGCAGCGATGTTCCGGTCGGTGCGTTTCTTTCGGGCGGGATCGATTCCACCGCTGTTGTCTGCGCCGTGCGAGAGCTCTTACCCGCTGTCCGATTCAGCACATTCTGCGCATCGTTCGATGACGAACAGCTCGATGAAGCTCCATTTGCCCAGCGGATCGCAACGCACCTCGACTCCGATCACCATGAAGTTCGTTTTTCGCCGCGAGAATTGTTGCCGCTCTTCGACGATCTCATCGATCACTACGACGAGCCTTTTGCCGATGTTTCCATGTTCCCGACTTTTGCCGTTTGCCGCGCCGCTCGCCAGCACTGCAAAGTGATGTTGTCGGGCGACGGTGGGGATGAGTGTTTTGCCGGTTACCGGCAGACGTTCTCCTATTACCGCTGGAATCAACTGCGCCGCACGCCAGGAGTAAATTCCCTTGCAGAGAAAACCTTTCAGCATTTGCACAACGGACAGCGCGGTCGTGGCTTGCTCAATTTTCTTCGTAAGGACGATTGGCAACTTCTGCGCGCCGGCCACACCCAAACACCGCTGCTGAACTGGTTTCTTCCTCCTCATCGCGAAGAGGCGCAGTGCGGGCTGGAAGATCTGAAAGCTGCCGACCAGCACCACGCCCGACTGCCTTATCCACTCTCGGAGATGGAAGCAACTTTGTCGGGTTATCTCCCGGAACAGATTCTGGTAAAGGTGGACCGGGCCAGCATGTACAGCGCTCTCGAATGTCGAGCGCCATTTCTGGACTCAAGTTTATTTCAGTTCGTCACTCACTTGCCTCTTCCCTACCACTTTTCTCATGGGCAGGGGAAGGCTTTGCTTCGTAAAGCGCTTCCGGCGTGGGTTCCGCCGGAGATTCGATGGCGCGAGAAGCAAGGCTTTACGCCTCCGCTCGCGGCGTGGCTCCGGGCCGAACTTCGCGAGCGCATGGAAAATGACCTCGCGCAGTATCCGGCGGCTTTGCAGACGGTTCTTGATCCGGCGCCCGCTCGCGAGCTTTTCGCGAAACACCTGGCAGGTTCCGACTGCAGTGATCAACTTTTTCGATGGATGGTGCTGATCCGGCGCGCCGGACAGCTGTGAATCAGGGCTAAGCTCTCACCTATGCGTCTGGCGCGTGTGATAAATAATTCGGCGGCCCTGCTGATGCTCGATCTTCTGAGCAAGGCCGTGCCGCTCGTGGTGTTTCCGGCTCTTGTGCGGGCGCTGGGCCCCACGGCCTACGGCAAGGTCGGGTTCGCTACGGCCGTGGCCGGATTCTTTGGCTTGCTGGCTTCTCCAGGTTTTACTACCTACGCCGCGCGGGAAGCTGCGAAGGATGAGGGCCGGGTTAATTTCCTTGTCCAGCACGTGCTCGGGGCAAGAATTGCGTTTGGTGTTCTCTCCTACGCGCTGCTCATCGCATTCGCACTGACGTTCGCGCCGCACGACTTCACCACACGCCTGCTGATAGTCCTCTCGGGCCTGATATTTCTGGTCAGCAGCGTAGACGTGCAATGGGTGTTCACTGCGCGTTCCCGCATGTGGATGGTCGCCCTGCGCGGCGCCGTGGGCCAGTTGATTTATGGCGGGGTCATCCTCGCTTTCATACGGAGTCCCTCCGATGCATGGATCGTGCCGATGGCGGGTGTTGCCTCGTTGGTCGCAGGCATGTTCCTCATCTGGTTGCCCGCCCGTCGCGAATACCGCGTGCCGTGGCCGGTGATTTCTCCTGGGGTTTGGCGCACTTTTCTGCCCGTATGCCTGATCATTGGCTTCGCCAGCATGATGTCGATGATTTACGACCAGATCGACACGGTAATGCTGCGCTATATGCGCAGCGAGAAAGAACTGGGCCTTTACGTCGCCAGTTACAGCATGATGGGGATCTCCCTGTCATTCGCTGCAATTCTCGCGCAGGTTTTTTTTCCGTTGCTCTCGCAGACGACCGGTCAAGACCGCGAGCAGCGTCGCGAAAACGAGCAGCGCTACCTGGGCTGGCTTTGGCAGGCTAGCATCGGCCTCGCGCTTCCGATCGCAACCGGAGGCTTCATCCTGGCAGAGCCGCTCACACGGTTTGTTCTCGGCTCGCAATACAGTGGGGCGGGAACGCTTTTTCGCTGGCTTACGCTGACCATCGTGGCCGGATCGATGGCCAGCTACTTCGGAGCTCGATTGATCCCGATTGGAAGGGAAAAGAAATATTTGACCGCTGTCGTCGCTGGGGCGGCGGTGAACGTAGTCTTAAATCTGTTCCTGATTCCGCGCTACGGCGCGATTGCTGCCGCTTTCACCACCGCAATCAGCCAGGCCGTGGTCGCCTTCTCCAACTACTATTTTGTGCGCGACCTGCCATGGCCAAATTTGACGGGAGCGCTGGGACTCTCCATGATGGCATCCGGCGTTATGGCGGCCGCGCTGCTGGGAGCGCGCTCTATTTTCCCGCTCCACGTGCTGGCCCAGGTCGGGTTGGGTGCTCTGGTCTATTTTGCTGTCTATTGGGCTGGCCGGGCTCTCAGGAATCGCCTGCAGATTTGAACTGGTGAACCGGTGACGGCACGCCCCAGGTGGATGCGCTAGAATCTCAGTCTCCAGTCGTGGAGGATCAGGATGAAAACCCCGCTCACGGGGAACGTCGCGAGTCGCCCTCCGGAATCGAACCAAGAGTGGCAGGCTTGGGGCGAGAAAGACCCACTCTTCGGAGTAATTCCCCAACCCGGGAGAGAACGGGATGGGGCTACTCCCTGGACAGATGCCGATTTTTACCAGACCGGCCGCGGCGACTGGGAAGAGTTCATGCGGCGCTGGCGGCTCTACGGCGTCGATCGGCAGAGCTGTGTTGAGATCGGCTGCGGCGCTGGACGGCTAACTCAACACATTGCCCGCGACTTCGGCGAAGTACATGCCCTTGATGTTGCCGAGGGCATGATCAACTATGCCCGGCAGCATGTCGCCTCGAACGTGCATCTGTATGTGACCGACGGCATTTCGCTTCCCGTCCCAGACGCCAGCGTGACGGCGGTGTTCTCAGTAATTGTCTTCCTGCACTTTGATCGGATCGAGCATGCCGCCGCCTACTTCCGGGAGATGGCACGCGCATTGATGCCAGGCGGCACCATCATGATCCAGATGCCGTTGCACGACTGGCCCGGGAATCTGAAGCCGGCTGTACGCGACCTTTTTGCTGGGGCGCACAACCTCTATATGGCTCTGCGCCGAACCAAGGGCTGGTATCACCGCTCCCGGTTGTCACGTCAACAGTGGAGCCCGTTCATGCAGAGCATTACCTACGACGCCGTCTGGGTGCGCGACGCTTTGAAGTCCCTCGGCTTCCAGGATGTAGAAACGAGCTCCTTCCGGCTCCGCCGCGGTGGTGCCGCTTACTCCTGGGTCTTTGCGCGAAAAGGTTCGCAGGCGTGAGCCCTGCCACGAAGCATGTGCTGCTCACCGGAGGAGCCGGATTTATCGGTTCCCATGTTTCGGAGGCTCTTCTGCGCCGTGATGTGCAGCTCTCCGTGGTCGACAGTCTCGACGACTTTTACTCACCGGCTGCCAAGCGGACAAATCTCGAAGAAGTGCGGAAGGTGAGAGATTTTTCCTTCTGCGAACTCGACCTCTGTGATTTCGACGCGCTTCGTCAAGCCATCTCAAAGCTGCGGCCAGACACGATTATTCATCTGGCGGCGCGAGCCGGAGTCAGGCCCTCGATTGAGAACCCGCAGATCTACGAGCGGGTGAACGTAGGCGGCACCGTGAATCTTCTCGAGTCGGCGCGGCAACTGGGTGTCACGCGTTTCATTTTCGGGTCGTCGAGTTCGGTCTACGGCGTCACAAACCGGGTTCCTTTCGCGGAAGATGATCCCTGCTTGCGGCCAATCTCTCCCTACGCGGCCACCAAACTCGCAGGAGAATTTTTTTGCCATACTTACGCTCATCTCTACGGGATCTCGGTGGTCTGCCTGCGGTTCTTCACGGTCTATGGTCCGCGTCAACGTCCCGATCTCGCGATCAGGAAATTTACGACCTTGATGGAGGCCGGCAAGCCGATCCCCGTATTCGGAGACGGTTCCATGGGCCGAGACTACACTTTCGTGGATGACATTGTGTCCGGAGTGCTCGCGGCCCTCGACTATCAATTCCCGTCGGAGGGAACCCCCTTTGACATCTTCAATCTGGGCAATTCGCATCCGGTTTCGCTTAACGAATTAATCGAAGCGCTGGAGCGTGTCACGGGCCGCGTCGCAGTTCGCAATCAGATGGCATTGCAGCCCGGTGACGTGCCCATCACGTGGGCCAGTACAGACAAATCCGCTCGAATGCTGGGCTACCATCCAGCCACCTCCCTGGAGCAAGGTCTGGAGAAATTTGTCCGCTGGTTTCGGAATTCGCGAACTTGATCGGAAGGGCTACAGGAGCGACTTCAGAAATATCACCTAAGATCGCCGGGTCCATGGTACAGAGTTCAAAACGACGAAAAGTGACGGTCGCGGTCCTGCTTTCGAGTCGGGAAAAGTTCAGCGCTTATTATGGAGGAGCGCTAGCACGTTGGACCTACGAGGTGTACAGCCGGCTCCGGAACGACCTCGATGTCACCGTATTTGGTTATCCAACCGCACCTCAGGACCTATATCCGCTGCCGCATGCAACCAGTTCCTCCTGGAAGCTCTGCGACTTCATCTCCCAAATTCCCGGTGCTCGCCGATATGAGGAAAGCCTATGGCTGCGAGCCCTTTTCTCCCGGCTTCGGGTGTTTGACGTCATCCACATTCACAACCGGCCGCAATGGATAAAACTGCTCCGCGATTTTGGCTACGAAGGCGCCATCGTTCTGCATCTTCAAAATGATCACCTGGGACATTGGACCGCAAGCATGCTGGACGAGCTAGCCCGATATCTGGAGGTTGTTGCGGTCTGCAGCGATTACCTGCGCAACACATTCGCGGCAAAGTCCCCAACCCTGGCGGCGAAGACGAAAGTGATTTTCAACGGTGTGAATACGAGTTTATTTTTTCCGCGTGAACAAGTGCGTGAACCCAAGACGATTTTTTTCGTCGGGAGACTTCACCCCGAGAAGGGCCTACTGCAGCTGGTGCAAGCGTATGCCCGGGTCCTGAAAGTCCACTCGGATGCGAAACTGGTGATTGGCGGCAGCACTGGCTTTGGAGATCATGTGCTCACGCCGTATGTCCGCGAGGTGGAAGCTCTGGCCGCTTCGATAGTCAAGGACCACTCGGGAAGCGTCCAATTTACCGGTTATCTCCACCATGATCGGGACCTGCCCGCCTGGTTTCAGAGAGCGACTTTCTTCGCCTCTCCATCAATTTTCCAGGAGCCCTTCGGTCTGGTGAACGCCGAAGCAATGGCCTGCGCGACTCCAGTCGTCGGATCGAAACGCGGTGGGATACCTGAGGTCTTGGCTGATACCGGCCTTCTGATCGATCCCGAGGACATCGGCGGTTTCGCGGATGCGATGTCCAGGTTGCTCGCAAATCCAGAGTACAGAGCCAAACTTGGGCATGCCGCACATCAGCGCTGCCGCGAAATCTTCGATTGGCAGGTCGTCGCTCGGAACTGGAATTCCCTGCTGCACGGCCCATCAGTGCGGCCCCCGGAACCGGTCGACGCAGCGGTTTAAGTGATTCCCTGATTCATTTCCGAGGGAGCGCGAGAATTTGGGCAAGCGATGTTCCAGGCTGTACACTTAGCGTCAAATATGCAATCAGTCCCGCCGAACGACGAGTGCAATCCTCTTTCGTATGTGAAAAGCGTGCTTCAATTGGTTTGCACAGCTGCCAGCCCCATTCCGGTGCTCATGCTGATCACAGTCGTCGCCCTACGGCATGGATTTTCAACGCCATTACACCCTTTGGTAAAGATTGCGGGTCTATCTCTTCTCGCGCTCAACGTCGCTGCGTTCGGCTCGGACAAGCGCTGGATGCTCTCCGGCCCCATGCTGGTATTTGTCACCCTCATCGGCGTTTCGCTGATCGGACTGTCACACGCAGCTTCATTTCCGCCAGTTGGATGGATTATTAGTGGCGCAGGCGTTGTCGCCAGTCTCCTGAATCTCGGCGCTGTAACCAGACGCATTGGTTTGCTCCGCACAACATCGTTGCTTCTCCTTGGTCTCGCGCTAGGGGTCTACGCAGAAAGCATGTACTGGCGCTCCGGGGGGGAACACTTGATTGTCTATCCCGAGGCAATGCTGGCCGGACAGGTTCATGCCGACGTTCTAATGGAAGCCGACATGGTAAACATGATCGGCACGTACGGCATCTCCTCGACAGGTTTGGACGGCCCGGTGCCGATGAAATACCATACGGGGTCTTTGTGGGTAGCGCTGGCGCTTCAGAGGCTCTGCGGTTTTCGAGCGCTTGATTTCATAGCTTTCGGCTATGGGCTGCTGCTTGTGCCGCTATACGTGGCCGGCATTTTTGGTTGCGCGGCAACGCTCAGAGCTGTTATTCAAGGCGCGAAGGAAAACAGCATGCCGGTAAGTTTTTGGATCGTCTGCGCTGTGGCTACGGTTGGTTTATTCCCTTTCATGACTGATCCAAATCACTGGAATTTTAACGAGACTATTCTAAACAGTGACTCGTTTCTCTTCGCTCTTGGTCTTTCCCTATGGCTGATTGCGATCGCCGGTACGTTCTACATATCCCTCTTGGGCACAACACAGACGTTCACTCTGGCGCAGAAACTGGGTTTCATCCTCGCTTTGCCGCTCGCATTGGCGTTGATCGGTTTTGTGAAGATTTCCCAGATCTACCTCTTGCTGACTCTGATGCTCTATTTGTGCTGGCGAGTGAAGTGGCTTCGGGCATGGCCTGTGCTGCTGGGGGTTGCGCTTTCTGCGCTGGTCGCCGTCGTGCAATTGCGTGCCGAGACAGGAGCAGGCGCGGCAAGCTTTGCACCCCTTAATTTTGACCGAATCCATCCAGAGTGGGTTCCTTATTTCTTCATTGTTTATTTTATCTGGGCTTGGCTCTTTCTCTTCCTCTGGGCCCGGGTGCAACATGTGCGGAACCTGTCGGACCTGTTGCTGGCGATACGCAGTGGCGAGAGTATCCCGGTGGAATTAGTATTTGCTGCCGTGATCGCCGGCATCGTTCCTTATCTGCTGATAGATTTCAACTCGCCAGCCTGGAAATTCTTTACGGAATTTCAAGCCGTTTTCGCTGGTGTGTTCGTCGCGGCATTCATCCCGAGGATTGAGCTATCCCAGTTGGTTGCCGGCCTGCGCAGTGGCCAAATGTCTTTGGCAGAAGCGTTTGGACTGCTTCTAGCCATTGCGCTGTGCGGCCACCTGTTCATGACTACCGAAGGTTCAGCATACCGCATGGTGAAATCGATCGGCGAGGCACGGGCCGGGATCATGGGGAAGTCGCCGTTGGAGTGGCGCAGCCAGTTACGGCAGATAAATGCCAGTCCATCCCCATGGGACCCCGGAGTGGTGGCTAGGAGTAACGTTCTGCAGTGCTTGGAGAGCCTGGGCCGTCAACCCCCTGCGCTGGAAAGAACCTCCGCACTATACATTCCGAAAACCAACCGCCTCTACTGGGACATGCGTCAGGTAGGAGTGGGCGCGACGCCGTTCATCGCTCCCGCAGAATCTGGCATGGCAATGGTCGACGGGCTCCCGGAGTTTGAAGATATCGGGTGGGCAGCGATTGGCTGGGGCTATCCAGAATACAAGCTTCCGAGCGGACCGGAACCTCCCGCCATACAAGTTCAGCAAGCCGTCAGCAAAGCGCGGCAGAACGGTTTTCAAGTCCTGTGGGTGTTTAGGGGTTTGAACCCCGCAGGCTGCGATCTGGAAGAAATAGCTCTAAACTAAGGCGCAAAGAGGACGTCATAAGAACGTTCAAGCGCACGCTCTTTGAGCCCTGAGGTTCTGCCGAATTCTTGACGGTCCCTACGGATGCACGTACTCACTCTGACTCCCTTTTACCCGACGGCCGAGGATGATGCCTCCGGTTGTTTCATCGCTGAGTCCGTGGGCGAGCTTCAGCGGCAAGGAATCGAGTCGTCGGTGATCGCGGTCCAGCCGATGCACCACTCGTATCCCGGTCCCGATCCGAACTCGCCTGCAACATGGAAGAAATACTTCTGCCTTCCCGGAAATCCAGGACTCTCCAGTGCAGGACAATTTCTGCATGCGGCTCTGAAACTTCACGTCCGGCAGCTGAATGTGCGACAACCGATCAGCCTGATCCACGCTCACGCGGCCCTGCCCTGCGGACAAGCAGCGATGCTCCTGGCAAGAGATCTGAACATTCCTTTTGTCGTAACTGTACACGGGCTCGACGCCTTTTCCACTCGGCAAGTTCTCGGCTGGTTTGGACGCCGGCGCTCCGCCGTCTCCGAACAGGTCTACGCCGCTGCCGTCCGCGTCATCTGCATCAGCGAGCAGGTTGCCCGGCGGGTCCGCGAAGGGACTAGTGACCCCGTCCGCATCAGCGTCGTGTACAACGGCGCGGATCCGTCGTTGTTCGCGCCTCCCAGTGGCTCTGCAACAGCCGACGATGTGATCCTAAGTGTCGGCAACCTGATCCCGATCAAGGGACACGATTTGCTGCTGAAATCGATATCGGCAATTGCGCCGGGCCATCCCCAAGTGCAATGTAGGATCATTGGGGATGGACCGGAGCGCGCTCGACTCCAGGAACTGGCGCGAGAGCTGCACATCGAAAACAGGATTCACTTTCTGGGGCGCAGGGCTCGTGCGGAAGTGGCCGCGGCGATGAGGGACTGTACTCTGTTTGCTTTGCCCAGCTGGTACGAAGGTCTCGGCTGCGTATACCTGGAGGCCATGTTAACCGAGCGGCCCGTTATCGCATGCCGCGGTCAGGGAATCGAGGAAGTCATTCGTCACGGAGAGAACGGCTGGTTGGTCCAGCCGAAGAACGTCGATGACCTGTCCAATGAACTGCAGATACTGCTTTCCGACCGGCCTCTACGGGAGAAGCTCGGCGGCAACGGCCGGCAAACCGTTCTGCAAGGCTACACTCTGGCGCACCAGGCAACGCAGTTGCTGGCCATCTATCGCGAGTGTGTCGGATGAAGCGCCGCCTCGTGATCACAACGGAAATCATTTCTCCGTATCGCATCCCGGTGTTCAACGTGCTGGCAGAGCATCCGGATGTGGATCTGCATGTGATTTTCCTGGCCGAAACCGACCCCGGCATGCGTCGATGGAAAATCTATAAAGAAGAAATCCGTTTCTCTTACGAGGTGTTGCCGCACTGGCGACGGCGGGTCGCGGGCTACAACGTTCTCCTGAACCGCGGCATGGCGTCGGCACTCGAGCGGGCGCAACCTGACGTTATTGTTTGCGGCGGCTATGGCTACTTGGCGAGCTGGCAGGTTCTGGGCTGGGCCCGGCGGCACAGGCGACCTGTGTTTCTCTGGTCAGAAAGCAATCAGCAGGATCAGCGGCGAGGCATGCCCCACGTCGAGATGCTGAAGCGGCGCTTCATCCGCGAATGCAGCGGCTTTGTGGTCCCGGGCAAATCCGCGGCTGCATATGTGGCAACCTTCAGCGTGCCGCGCGAAAGAATCTTTGTCGCTCCCAATGCAGTAGACAACGCACTCTTCGCACAGCAGGCCTCAGTAGCGCGAAGTCGTGCAGCCGAACTGCGGCGCCAGTTCGGCCTACCGGAGCGCTACTTTCTTTGCGTTGGCCGCCTGGTTTTTTCGAAAGGAGTCTTTGATCTGCTGGATGCCTACTCGCAACTGGCACCCGACTTACGCCGCGCAGCGGGATTGCTTTTTGTGGGAGATGGCGTTGAACAGCCGATACTGGAAGCTAGAGCTGCCGCGATCCATCCCGGCACCATCCAGTTTGCCGGATTCGCCCACCGCGAGCAGCTCGCAGTTTATTACGCGTTGGCCGAAGCGTTGGTGTTCCCTACCCACACCGATCCGTGGGGATTGGTAGTCAACGAGGCCATGGCGTGCGGCATTCCGATCGTAGCCACCGACGCCGGGGGCTGCGTCGTCGATCTTGTGCAGGATGGATGGAACGGCTACGTTGTTCCTACAAGTGCACCCGAGAAGCTAGCGGAGGCATTGGCGAAAATCGCCACTTCGCTGGAGCTAAACATATCGATGGGAGCACACAGCGCACAACGCATCGAGCAGAATTCACCTCAGGCCTGCGCCGCCGGTTTTGTTGCCGCAATGGATTCGGTTCGCGCCAAAGCGGCCTGAAATTCAGTTTCGTACCGAGTCCACGTACAAACTATCTGCAAGCAGCTTCAGCGCGGGAACGGCATTGCCCACGCGACGCAGGATCTCCGACGCATAAACAATTGCCTTGTACGACGGCGGAAAAAATCGCAGGTCGCTGAGTTGTGGATCCAGAGAAAAAAATCCATCGATCGAAAGCTCGCTAGGACCAATGAGTCGGCCGAAGGTCTCCTTCAGTTCCCGGGGCGACCAGTAGCGTACTTCGAATCCGCGGGTCGCGCGAAATCCGCGACGGCCTTGATGATAAAGGCACCGCACGCCGAACATGTTCGCCATCTGAATCAGCGAGCGGCCGCCCGGACGAAGCACCCGTGCAACATCGGTCAGGATCTCGCAAACGTCCGGCTTGCTTAAGTGCTGCAGCACGCTGTAGGAGAACACTCGATCAAACGTCCCGCTGCGAAACGGCAGATAGCGGCCATCGGCCACCGCGAAGCAGGCATCGATGCCCAGTTGCTGAGTGACCCGGCGAGCCGCCAGCACGCCATTTAACGAGGGATCGATGCCGACTGGGCGATAACCGGCCTGCGCCGCCGCAATGCACCATCGGCCCCAATTGCATCCGATTTCCAGAAGGAGTTGTCCATTGCCGCTAGGCAGCCGGATGGCAGGGATGGGATACTCTGTCAACTTTCCCTGCACCGGCAAGTAAAGCATCCCATTGGTAGCGGCAATCGCCTCATTCACCCAGGGATCGACCGCGAGCCCGGTCGGAGTGATACCGTATTCCGGCAGCTCGCGCGAACGTGCGGCATTCAAAGAAAAAGTGGCCTCAGCATGGGTGGGCGCGGAATCGCTCACCAGAAGGATCGGAATGCCGCCCAGAACCGCGTACTCATGCCCGTTTGCGCAAACCAGGCTGCCTTCCCTTGGGTCCAGCCTCAGCTGGTCGCGCGGACACGCCACCAAATCGAGGATGCGCGGGTCAACGTTGGGCGAGGGTTCCGTCCTGTGCCCTGCAAGCATTTTGACTGATTATACTGGAGGCTGCCTCACGCCTGGCCGGGTGCAGTGCTAGGCTAGTGGCATGCTCTTCGCCGAAACTTTGTGCGGCTGGAGTTGTAACGGCGACGGTGCGGATTTGAGTTCCCCAATATGATGGTGAATTCCAAAACGATCAAGATTTTTCCCCTGCTCGCGGCAGCGTCCGTAGCCTTCCTGTTCTATCTGTCTGTGCATCGTCCTTATCTGTTTGGCGAGTCCAATCTGCTGGCTCTACTGGTTCTGGTAGCGGCGGGCTTTATTGCTTCTCAGTTCGAGACTCATTTCTGGACGCTCATGATCGCGGTTTTCTTCTGGGCGGGTGCCTCATTTCCCCTGGCCGGTGCCATGAACCTCTTCCGCTGGGTAGTTCTTGCGGTGGGCGCCTTCCTGTCGCTTGGTTACTATGCCCGAAGCGCAAACCGGATTTCGTTCAATCATCAGCACCTGCTCGGGTTGTTCGCAGTGATTGCAGCGTTCGCATCTGCCATTGTTTCCGTAAATCTACTGATGACAATTCTCAAGGCTCTGAGCCTGGCCGCACTATTTATCTATGCTTCCATCGGGGCACGCATTCTGTGGGCAAGAAATCCCGAGCCTTTTGTGCGAAGACTGGTGTTGCTGACAGAAGGCTTGGTTTATTTCACAGCCGTTTGTTATTCGGCTTCATTCGCCGTGTGGGGCAATCCGAACTCCCTGGGATTGATCATGGGCTGTATCTGCTGGCCAGTGTTGCTGTGGCGGTCGATACTTCCGGCGCCCCGCCGCGAACGTACTCGCCGTGTCATCGCTCTGTTGGTCTGTGGCGTGCTGCTCGTTGCCAGCCTTTCGCGAGCGTCTATAACGGCTGCCTGCATGATTTCGGTGTTCTTGCTGCTGGGCACCAGGAGGTATCGAACCTTGTTATTGGGCATGGGCCTGTTTGCCTTGCTCTTAGCCAGCATGTTCCTCGCGATGCCCGAGCGGTTCCAAAGCGCCTCCGAAACTTTTGTGTACAAAAAGGGTGAACCCGGGAACCTTACGGATTCGCGCCAAAAGCCCTGGAAGAGAAGCCTGCGCAATTTCCGGGAGCACCCGTGGCTGGGATGGGGATTCGGTGCCGCCGACAACAGCGCCGGATGGCACTTGGACTATGTCACCCAGGGTCAACTCACCCGTGAGCGCGGCAGCAGCTATCTCACCCTGCTCGAGACCACCGGGATTCTCGGTACGCTTCCTTTTGCTTTGCTGCTTCTTGGGCTGATCCGCGAGATCAGGAAAGTATTCTTATGGATGCGACGCAGCGGGAAGGTCAACCAACCCGCTGTTCCTGCGGCCGCAATAATTCTGGGCGGTCTGGTCAATGCTTTCTTTGAGGACTGGATGTTTGCGGTGGGTTACTACTTCTGTGTTATTTTCTGGGTTCTCGCCTTCTCGCTGCGGGACTGGATGGCGTGCCCCGTCTGGTCAGATGCGCAGCCGGTGGCGGAGAAACGAGTGGGCCCGGTCCTGCCGCTCGGGTCGCCCGCCCTGCGATGATTCATCTCTTTGTCGATGCCTCCGCCGCCAGCTCTGGAAGCGGTCCCACTTATGTGCGCAACGTTGTCCCTCACCTCGCGGCCAGAGCAGACCTCCGTTCCACAATTCTGGTTCCTCCATTCTTGCAGCAGGAATTTCAAAATCGATCAAATGTGTCGTTTGCCGGGTTCGCCGGCGAATCTGCGAGCGCTGCGATCAGATTTGTACGCGCTCAAAGGCTCGTCCCAGAGCTGGTTCGTCGCAGCGGGGCGAGTGTTTTGTTGTCGGCGGGCAACATGGCTCTGTTTCGCTCTCCCGTCCCCCAGATTCTTCTGAGTGGCAATGCCCTCTACACATCGGGAGATTTCTTCCGCGACGTGAGGCAGCGACGTGACTACCGCCTCTGGCTCGATACCAAGCTCAAGGGGCAAATTGCCAAATGGTCTGTGCGCGCTGCCGACCGAACGGTTGCGCCGAGCCAGGCCTTTGCAGACGAGATCGAGCGCTGGACCGGAGTTCGCGCGCTGGTCATTCACCACGGTTTTGACAGGAATCTTTTTTTTCAGGAGACCGCGCCACTCCCCGAGGAACTTCAGAAGAGACTGGAACGCACCAGCGGCGAATTGCGCCTGCTGTTTGTCAGCCATTACAACTACTATCGCAACTTCGAGACGCTGATTCGCGCGGTCGGCATGCTGCGCAAGCGCCTCGAGCCCCGCCGGGTAAAGCTGTTTCTCACCTGCCGGCTCCAGCCAGGCGCCAATCCAGGATCGTTCAGGACGGAAGCGGCCGCGAGCCTGGTCCGACGATTGGAGCTGAGCTCGAATCTTGTCGAACTCGGGACGGTGCCGTACCACCTTCTGCACCACGTTTATCAGGCTTGCGATCTCTACGTCACACCCGCTTACGTGGAGACCTTTGCGCATCCACTTCTCGAGGCAATGGCGAGCGGACTGCCCGTGATTGCCTCAGACCTGGCCGTACATCACGAGGTCTGCCGCGATGCTGCCCTCTATTTCGCGACATTCTCCCCCGAACGTCTGGCGGAAACGGTTTGTAAGGCCGCGCAATCTCCCGAGCTGTTCAGAAGAATGTCCGAACAAGGGTTGGAACGCTCCCAGGATTTCTCATGGAAGGATCACGTTGATCGAGTGATCTCGGTCGCCGAGGCGCTCCTCCCATGACAACGCCTTCATCCGATTCCGGTGGGATGGAACGACTTCCTTCTCACGCCACGATGCAGCCTGACCAGAACAGGATGGCCTCGAGTTGGTTCATCGCGGGCACGATCTTTAGTTGTGTACTCCAACTTTTGTGGTTTGCCTCGAAGTGTGTCAACCAAATCGATATTGACGGCATGGCCTATTTAGGAATTGCCCGTCATCTTCGCCAAGGTGAATTTCAAGCTGCCATCAACGCCTTTCGCAGCCCTCTCATCTCGTGGTTGATCGCCCTGGCGTCTTTTGCAAGTGCAGGAGGAAGCGAAGGTTATGTCCACATCGGCAAGCTCATCAACATCGCATCCTTTTTGCTATCGCTGGCACTGCTCTATGTCCTTACGGAAAAGTTGTGGCATTCGCGGCTCGCCGCTTCTCTCGCAATCCTGATGTTCTCGCTTGGTCGCGGTCTTGCAGCCTCTTCCGTGTCGATGGTCACTCCCGATTTCCTGTTTGCCGCGCTGACTCTGATCTACTTCATCGTACTGCTGCGATGTCTTCGCGAGGATCGTTTACAAGAGGATCGTCTGAAGGATTGGTTTTTCCTCGGAGCCATTCACTCTCTGGCATACTTGGCCAAAGCATTCGCCTTGCCTTGGCTGGCGGTCTGCACTTTGGTGGCCTTGGCTTTCTCCATCAAGCCTTGGAAAGCAAGAGTTGCGCGGCTCGCTCTCGCAGCGCTGATCCCAGTAATGGTTGCTTCCGGTTGGGCCACGGTGCTGCACTCAAAGTACGGAGTGTTCACCACTGGCACCCAGTTCAAAGTAAACCTCTTGCAGTGGACGTTACGCGCCTATAGCGAACACCACGACGCAACCTATGCCCTTCTAAGAAACACCTCGAAAGGGGTCGATGAGTATGGCGGAGCTGATCCCATGCCGCCGGGTTCATGGCCGTGGACTTATCCTCTCAGCATCAGGCAGGTAGTTCCGAACATGATGCGCGCCGAAGTTCGCAATGTCCCTCGTGTGTTCAAAGAAATGATGATTGTCACAACGTTGGGAGGGTTAATCGCTTTCATAGCCACTCTCGCAATTCTCACGGGTCGGAGACGTCAGTATCCGGTGGAGTGGCGTTTTGCGATTGTCGTCGCGGCCAGTGCGCTGACTTTAGTGACGACGTATTCAGCCTTGGTCTTCGACGAGCGCTATCTGTTCCCCTTGATCCCCTTGGTGCTGGCCGTCGCCGCACGTTTCCTCGTGCCCAACCGTAAAGACGATAAAGACGACGAATTTGATCATGACCGCTGGCGAAAACTCTGCATCGCTCTGGTCGTTCTCGGGACAATTGCTTCGATGGTGTACCCATCTTCTCCGTTTCGGCTGCTGACCCGCGATTTTCAGTCCAGCTGCTACGACGCCGGTCGTCGCCTTCAGGAACACCCCGGCTCGAGAGTGGTAACCATTGGGTCCGGACCTTTTCCCGAGCACGGTGTGGGATGGGAGGCCGGCTTCAAGGCAAGCTTCTTCGGCGAACGGAGAATCATCGCGGCCACGGAAGCGTTGCCGCAATCGACTCAACTGAGCAGCCTCGCCGCGGACATTCGAAAAGCGTCTCCCGACGCGATTCTTGTGTGGGGCAAGCACGGCGACACGAGATACGCCGCCCTGCTAGAGACCCTCGCGATGCAATATCCGCGGAGCTCCAGCGAAAAGATCGTCGATCCTGTTCTCGGAGAGGTCGGGACTGTGCTTTTCACTGCCCCGATAATTGAGGCTGCTTCATCCGTGTCTGAAGTTGGACGCACCCCGAGACACTGGTTATCATCATTAGCAAAGATGCTGGCCTGGCAACCTGTCTGAATCGGCCGCGCGCAAGGGCTAGGCATCCGTCGCCGTATTGAAATTGGCACAACCCGAACGAACGTACCCGCAATATGTTGACAGCGCCAGAACCCGCCGCGAAAGACGCAGTGGCCTATCACCGCGAACTGGCCCTCGGCTGGGAGCAGCGCTATCAAAAGCCGGCTTTCAAGGCTCGGCTGCGCGCGGTTGAAGAATGCCTGGCAGGGCACGACTTGCATGACCAGCACTGGCTGGATGCCGGTTGCGGATCGGGTACCCTGGCTCGCTCTCTGCTCGAAGCCGGCGCAAACGTCCTCGGAGTCGATGCCGCAAGAGAAATGATTACTCTGGCCCGCGAGCTGGCGAGCCAGATCGTTGCGAGACAGGATGTTTTCGCACATGATCTCGCGAAGCACAATGAGTCCAGACGGCAGCTTCGCTTCGAGCACATCACCACCATCGCCCACCTGCCACTCGCCGATCAGTCGCTGGACGGAATTCTTTGTTCCAGCGTGCTCGAGTACGTTCCCGACCCCGCGGCTTGCCTCACGGAATTTGCTCGCGTAGTGCGCCCCGGCGGCTTGCTGGTTGTCTCCGTGGCGAACCGCAATTCGCTCGTCCGCAAGGCCCAGCTTGCTACGCACGGCCTGGGTCGCATCCTGGGGCAACGATGGTGCGCCTTTCTCGATTATTCGCACAACGACTACGCGGCCGCCGGCTTTCGCCGCGTGTTAAAGGAGCACGGCTTCGCCCCAGGCAAGGTCATTCCTTTTGGCAGTCCCATTCCGCACTGGCTGCAGCGCCGGGAGTTCGGTGGATCGCTCTTAGCCTTCTGTGCCGTCCGCCAGTAAAATCCGTAATTTCGAGTTCCAATGGCGTCATCCTGAGCGTAGCTGTTTTTCAGGCGGAGCGAAGGATCTCCCTCTTATCAACACCGCGCGCCTGAGACTGCGCTCACTTGGCAAGTACACCCGGCTTCGCGATGACGTCAGTCGAGGACCGAAGAGGCCTCCTGGAATTGTCAACCCAGCCACCAACCCACGGTCGCGCAACTATGCTCTGGAAGCGCCCGTCAGGTAATATGTTCAAAGTCTCTCCACTCCCGATGCAAAAGCTGGAAGAGCCAAAGCAGATGCGAAACGGGCGCTCTTCGCCGCTCCTCCCGGTGACTGCAATCGTTGCCGCGCGTAACGAAGCCCGCAATTTGCCGCGCTGCCTCGAATCTCTCCGTGATCTGGGCGAGGTCTATGTCATTGACTCGCAAAGCACGGACGCGACCGTGCAGATCGCGGAGTCCTACGGCGCACACGTCGTGCAGTTCCATTACCAGGGCGGTTGGCCCAAGAAACGCCAGTGGGCAATGGAATCGCTGCCCCTGGCCCACGACTGGATTTTCCTGGTGGATGCCGATGAAGCGCTGACTCCCGAACTGGCTCGCGAGATTCTGGAAGCAATCCAAAATTCTAGCTTCAACGGTTACTACGTCGCCCTCCGCATGTATTTTCTCGGACGCGAGCTCCGCCACTGCGGCGCCAGTTTCGACAAGCTCTCACTATTCCGCCGTGGCAAAGGCCGCTTTGAATGCCGCCTCAGAGAACAGGACGCCTCCATGGCTGACATGGAAGTCCACGAACACGTAGTCGTCGAAGGCAAGACGGCAAGACTCGAACACCCTTTGCTGCACGACAACGTCGAGTCTCTCTCGCACTACATTCGCAAGCATGACGAATATTCCAACTGGGATGCCAGAGTATGGCTCGAAGGCGCAGCTGGCTCGCTGGAACTGCCGCCATCGCTTTTCGGATCGCAGGCGCAACGTCACCGCTGGCTGCGCAAGAAATTCTTTGCGGTTCCAGGCTCGCCGCTCCTGTTCTTTTTCTACAAATACATCTTCTGCCTGGGATTTCTCGACGGCATTCCCGGACTGATCTATTGCAGTTTCCAAGGCATTCAGTTTTTTCACATCAAAGCCAAAATCTACGAATTGAAGATGCAAGCGCGCCGCAAATAGAAAGCCTGGAGGATCACGCCTAGTTCATGCTCATCCTGGGCCTAAATATGTTTCACGCCGATGCCTCCGCGGCGATCGTGCATGACGGTGAAGTAGTCTTTGCCATCGCGGAGGAGCGCCTCAATCGCCGCAAGCATTTCGGTGGTTTCCCCGCGCTGTCCGTCAAAGCCTGTCTCGATGCCGTAGGCGCAAAGATTTCTGACATTGACCACATCGCCGTTGGACAAGATAGCGACGCCAACCTGGCGAAGAAAGTTCAGTATGCTCTCGCCAACCCAACCAGGATTCTGAATTTCATTCGCCTCCGCCAACGCAAAGAGTCGATGCGCGACGTACGCTCTCTACTGGCCAGAGCGCTCGAAGTCGACCAAGCGGAGCTTCGGTTTCAAGAGCACCATCTCGAGCACCACATCGCGCACATCGCCAGCGCCTACTACTGTTCACCGTGGGAGAAAGCCGCAGGATTCTCCTACGACGGTTCGGGAGATTTCGTCTCCACCATGATGGCGCGCTGCGAAGGCAATGACATCGAAGTGTTCGATCGCGTATTCCTGCCGCACTCCCTCGGCAGCGTCTACACCATGATTTGTGAGTTCATCGGCTATAGCAAATACGGCGACGAAGGCAAAGTCATGGGCCTGGCTCCCTACGGCAAGAATAACGATAGCTACCGTGACGTACTCAGCAAGATCGTTGCTCCCACCAATTCCCGCTTCCAGCTGGGCCTTAGCTACTTCAAGCCGCTAGGCAGCAACGCAGGCATGCAGGTTCTCCCCGATGGCACGGTCCGCCTGGCTCGCCATTTTTCTGATCGTATGGAGGAGTTGTTCGGAGAGCCTCGTCCGCCACACACCGAGATCACGCAGCGCGACATGGATCTGGCATTTGCCCTGCAGCAGCGCTTCGAAGAAATCTTTTTTCATCTCCTGAACCACTTGCACCAGCAGGTTCCTTGCGACAATCTCGCCATGGCCGGAGGTTGCGCACTCAACAGCGTCGCCAACGGCAAACTGTTCGACCAGACGCCCTTCCGCCGCACCTACATCCAGCCCGCAGCCGGCGATGAAGGCCTGGCCATCGGTGCAGCACTTCATACTTATCACTCCGTCCTGCGGCAGCCTCAACGTCACGAATTGAAACACTCTTATCTCGGCCCGGAGTTCTCCAACTCGCACATAGAATCGTCACTGAAGAAAGCCGGTCTGGACTATCGCAAGTTGGAACGCGCTCCTCTATTGGAAGCGGTCGCCGAGCAGATCGCCGGCGGCAACGTCATCGGCTGGTTTCAAGGACGCATGGAGTGGGGCCCGCGCGCGCTCGGCAACCGCTCCATCCTCGCCCATCCCGGCCTGCCCAACATGAAAGATGTTCTCAACGCACGCATCAAGCACCGCGAATGGTTTCGCCCTTTTGCGCCCTCCATCCTCGCCGATTACCAGCATGAGTATTTCGAGCATGACCATCCCTCTCCTTTCATGCTGCACGTCTACAAAATCCGGCCGGAAAAACGTAAACTGCTCTGCGCCGTCAACCACGTCGACGACACGGGACGCCTGCAGACCGTGGCTCGCGACGAAAATCCGCTGTACTACGATCTCATCGCCGCTTTTCATCGCAAGACCGGCATTCCCGTCGTGCTGAACACCAGCTTCAACGAAAATGAGCCCATAGTCTGCACCCCTGAAGAAGCCATCGATTGCTTCCAGCGCACCCGCATGGACGTTCTTGCCATCGGTCCATTTCTAGTAACGAAGCCGAATGCTGACAACTCGGTTCCGTCATGAGCGCTCTTCCCGACAATCCCGGCAATTCCTCGGCGGGTCTTCGACGTGTCGCCAGATTCCAGCGTCTCCGAGCGCTCACCTGGATGGATGACGTTCTATACGCTTCGCGCGGTTATGATCTTTTACGCACGAAAATCTCTCCGCGCCATATTCCGTCACACAACCAGCCCTGGGAAGCCGTTGCGTCATTCCATCCCTCCTACTGGCGCCGTTGGACCTCACGAACGAATCTAAGTTCGCGCCTGGTGCGCGATGGCTTTCATGCGCTCACCGTGCTGCCCTCACAAGGCATGGTGGCGGCCGTGCCGGGAGCAATCATCACGCTCCGTCCGAACCAAAGCCAATTCCAGGTAACTCACAAGATTACGCGCGGCACCCGGCCACTGCACATCACAGCAATTCCCAGCGGCACCGTTTTCTGGGGAGAGTACTTCGACAATGCTTCCCGCGACGAAGTTCACGTCTACGCTTCCACGGATGCAGGTGCGACGTGGAGCGTCGCTTACACTTTCCCGAAAGGCGCGATCCGCCACGTGCACAACATCCTGCACGACCCGTGGGGAAAATGCCTATGGCTGCTCACCGGCGATTACGGCGACGAATGCCGCATCGTTCGCGCGTCGTATGACTTTCGCCAGATCGACGTCGTCTTGCAAGGCAACCAGCAAGCGCGCGCCGTCGCCTGCGTGCCCGCGGAAAGCGGTCTCTACTTCTCTTCTGACACGCCACTGGAAGCGAATTACATCTATCATCTCGCTCGCGAAGGCATGGATGGCCAGGGAAAGCTATCGGAACTCGCTGCCATCAGTAGCTCGTCCATCTACGGATGCCGCGTAGGCCGCGATATTTTCTTTTCCACCTTGGTCGAGCCAAGCAAGCGAAATCCCGATCGTTTCGTTCGCATCTTCGGCGGCCGCGACGGACAAGACTGGCGTCCCTTGCTCTCCTGGAAAAAAGATCGATGGCCCATGCGATTCTTCCAGTACGCCAATGCCTTCCTGCCCGACGGCGAAAACAACACACCATACTTAGCCGTCACGACCATTGCGGTCGAATCAGAAGACATGATCACCTCACTGTTCGCCGTGCAGCCGTGAGTGAATTCAGTAGCGGATGGGTTTCCGAGTCGCCGACGATGCATCACTCGGCGGCTTAACTGGGGCGCCTTCCGCCCGCCTATCACTCAAAACGATAGCGGAGAGCTTCGTCTACAGCTCGATATCCAATTCGCCGGTAGATGGAATTTGATGTCGGATTCGCCAAGTCAGTGTAGAGGATGCAGCGATATCCAGCGTCACGCAGCCGACTCGAAAGAGCGTGAACGCATTTTACTTGGTTTGGAGCGCCCATCCGAATCGGTTCATGGGGGGTGCGCAATTCGGAGCGGCTCACGGGCAAAGCCGGAAACTGACGTAAGTACGTGCTTTGTCCCTCGTGATATCCTTCGAGAAATCTCTCCCGGACCCATGCCGCTTTTGCCAAGCCTAAGCTATTACCGTCGCATTATCAGCGCCTATCTCCTCGGCGGGCAGAGCCAACTGACCTTCTGGCACGAAGCCCCAGAAGAAAATC
>DATHOK010000170.1:0-9870 GCA_035484995.1 Verrucomicrobiia bacterium | reverse complement strand
GTAATGTCGCGAAAATTCCTTAGCATCAGCACGATCAGCGAGGTGACGATCAGGCCGCCAGTTCGGGTCAGCGTTGCGATCCACAGGGCTGAAACGTCGCCGGCCTGGCGGACCGACAGATAGAAGCTGGCGAAACCGATGCCTGCAATGACCGCCAGCCCAATGCCTTCGGGCTTGCTGCCATCTTCGGTGCGAGTGATGAGCCAGAGGCCAACTGCGGCGATGACGAAGCCGAGGAGGGGGATCCTGCCGGGCACTCCCTCGGTGAACATCGAGAACACCGCCGGGATCGCGGCACTGAGAACAGCGGCGACTGGCGCGGTCAGTCCCATTCGTCCCGAAGAAAGCGCGCGATAGAAGATGGCCAGCGCAGCGCCACCCGAGATGCCGCCGGCCAGAACCCAGGCTACGCTGCGCAGAGGAGGGAACGGAGCGTGAGTGCCGGCAGCCAGCGTGCCTACCAGGAGCAGGCCGCCCAGGTTCACGACGACTGTGAACAGGAATGCGTTGGCGCGGCGCGTGGCGTAGCCTCCGAGAAAGTCGCTGGTGCCCCAGGCCAGGACTGCGGCCATGCCGTAAGCGGCGGTGGTGAATTGGGGCGCGGCGGACATGTCCGACGAGGGTAACATGGGCTGTCGAATCCTACTTCTCGCAAAGAAAGCCAAGAATGGGGGGCGGACTACTATCATTCGCCGCCTTTTATGCGGCTCGAATCGGGCCTCCTGCCGGGCTACAATCTGCTGTATCCGGGCGGGTTTGGATGGTAAACTTCTAGCAGCTTTCCGACCGCGAGCCCAGGGTCTAACAACGCTCCAAGAGACATCTTTTGATCGAACTGGCACCTTCGATTCTTTCCGCGGACTTCGCCCGTCTGGGCGAACAGGTGCGCGCTGCAGAGGAAGGTGGCGCGAGCGTCATCCATGTGGATATTATGGATGGGCATTTCGTCCCCAATCTCACGATTGGGCCGCCGGTGGTGAAGTCGCTGCGCAAGGTGACCGACCTGCCTCTCGATTGTCATCTGATGATCGAGAATCCGGATGAATTCATTCCGGTGTTTGCCGAGGCTGGCGCTGATTGGATTTCAGTGCATCAGGAAGCCGTCCGGCACCTGAACCGCACGCTGCATCTGATCAAGAGCCACGATTGCATGGCGGGGGTGGTGATTAATCCGGCTACCCCGGTCGACACACTCACTGAAGTGCTCGATATTGTGGAGTATGTGCTGGTGATGTCGGTGAATCCCGGGTTTGGAGCGCAGAAGTTTATCCCTTCTACCCTGCACAAAATGCGGCAATTAGCTGAGATTCGCAGCCAACGCCGGCTGACTTTCCGCATCGAAGTGGATGGTGGCGTGGGGCGCGACACGGTGGGCGACGTGGTTCGTGCGGGCGGAGAAATACTGGTGGCAGGCAACGCCGTGTTCGGTAGTGGTGATCCAAAGAAGAATGCCGAGGGGCTGCTGAAGGCAGCAACGGAAGCGGCGCTGTTGAAAGTCTAATTTTCAGTGGGCAACTCAGATTCGAGGTCTTAATGTCACGTCGATTCTCATTGATTGCGGCGCTCGCCATTTTGCTCGCGCTTACTGTCGGTTGCACCAACAAGAAGTCCGTCAATCCGTTGGCCAATGTGGGGACGAAGCAGCCTGATAAGGTGCTATTCGACAAGGCCATGGACGCGATGAAGCACAACCGCTTCGACGTGGCGCGCATGACGCTGCAGACCTTGATCATTACCTATCCGGATTCGGAATATATTGCGCGGGCGAAACTGGCGGTCGGCGATTCCTGGTACGCCGAAGGCGGGACAGCATCTCTGGAGCAGGCGGAACAAGAGTACCGCGACTTCGAGACCTTCTTTCCCAACATGCCGGAAGCGGCCGAGGCGCAGTTGAAGATCGCCAACATCCAGTACCAGCAAATGGAGAAGTCGGACCGCGACTATACCCACGCCAAGCGGGCGGAGGATGAGTACCGCAACCTGATCATGCAGTATCCGGACAACCCGAAGCTGGTGAAAGAAGGCAAGGAGCGCCTGCTGGAAGTGCAGGAAGTGCTGGCCGATCGGGAGTTTGAAATTGGGAAGTTCTATTACGACCGGGGGTCGTATCCGGCCTCGATTGCGCGGCTGCAGTCGCTGGTTGATAAATATCCGCTGTACAGCAAAGCTGATGAAGCGTTGTTTCTGATTGGCCAGAACCGGGAAGCGGAGATCGCGCAGTTGAGGTCCAGGCCAGCCTGCCAGGGGCTCAACATTCCGCCGGGTTGCGTCGGGGAGGCCGCGAAAGGCAGCTTCATTGCCGGGTGGACCAAGGATGCATCGACGGCGTATTCACAGATCATCACGCGGTACCCGTTGATGGAACGCGAAGATGACGCGAAGAAGCGGCTAGCGGCACTGCATCAGCCGATTCCGCGGCCGACGAAGGCGGCGGTGGCGCAGAACAAGGCCGAGGAAGAAAGCCGGGTGGAGGCCAAGACGCTGGATCGTCTCATGACCGTGGTAAAGAGAGGGCCCGACGTGACGGCGGCGTCGAAAGTGGGCGATCCGACGTTAGTGGACCCGACCCCGGTGGCGGCTAGAGATGTGGTGACGACGTCGATGCGGCAAGCGATGGGTCTTCCAGCCGGCGAACGTGGTCTGAGCGGCGAAATCGTAAAGACGACTGGAACTCCAGGAGCGAACGAGCCCGCCCCGCGTTCCGATGCTCCGGCGGTGGCGAACGGTGCCGATCCTTTTGCCCGTCCGAATAGCACTACTACGGCCGATCCGAACGAACTGAAGCCAGCTGCGGCGCCCGATCCGAATGAGTTGAAGCCAGATCCGAATGAATTGAAGCCGTCGGAAAGTCAAAGTGCGGTAGCGAACGAAGTCCCTGCGCCGCCGCCGACGCAGATCAACGAGATCCAGCAGGCGGCAGCTTCGTCCAGCAGTAGCGGGGCGGTCGCCAGTTCTAGCTCCACGCTCGCCAGCGACAAGGATATTTCAACCAGCAAGAAGAAGAAAAAGAAGGGATTGAAGAAGCTCGTCCCTTCGTTCTAAAAGCGGTTGTCGACCTCACTTTCCGCTTTTGACGCCCTGCGGGGGCGCCTCCGAGACGCGGTAGGCGCTGACCACTAGTAACCTGGTAACATGCCGTCCGATCATTGACTTACGTCAACGGTCAGGTTACCTTCGCGTTATCTCCCCTCATCAGAGGAATTCCTTTGGCCCGGAAGATACTGCTCGCCGACGACAGCGTGACCGCCCAAAACATGGGCCGCAAAATCCTCGCAGATGCGGGGTATGAGGTGATTGCCGTCAACAACGGCTCCGCCGCGCTGAAGAAAATCGGCGAACTGAAACCCGACCTCGTCATTCTTGACGTGTACATGCCCGGCTACAGCGGGCTGGAAGTTTGCCAGCGCCTCAAGGAATCGCCGGAAACGGCGCGGATTCCGGTCCTGCTGACGGTCGGCAAGCTCGAGCCCTTCAAGCCGGAGGAGGCGCAGCGCGTGCGCGCCGAAGGCTTTATCGTCAAGCCTTTTGAAGCCAGCGAGTTGTTGGGTGCCTTGTCGAAGCTGGAAGATAAAGTCGTGCCTCGATCCGAATCCTCCAAGCCCGGGCGCTTCGCGCGGGCGATGGCGGCGGCGGATGAATCCGGGCGTGGCGGCCGCGACGAAGCCACGGACTCCGACAATGGATGGAAGAGCCGCATCGGCTTCCCCAAGAAGAAGACGGAGCCGGAAGAGAAGGTCGCCGACGAACCTTCAACCTCCAGCGTGGAGAAGGTTTCGAGCAACAATAAGAACTCGAATGAAGAAACGCGCCAAGAGGCGGGAAAAGCGGTCGAAGCAAACCTGGATGTGGCCGCATTAGCCCAGGTCGGTCTGCCCAAGGATGTAACGCCCGAAGAAGTTGCCGCCATCGCCGCCGCAGCCGCTCAGATGCAGATGGTTGCCTCCGCGATCAGGCAAGAGCAGCCGGCTTCTGGCACCAGCAATATAGACGCCCAGAGTGCAATCGCCGGCCAGCCATTCGCGGAGCGGACTCCTGATCGAACAGAAAGCAACCTTCCCTCCGCCACTGAAGTGTCGCGTGACGCCGCCCCTGCGGTCGCAGCCGAAGCGAAGCTGGAAACGCCGGCAGCGGAAGGCAAAGAAGAGAACAAACCGAGCCGCACAGCTGGTGAGCCTGCTGCGGTCGAAACATACCGTCGCCGGAAGGGCGATGTTAGTCCGGATGTTCGCATAGAAGAAGCGCAGGACGTGCCCGTAACCATCGCGGCCACCGCCGAATCTGTGGTGGCGGCGAGCGTGCGCGGATCGCGATGGACGGCGGTCTCGGTGGCCTTGGAAGGCAGCGAGTCCGCGATTTCGCTGGATCAGGAAATGCAGAAAGCGTATGCGGCAGTCGCCGCTGCAGGCTCTGCCAGCATTGCTGCTATTCCGCAGTCTGCTCCCGTTATTGCGGAAACTCCCACGACGATTTCGAATCCGGCGCCTGAGCCCGTTCCTGAACCTGCTGGAAACAATGCTTCGCTGGAAGTGCCGGTCGTGCAGTCGGAACCGGCCGCAGTGGCTTCTTTTGAGGCTGCAGCCCCAACCTCCATCGCGGCTGTGAATGCTCCGGTCGAATCGTCTACGGGGGCGTCCACAACCGCAGCATCCTCTGAATCGAAGCAAGAGCTGCCGCAGATTTCCGAGCCTGTCGAGAACCGTGCGCGGGAGTTGCGGCCTCAGCCGGAATCGGGGATGGCCAAGGTTGCCGTCCCACGCACGGAAGAAACAGTTGAAAACCTAACGTCCGAAACCGTGCCGGAACCGAAGCTCGATTCTGAAACGGTGAAGAACACGGCAGCGGCATGGGCGAACTGGCGTCAAGTCCACGACAGCAGCCAGGGCAACGGTGTAGCAGAAACCCAGGCCAAAGAAAAAGAAAAAGAAAAAAAAGAAGTTGACCAGCCCGAGTCAGCACAGCCCGACACTGCCGCCCGGGCAGTGGCCGCAGGCGCCGAACAGCTTTTGCAGGAAGCCGCTGCTGCAACGCCCGATGGCGACCAGAGCAACGTCGCCAGCATCGTCGACAGCGTTCTGGCCGATCTCCGCCCCAAGCTCATGGAAGAGATCAATCGGAAAATGTCGAAGAAGAAGTAGGAATCAAGCTGGTTCGCGACTAGCCTTTCAACTTTCTCGCCCTTGGACACCCCGGCGAGCGTTTGACGGGGTGAGAACAGGACGGGAGGGAATATGCACCCCTTGCCGGGCAGTTCGTCAGGTACTGAGGAATTTTAGTGTTGCTGACTTTAAGCTGACTCGGGAATGGGTTTCGGAGGCTCGCCTTCTGGGATTTGCGGATTTGGTTTTCCTTCGTCAATTGGAGTCACGTCTTTTGTTGTGTTCGCTTCCTCGACCTCAAATATCCGCCTGAGGCTAGGCAAAGAAGAACCTGAAATCTCGTCAATCAACCCACGTCGTTTGAATATCAACAGTCAAAACAGGTAGTTGCGGACGAAGACATCAAAAACGACATTCTCAAGTTCGGAATTCGTAAACTGGAACGCGATACAGGTGTAAGCCATCACACGCTAGACAAGATCTTGAAAGGCGAACCTGTTCGCCGCAAGACTCTCGCCAAGATCGTGAACAACATTAAGAGCTCGCCCCCTAACCATTAGGGATATCTATTTGCAGGGCTTCCAGACCTTGCCTTTTTGCATCAGACTAAGTAAAAACGTTCCGTATGTTAAAGCATTTGTGCGTCGCGATCGTGGCCGCTTCGTGCGTATCGCCGTTTGTCAATCTAAACGCACAAGTGACTCCAACCACGCCGGAGTCGATCAGTAAATTGAGCACGCCAACCCCTGCCAAAGCCGACTATTCAAAAGAGGCCTTTGTCGACGAGCAGGATACGACCAAGATCGATTTCCAAAATGACGGCACCTACACTCGTGAGAACTCAGGCCGCATCCGAATTCAATCTGATGCAGGCGTTCAGCGGTTCGGCATACTCAAGTTTTCCTACCAAAGCAAGACGGAAAGTATTGATGTCAGCTACGTCCGCGTACTGAAGCCAGATGGAACCACAATCCCTACACCCAACGACAATATTCAGGACATGCCAGCCGAGATCACTAGTCAGGCACCTTTTTACAGTGATTTGCGAGAGAAGCACGTTGCTGTGAAAGGACTAAGTGCGGGGGACGTGCTCGAAATGCAGATTTACTGGCACTCGACTGAACCTCTCGTGCCTGGACAGTTCTGGTATTCCTTCAATTTTCCACGAGACTTTATCGTTCTGCATCAGGACATTCAAATCACCGTACCGCGAGACCGTGCAATCAAATGGAAGAGTCCGGAAGTGAAGCCCGTTATTACCGAGCAAGGGACGCGTCGCATTTATGCATGGACGTACTCTCTACTTAAGGATAAACCAGCGGATGAACAGAAGAAACAACAAGATGAACAGACGTATCAGCTGGCGCGAGGAAAGCTACCCGCGCCCGATGTACAGGTCTCCTCATTCCAGAGCTGGGACGAGATCGGAGCGTGGTACAACAAGTTGCAGTCGGATCGCGTAAAGCCTAGCCCCGAGGTTCGGGCGAAGGCCCTCGAACTGACAAAGGGGGCCAAAGACGACAACGCTAAACTCCGAGCCATTTACACCTACGTAAGTACGCAGTTTCGCTATATTGGAGTTGCATTCGGAATCGGACGTTATCAGCCGCATTCGGCGTCGGAAGTTCTGGCTAATCAGTACGGCGATTGCAAGGACAAGCACACTCTTCTGGCATCTCTTCTCGCAGCTGCTGGCATTCAAGCGTATCCTGCGCTGATCAATTCAACGCACGCGCTTGATCCTGATGTTCCTTCGCCATCGCAGTTTGATCACGTGATCACTGCCGTCCCGCAAGGGAACGAGTTTGTTTGGCTCGATACGACAGCGGAAGTGGCCCCGTATGGATACTTGCTGAGCCCCCTTTGGGAGAAGCAGGCGTTAGTAATTCCAACCGACAAGCCTGCAACCCTTATTGCTACACCGGCGGAACCATCCACAATGGCGTCCGAGACGTTCCGTATTGATGCAAGGCTCAGGGACGACGGAACACTTGAAGGTAAGATCGAGCGAACCCTGAGTGGCAGTGACGCTGAAGTTCTGCTCCGAACTGTCTTTCGGCGCACACCGATGCAGCAATGGAAAGATGTCGCGCAGCGGATTTCGTATGCGTCGGGGTTTTCTGGTGATGTCAGCGACGTGACGGCTAGCTCTCCGGAAAAGATCGACGAACCTTTTCGCATCAGCTACTCGTATACGCGCAAAGATTATCCTCAGTGGTCCGAGCGACGAGTCAGTTCTCCGTTACCACCCATGAATGGGATCATTCCAGACGAGGAACCGACTCATCCCATGCTGCTGTCGAGCGGGGAGATACACTACGAATCCAGCGTGGAGATTCCGAAAGGCTACTCTCCTCAGCTCCCTGCCCGTATCGACCTAAGTGAAAAGTTTGCTGAGTACCACGCCGCTTACACGGTCGAGGGCGGAGTCTTACGTACGGAGCGCCGGTTGCTAGTCAAAGTTAGGGAGCTGCCAGCGAACCAGTTCGACGGATATAAAAAGTTTTCAAAAGCGCTTTCCGACGATCATGATGTTTATGTTGGATTCCAGCAAAGGCACGTCACGCCCGCTTCCTATCAAGACACGATTTGGACCCTGCCCTATAGCAATAATCCCGAGGCGGCGAAAGCGTACGAAGATGCCAGAGAAGAAGACAAGCGCCGCGACACGGCGTCCGAAATCGAATCATTGAAACGGGCCACCCAACTAGACCCCAAGTTTACGCGCGCCTGGCTGTGGCTGGGTGAGATCTACATGTACAACCGTAGGACGGACTCTGCCCTCGATGCATTGCGTTCGGCGATTGCAAACGACCCGCAGCAATTGCTGAGCTACAAAGGACTCGGATTTGCATTGATGCGGCTGAAGAATTACGACGATGCGATTTCCGCGTGGCAACAGCTAATCGCGATCGCTCCCGATGATCCCGACGGCCCTGCAAATCTCGGTTCAGCGTTCGTAGCGGCTAAGCGCTATAGCGATGCGGTCTCAGCATTTGAATCCGCGAAAAGATTGAGTCCCGACAGTACTCCTCTGTACGTCCAACTGGGAACGGCTTATGTCAGAGCTGACAACGAAGATAAGGCACTCGCTGTTTATAAGAAGGCCTTAGAGATGAGTCCCACGCCCGAGATGTACAACGATGTTGGATATGAGCTCGCGGACGCCAACAAACAGCTTCCACTCGCGCTCCAATATGCAGAGAAAGCAGTCCACGATGAGGAGGAAGCGTCTACAAAGGTGACCCTTTCAGGGTTAAAAGATCTTGGGTATTCTTCCTCCCTCGTTGCGTATTGGGACACGCTAGGCTGGGTGTATTTTCGAATGGGCGTCTATGACAAGGCTGAGATCTACTTAAATTCAGCATGGCAAGCCGGACAGTATGGAGTAGTAGGTGATCACCTCGGCCAGTTGTACGAGAAGGAACACAAGTTGCCTGCAGCCCTTCGCATGTACAACCTTGCGCTGGGGGCGGCTCCCCAGTTGGAGGATACCCCGGCTCGCATGCGCAATCTGGCTCATGTTCCTCTTCCCAAGAACCGGATGAGCGCCGGGGAAGAATTAGGTCTAATGCGTACCGTCAAACTTCCTGCGATCACCAGGCAAAGTGTGAACGCATACTTTGACGTTGAGATCACGGGTGGCAAGATCGAGAAAGCGCATTTCCTCAGCGGGAGCGAACTGCTCAGCGCTGCTGGAGACAACCTTGAGAAGAGCACGTTCGCAGAGGCGTTCCCGCCGAACTCAACAGCGCACTTGTTTAGGAGAGGTGTACTTACTTGTTCTGAGATCGGTTGCAGTTTCGTATTTTATCCACTTTTCGCAACAGCTCGCACAAACTGAAAAAACCGCAGCGCGCGCGGGCGGGCCTTGGGCCAAGGTCAAAACCAGTTCTGTGATGGTAGGCGGGGGTGTGGCAGTTTTGCCGTCCCTTCCTTCCACCCCGGCAAGCGTTTGACCCTTCTTTTCTCGCGCCTGTAAGATCAAAAGTTCTACCCCACACAGGACAGAAAGGTGCACTGGGGCGGCGCAGATTTACCCTGTGATCCTCTGTGTCCCCCGTGGTTAAGGTTTTAGCTGGATGCTGATTGGCTGATCGCTCACCCACCCATGCCGCACGAATTGCCCAAATCTTACGAGCCGGGCGCGATTGAGACGCGCTGGGCCGAATACTGGATCAAAGAAAAGCTTTTCTCCGTGCCCACGCCTCCAGAGGGCGAGACACGTCCGGTCTTCACGCTGCTGTTGCCCCCGCCGAATGTAACCGGCCGCCTGCACATGGGCCACATGCTCAACCAGACGCAGATGGACATCATCGCGCGCTGGCATCGCATGCGCGGCTTCATCACGCTCTGGCTGCCGGGCACGGACCACGCCTCTATCGCCACGCAAATGATGGTGGAGCGCCAGCTCGCCAGCGAAGGCATCAAGCGCCGCGACCTCGGCCGCGAAAAATTCATCGAGCGCGTGTGGGAGTGGAAAAAGCTTTACGGCGGCGCGATTCTCGATCAGATGAAGCGCCTCGGCGCATCGGTCGACTGGGACCGCAAATATTTCACCATGGACGAAGATCTTTCCCGCGCCGTCCGCGAGGTTTTCGTTCGCCTGTATGAAGATGGCCTGATCTATCGCGGCAAGTACATCGTGAACTGGTGCCCGCGCTGCGGCACCGCGATCTCCGATCTCGAAGTGAAGCACGAAGACGTTGCCGGAAAATTGTGGGAGATTCGCTATCCCGTCATCGGACAGCCGGGGGCGGCTTTCCCCACAGAA
>DATHOK010000169.1:0-10138 GCA_035484995.1 Verrucomicrobiia bacterium | reverse complement strand
CTGATCGGACTCCAACCCGGAGAAACCGTCCGCACCATGCTAGCCGTGCGCAATCTCGAAGAAGAAAACAAGTACATCTTCTTCGCCACCCGCAACGGCCTGGTAAAGAAGTCCGAACTCCGCGAGTTCATGCACGTCCGCTCCAACGGCATCAACGCCATCAACATCGAAGAAGGAGACGAACTGGTAGCCGCCCGCATCACCAACGGCAACCAAATCGTCTTCATAGCCTCCCACGAGGGCGCTGCCATCCGCTTCGACGAAAATCACGTCCGACCCATGGGCCGCGCCGCCTACGGCGTAAACGGAATTAATCTGGAAGAGCGCGACTACGTAGTAGGCATGACCGTAACCCCAAAACCAGACTCCGAAGGAGCAGAGAAGAACCATGTGGGGACGGCCGTCCTCGGCCGTCCAGCAAGCGAAGCGAGCCCAAGCGAGGCAGAAGCGGTAAGCGAAATCCCGCCCACTGAAACCGTAGACCTAACTCAAAAAGGCACCCTGATCCTCTCGGTCACCGAAAACGGCTATGGCAAACGCACCCCAGCCGACGAATACCGCTTGACCAACCGCGCCGGCAAAGGCGTAATCAACATCAAAACCACAGAGCGGGTAGGAAAAGTAGTAGCGATAGCGCTGGTAGACGAAAATTCCCAGGTAATGCTGATCAGCCAGTACGGCAAAATTATCCGCATGGATTCCAAAACCATCCGCGAATCCGGCCGCAATGCCCAGGGCGTCCGCCTCCTGAACATGGAACCCGGCGACCGCGTAGCCGCCGCCGTAGTCCTGGCGCCAGAAGAAGAACCCAACGGCAACGGAGGCACGCTACTCCAGTAGCTTGCGAATGAGGGATAAAGAGTAAGGAGTCGCGCCAGCGACGGCATTCATAAGCCCCGCACACAAGTGCGGAGTAAGCAAGTGAGACAGCAACAGAGTCCCTTCAGGGACAGCACAAATCACCAGACCGGCTTAGGCGCTCCGGATTCATTGGCAAGTCCGTGGCGAAAAGATCCCGCCCCTACTTAACTCCCTGCTTCCGATTAATCTCCCACGAAAACTCCGTAACAAAATTCAATAACGTCCCCCACCCTACCTGCTCCGCCGCCGCCCGTCCCCCGTTGGTGAACGCATTCTTCGGACTAGGCTTCCATGCCGTCGAAATCATCCCTCCGCCAAACGCTCCTCCATACAACGCCCACTGCGGCCTCAAATGCTCCTCACTGCGATCGTAAGTCACTAAGTTCCTGAAAAACGCATGCCGCGTCCGTCGCCACAGCCCGCTGCACTTGCACTGGTCATAGCGCACCTCATATCCCAGCTTCGCATTGCCAAAGGCCGCCAGGCTGTTCGCCGCAATAAACTGCCCCTCCCGCGACGCAAACCGTTCCGCATACCCTCCCCATCCATCGTCCCACTGGTAAGGCACCCCGCGCGCCTGGTCAATCCCCGCCGCAAACATCCGCTTCAGGTAAGCTTCCGGGGTAATCAGCGTCTGTCGCAGATAAATCACTTCCCGTTCCTGCCGAGTAGGAGTGACCAGCGTCCGGTTCCTTCCGATGTACTCTCCCGCGATCCATCCCGACTCCCAATCCCGTGCCCGCAGCAGCTCGTGCTTGGTCTTGTGCCCAACAAACTGCACTGGATTTCCACTCTCCTCTTTCTTCTGACTCGGAGCATCCGGCAGCTCTTTCCCCGTCTCCTGCCCGGAACTCTGCGCAGGAGCCTGCTCAGGAGTCGGCACAGGATTGTTCACCGGCTCATTCCCCTGCGCCAAGCCCAGGCCCCGCCCGCCAAGCACCAGTGAGCACGCGATCACAAGCACAAAGCAAGCTCTACCCCGTGACCCCTGTGCCCTCTGTGGTAAAGCCTTTGCCCTTCCCACCACGAAAACCCCCAATGCTAGACTTCCTGAGATGCCATCGCTCTACAACCGCGTTGCAGGTCAAAATATGGTAATCGCCCAATCCCTCTGCGCCGACGGCGCCGCCCTCTGCTTCATCAACACCTATTAAGCGATCGCCGCGATTGCCCTGGTACAGATAAACTACGCCATCGCCCCGAGATTCTGCTGGGGACTTTTCTCCCGCAAGTCGTCAGAAGACCGAATTCACAATACCAAGTATGCAACATCTGGTATCGGCGAGTAACATGTTCCCGACCGATGAAACTCCGCGTCTTTATTACGCTTACCTGCCTTGGACTGCTTCCTCCCGCATCCTTAGCGCAGAACGCGGACGCGCCCGACGATCACCCTGAGGATGTTCAGATACGCGCCGACGCTCTACTCAATAAAGCTCGTCAACTCTCAGACATCCGCTCACCGAACGCGCCCGCGTTCCACCTGAAGGCAACTTTCTCCTTCACTGGAAAGGACTTCGAAAAAGTCGAGGGAACCTATACCGAAGTCTGGGTGTCGAACTCGCAGTGGCGCCGCGAAACGGTCATAGGAGATTTGCGACACATCGAAGTCAGCGGAGCCGACAAACAATGGCTCGTCGATTCCGATGGGTTTCCACCACAGGCGAACAAGCTTGCCGCCATGATGGCGGTTCTACCCCCGGCTTCGCGAGGTTTCGAGTTCGCATCGATTACTGAACGTGAAACGCGAAATGTGACAGCCGAATGTGTTACTACCAAACCTTTGGCCGGAAACTTGCTTTTTACCTTCTGCTTCGAGAATGAAACTGGCATGCTGTTGGAAAGAGTCGTCCCCGAGAAACGTCCGCTGAACCTCGTCGCCTTTTCTTGCGAATACGGCTCGTTCCGAAAATTCGGCAATTACTGGTTTCCTCGCCAGATAAAATGCTTTGAAGATCGCCACAAGAGCATCTCCGCCGACGTGGCGGAGCTTACCATCGAGACCCCCACCGACCCCACCCTCTTCGACGCGCCCAAAGGTGCGATCGAACTGGGTCGGTGCGTTGGCAAAACCGTCCCTCCGGCCCCTCCGAGTCTCCCAGTCCTGCCGCCCGGCCTCCGGCTGGAGTTCGACCGGCGCATTCGATTGTGGTTGGTCGTCGATACGAAAGGCCGGCCACAATACCCGAAAGTACTACCGCCTGCGCGCAAGGATTCTAACGAAAGCGTCCTCAACTGGGTTCAGCACTGGAATTTTACCCCTGGCACATGCGACGGAACGCCCATTCCGATGGAGATGACCGTGGACGTCCCGGCCGCCGCTCGGTAG
This sequence comes from Verrucomicrobiia bacterium, assembly GCA_035484995.1. Taxonomy (GTDB): domain Bacteria; phylum Acidobacteriota; class Terriglobia; order Terriglobales; family Acidobacteriaceae; genus Sulfotelmatobacter. The sequence continues at coordinate 6,948 of DATHOK010000169.1, read as the reverse complement.
CTCTGCTCGGCATTCTCAAATCTGCCCGCTCTACCCCCGCTCATACGCATGCTTCTTCTCCAACTCTTCCACAGCTGTCCGCATAGCAGCTTCAAATCGTTCTGCCCGCTCCATCAAACCAGCAGTCGCCTTGGCCCACTCCCCCTCCATTCGTGCCAACCCATCCCCATCCAGCCGCCCCGCAATTTCCACGAGGTGCCCCGGAGTAGTTTCCAAATACTGCGCGTCAGTAGGATCCGCAATCCAAACCCGCTCCTCGACCGAGGGTGCTCCGTCCTTCTCGCGTCCTTCGCGAGAGGGCGGGGAATTTGACTTCCTCTTCGTCCCCCAATAAACCTTCCGCGCCAAAAACTCCGCAATCGCCTCATCCGTAGCCTTCCCAAATACCCACTTCCCCCGCTTAAAGTCATAATGCCTGCTCGAAAACGCCACCGGTTTCAGCTTCCCCGATTTCACAAACTCAATCTGCCGATGATCCACTTCCTTGCGCAAGGCATTAATCACGGGGGCTTCCACATCCACCGGCTCCAGCGAAGCTACCACCTCCCGCACCGTAGCCGACAAATTCACCGCCACCGGCGCATGCAGCCCATCCGAATTCTCCAGCCGGATGTCCCCATGCAACACCCAAAAATCCGCCCCCGAAGTCGACCGATGAAACGGCCACTCCAAAGAAATAGTCAGCGGCAACCCGCTCAACGTAACCCAAATCTTTTTCGACTCCCCCACTTGCGTCATCGTCAAACCCACCTCTTCATCGGACCAAAATTACTCTGTCATGTTGAGCGAAGTGAGATCGTCCAAAGGACGATCTCACGCAGTCGAAACATCCCATACCCGCAATCACCAGCAAAAGCTCGAACAGGAGTTCCCATACGAGGCCCTTTAGTCTGCCGCTTCCAAACGTAAAACTGGAAACGAGAAACCGGAAACCATGTACTCGGTACTCGCGACTACCTACTTCTTCCTGACTTTCCCGCCCATCCGCAACAACTTCCTCACCGTGCCCGTAGGCAGCCGCTTCATCTGATCATGCAACTCCGTCACCGCCTCAAAAAATCCAGCCATCGCTGCCAGCCGTTCGCGCGTAAACTCCGCCCCCGCTTCCTTCGGATCCAATTCCTCCAGGCTCCTCCGCAACATCTCCCGCGTAGGATCAATCTCCCGCCGCTTCCTCTGCTCAATCACCAGCCGGAACATCTCCCAAACATCCTTCATCGATTCATAATGCTCCCGCCGGTCGCCCAAAACATGCACCGCCCGCACAATCCCCCAACCCTCCAGCTCCCGGATCGAAGTACTCACATTCGACCGCGCCACGCTCAAAGTCTCGGCAATCTCCTCCGCCGGCAAAGCCCGCGGCGACAAATACAGCAGCGCATGAATCTGCGCCACTGTCCGGTTAATCCCCCACCGCGTCCCCATCTCTCCCCAGTGCAAAATGTAAGCCTTTTGCACCCCTGTCAAAGTAGCCATGTCAGTACTTTCAGTTCAAACAGAATCTACAGAACACATCACCCCTGCGTCAACAATCTCTCCCGCTTGTTTGTCATCCCGAACGAAGTGAGGGAGTGGTCTCGGCACCGATTCAACGTCGACTTTGCTCCTGGGTGGGCAGCGCTCAGCGCTTCCTACAATAGAACTGCAAAACTGACCACGGCTTCAGCCGCCCGAGCTATGACTCGGCACCAGGTACTCGGGACTCGCTGCTCGGCTTCTCGGCCGCCACCTTCTTCTTAGGAACCTTACGCTCCGCCTCCGCCCTTTTCCGCTCCTGATGCCGCCGATCATGAAACGCCTGGTCCGACGCTTGTTTCTTCATCCCTCCAGCTTGCCACACCCCCGCAAACATAGCCAGCCCAGCAAAACCTAGGTAGTGCCTCAGTTTGAAATGCTCGATTGCGCTGCCAGAATCAAAGGCCGCGTACAGGTGACGACGGACGGCCACAAAGCATATCTAGAGGCTGTAGAAACGGCATTCGGTGCAGCGTGCGACTATGCGATGCTGCAAAAGATTTACGGCGCACCAGCGGAGAACGACACACGTTATTCTCCGGCGGTCTGCATCGGATGCGACATGAAAGTTATCAGCGGCGACCCAGACCCAAAGCATGTGAGTACTAGCTATGTGGAGCGCCACAACCTGAGCATGAGAATGGGCATGAGGCGTTTCACCAGATTGACCAATACATTCTCGAAGAAAGTTCAGAATCACGAGGCAATGGTTGCGATCTACGCCGTACACTACAATTTCTCCAGAATCCACAAGACGTTGCGGATCACCCCGGCTATGGCTGCTAGCCTCTCCGACCACGTTTGGAGTCTTGAGGAAATCGTGCAGATGGCCGACAGCTATGCGCCAGCACCAGCGAAGCGCGGCCCTTACAAGAAACGCACAGTTTAGGGAGGAATCTACCCATGATGCTACTCATCCCAATCTTTTATCTGGTTCTCCTTGGAGCCCTTTGCACGATTGCCCTTGAACTTGCACGCATCCGTGAAGCCCTAGGGCGTATACGAGATGAACTCTCCGAAGCCAACAAACGCAGCAAAATTTCAAACTGAGGCACTACCAAAACCTAGCAACCGCCGGCTGCCCCACGTCTCGCGCACTTTGCGAGACGCGGGATTCCACGAGCCCATCCCTCTAGCGATTTCCCGGTTATTACCTCTGCAATCACCTGCACATCCAATCACCTGCACATCGCCAGGCCAACAATCAGCGAACGTACTCCGGCGCAGATCTTCGGCGCTCTGCCCTCCGGTCGATGGTACGATCCCATATGAAACGAATCAGCGCCTTCTTGCGGCCTCTCAGTGTGCTTGTGCTCGCCTCGCTAATGTTCCAGGGATGCAACTCACTTAATCCCTTGTGCGGCAGCGCTCGGCCGGCTCCGGTCATCGGATCTCTTTCTGCCAGCACGATTACGCTCACTGAAGTGCAGCCGGGCTTTGTCCTCGACGTGTACGGTGCTAAGTTCGTCTCGTCTTCCGTCGTCGTTATCAACGGGACGAAGCTCAGCACGGTGGTTACAAGCAGTACGCAGTTGCAGGCAACGATCACAACTGCCGTGATCTCCTCTGCGGGTACAGCCGATGTGGCAGTCGACACTCCGAGCGGGAACTCCGGAGATTTGGGCTGTGTCAGCGGCGGGACCAGCAACAGCCTCGTCCTGACGATTACTTAGCGGGAAAGACCATCCCAAACTCAACTCGAAGACTGGGTCGAGATTTGCGACGAGAGACTCTCGTCCGGGCCATCACTCGTAATACGCCGGCAACTTCTTCTCCGCGTCGCTTTGGGACTGATCGTGGTTAATCCAGAGCTGCGCGTGTTCCTTCGCCATGACCGCCGCTATCTTGTCCATGGATTGCAGCGAGGCCTGCTTGTTCCAGTTATTGTCAGGGACGTAGCGATGTTCGAAGCTTGTCTGGAAATGCACAACATCCCCGCTAAGAATCACCGCTCCAGTTTTAGGGAGCCGCACTAGCAAAGATTGGTGGCCGGGCGTGTGTCCGGGTGTGGAGAGCAGCACGAGGCTCCCGTCGCCAAAAATATCGTAGTCGCCGTCGACGAGCTTTACCGGATGCCTCTTGTTAAAGGCGACAGTGTCCTGCCGGCTCCCAGCCCATTCGTACTCGACTCTTTGCACCAGCATCAGCGTGTTGGGGAACATTTCGATGTTCCCCGCGTGGTCTGGGTGGCTATGTGACACGGCCATCAACTTGATGTCCGCGGGCTTAACGTGTATCTGTTCGAGCTGAGCCGCGAGCGTTATTGGTTTGCGCCAGATCGGGCCGGTGCCGGGCCCCCACTCGTGAAACACCTCTTCATGATTAGGCAATTGCGCCACAGCATCATCAATGCCCGTGTCCCACAGGAACCACCCCTGCGTGTGGTGGATGAGGTAGCAGTGGCCAGGAAAGCCGACGGGTTTCCCGACGTTGACTCCCGGCGTCCAACGCGATTCGTCAGGGCCGCTGCCGTCGCCGCAGTCGATCACATAGAGGCGGTCGACTCCGGACTTGACCTGCGGGTTGGGGGCGGCGGAAATTCGCACGCCATGAATGGCGGTCGCCAGCGCCAGGACCGCAATCGAGAAGCCGAACGTAACGTTTGCTTTCATGAATCCCTCCATCCGGAGTCTGATCGAAGTCACCATTTGGCCAGAACAAAATGGGTTGCGCAACTGGACGATGGTATTGCCCATACTTTCGTATCAGAAGAATCTTCGCGCCTGCCGGAATGCGGCAGTTGATAACAGCTGATTACACTCATTGAGAAATTGGTAGCCCCACCCTGAGTCAATGAGTGTGATCGAGATTTAACGACAGTTGGCTTTCCGGCCGATCCCGCCCTACACTACTAGGCGCTCGCGTTTCGTGCCTGTGGCTAGCCAACCGCAGGTTTGAAGGACGCAAATGAAAACCGATTCATCCCCAGCATCAGACTCGGGCACACGGGACCGGAACGAAACTCCAGCGCGCGAGATCGCGCTGTGGCGAATTTATCTTCTCCGGGGCGGATACCTCTTGATTGCCGTCGGCATGGGAATGCAGAAGGTTCCTGCCTTCCTTCATCACAAGCCCTGGGAGCTCATGCACGGCGTGGTCAATTCCATGCTGCTCGCGCTCGTGCTGCTGGCGGTCCTGGGACTGCGCTATCCCCTGAAAATGCTGCCGCTTCTGTTCTGGGAAATAATATGGAAGTCCACATGGCTTCTCGCGGTCGCGCTTCCTGCCTGGCGGAACCACACCATGGACGCAGACACCTGGGACACAACTTTCGCCTGCCTGATGAGCGTGATCTTCCTGTTCGTCGTGCCGTGGGACTACGTCTGGCGGAATTTTGTCGCCGCGCGCGGCGACCGCTGGCGCTGAACGCTTTCCCCGAAGCCTCCGCCACCGCTGAACCCTCAGCGACCCGTTTTCTCCATTCGATTCGGAACTTCTGTATAATCCGCCGATGCAAGCAATATCGTTGAGCACAATTGCCCTCGGCTCCCTGTTGCTCATCTCGGCCCGCTCAATAGGAGGACAGGACGTGCAATCTCCGCAACCTGAAAAGTCGAAGCCGCCAGTCAAAGTGGAGCAGCGCGGGCGCATCCTTGGAATCGGCGGTATCTTCTTCAAATCCGCGAATCGCGATCAGACGCGCGAATGGTATTCGAAGCATCTTGGACTCTCTGACAAAGGCCAGGGAGCGATGCTTCCGTGGCGCGAACACGACGACCCGCAAAAGGAACACGTTACAGTTTGGACTGTTTTTCCCGCCTCCACTAAGTATTTCGATCCCAGCCCCGCACCGTTCATGATCAACTACATCGTCGACGATATGGATGCCTTGCTCGATCGCCTAAAACAAGAGGGAGTCAAGATCGAACCGAAACGAATGGATGAATCCTACGGTCGCTTTGCCTGGATCTACGACTCGGATGGAAATAAGATTGAGCTCTGGCAGCCGCTGCCCGAAAAGCCCTAAGGGTCTTCCGCCGCGCTTGCTCAATCATTCTTTCCCTCGTGGCCGACTCTTCGCGAGGATTAAAGTCCTGCCGAACCGGCTGTGACTTTGATCCGCAATTTGTAAAGGAGTGCCAATGAACTATTCACGTCTCGTGCTGGCGGCACTCGGTGGCGTGGTCGCGTATTTTGCCTTTGGTTTCCTACTGCTTGGGCTGGTGCCAGCTCTTATCAATGAAGCCCATAAGTACCCGGACGTCTTCCGACCCAAAGAAAAAATGATGGCCGTTATGCCAATTGGAATGATCTCAACTTTCATCGCGATCCTCATTGTCGCCATAATTTTCGCGATGATACCTCAAGGAGGGTCGGGCATCACGGAAGGTGCGCGCTTCGGCGTCCTCATTGGCGTTTTCGTGGTTTCCGGATTTGTGCTGCACAACTACGTGAACCTGAACATCGGCCCGAAACTCGCTCTGGGACAGGCTGTGGCTTACTTCGTTCAGTGGACCATCGTCGGCATGGTCATCGGTCTTATTTACAAACCGCTCGCGACACCATAATCGTGAATGTATCCGTTGTTGTTGTTGCGGGCAGCCGTGTCCGGCCAATACTTCGGCATCGATCGATACCTTCGTCCAATAGATTCATCGGTGCGCTTTTGCTATTTTTGGCCCGAACAGTCACTCGCTCTGACATCGAAAGGTGTACCAAATGGACGTTAAAAGTGGACTGAAAGAGACCACCCGCGTGACCACCCCTGTCGTGTCGAACACGCCTGAGTCGAACACACTAAGCGTGAACGTTTTCACGGCCCCGGGAAAGACTATGGTCGGCGAGCGGCCAAAGCCCTTCGGTGAAGCGCTTGGCTTTGACCCGATCACGTCGACTTTAATCTTCGGCGAGTACGACGCCGTGCTAGTAGACGCAATGGGCACAGTGGCTGAGGCCGAGGCTCTCGCGGATTGGATCGCCCTTCACAACCGCAACCTGGAGACCATCTATATAACGCACGCCCACTTCGACCACTTCTACGGCCTGAGCATTCTGCTCGACCGTTTCCCGGGCGCTCGCGCGATAGCAACGCCCGAGGCGGTGAATGCCATGCAGATGTCGTTCACTCCCACGGTCGAGCGGCTGGCCCGCCAGATGTTTCCTGGGCAGGTGGCCACCAAGTTAGTTCCACCGCAGCCCTACGAGCACGACACGTTCACTCTCGAGGGCAATGAATTGCGCATCATCAAGCAGGGCCGTACCGATAGTCCGGATTCGACGTCTCTCTACGTTCCATCGATCGGCCTGGTCGTCGCCGGCGACGTTGTGTACAACCAATGCCGCATGTACGTCGGCGACACCACCCCAGAGAGCCGAAAAAATTGGATCGCGGCGCTAGACCGGTTAGCGGCGCTGAACCCAGCGATTGTCGTCGCCGGTCACAAGAAGCCTGGCGCGCCCGACTCTCCCTCGGCAATCCAAGACACCAAGCGT
>DATHOK010000168.1:0-15127 GCA_035484995.1 Verrucomicrobiia bacterium | reverse complement strand
AGCAGTGAAGCGGTCTTGCCGGTAAACGATAAACTGCAGGTTACGTCGGGCGAGGAGACGTTAAGATTCTTTGCTCCGGGCTCGAGCGAGAACACTACCGAGGTACCGGCTGCGCGGCGGCTTTCCGCTTCGTCGATCACCTGCCAGAAATTGTCGTTGTCAACAATCGTTTCGTTGGAAGCCGCATTCTTACGAAGGCTGCGCGCGACATCCCCTAGGGGCGTATCACCGGCGTCTTCCTGCGCGCCGGCCCATGGGGGCAGGGGTAGCAGAAGCATCGCCGAGAGCAGCAGCATCAACGTCAGGCGAGTTGGTGTAGGAGCTGACACTGAGAATTCAGAGACCGGCTGTTGGTCCTACGCAAATTGTAATGAGAGCGAGCGCAGAAGCGGAGGTTACCCTGGGAACTTTAGTAACCGGAACGAAGCAGAGAAGAAAAGCTGGGCGCGCGCTGACGAAATGGAGGCGCAACGGGCGCGCGCGCCCAAACTTTAGCCCCAAGCCTTCTTAAAAACAGCCTTCTTCTTAAAGAAGGCCCGAAGACCTTAACCGTGAGACAGGATCAGCCACTGGCTCCCGCCGGAATACCCAACGGGCCACCGCAAAGCCCAGAGCTGCGTAACACAGATGCATGAACCTCATAGCTACCCCCAAAAATCCTATTCGGCCATCACCTCAGGGGAGGATCAGCATCACTATCGGCAAAGTAGCAGTGGATTGGAGGCGGGACAAGGCCCGTCCGTGCCATCGGAGTGGCACGGAAGTAATAGGACATGAAACCGCAAGTTACGTTACGCGAAACGTGGCGCAAGGAAGCGAGCCAGACGCGCCCTTCGGTCGCTTGCGCTCTCTCAGGGCAGGCTCCGCGGATTCGTGCGGCTCGCCCAGATCCCCTCGGCAAGCTCGGGGCAGGCACTTCGCTGCGCAAAAAGCGCTTGCTCAGGATGACAGACGCGTCCTTTGCTGGTTAATGAGCGTCAGCATTTTCCGTTTCTCCGCCTTGACCTGGCGGCGGAACAACGACGGTCGAGAGATTGCTTTCTGCGGTCAGCTTTCGAAAAGCGGCCAGCTCAAGCCGTTGCAAATCATTCCAGCGGGTGAGCAGCTCTGCGCTTTGCCGCTTCAGCTTCTCGAACTCAAGCTGCTCGGCTGCGGTGGGGGCTGAATCAGCGCTGCCAACATCAATCGCGAGAAAGGCGAACTTGCCATCAATTTGCGGCGGGTATGCGAGTGAATCTTCGTCGGCGCTGATGGTGAGGTTGATGAGTTGATCGCGCACCGCAACCAGTTTCTTCTCGAGATCATCGGCGGAAGACGCAATCGGTTTAGTGCTGGCGTTCTCCGGCAATCGCCGCTTCAGGCCGTTCACTTGCGAGCGCACATCCTGAATCTGGTTGACGGTGTCGTAGACCTGGTTCAGTGCCTCCTGAATCTGCATCTGCAGGGCGAATTGCTGCGCCAGATCGGCCGGGCTGACCTTCACACGGGGATCCAGCTTGACCTCGAGCGGCGCGACCTGGCTCTCGGCGCCCACCGTCAGCCGCACCTGATACTCTCCCGGCGCAGCCACGGGTCCGAGGGCGCCGGCGTCATATGCCCAGAGGTAGTAACCAGGAACGTGATGGGCTTCCTGATAGCGCAAATCCCAAACGAAGCGATTCAAGCCAGCCTCCGGCTTGATCTCCTTTTCCGGCTTCTTGTCGTCGGGGCCGGGTGGTTCATCGAGCCGTTCAAGTTCGGCGCTGGAATATTTGCGGATCACTTTGCCCGAGGGATCCAGGATTTCGAGCTTGGTCTCTACGCCGGGCTTCGGCTCGTCCTTCAGGTAGTAATAGATCACGGCTCCTGTGGGCGGATTTTGCGCCGTGCCTTTCAAGGAATCGTGTTCGGCAAGCTTGCCGGCCTGAATACGGTACGCGGGTGCGGGGGTGTAGAGATGAACATCCAGCTTCGCCACGTCGTCACTGAATTGGCGCAAGGGACTGACGTCGTCGAGAATCCAGAACGCGCGACCGTGGGTTGCGACCACGAGATCGTTGTCTTTGATTACGAGGTCGTGCACCGGCGTAGTTGGCAGATTCAGCTTGAGTGGCCGCCAATCGGCACCGTCGTTGAAGGAGACGTAAACGCCGTTCTCGGTTGCGGCGTAGAGCAGTCCGCGCTTCTTGGGATCTTCGCGGACGGCGCGCATGAAGCTGCCCTCGGGAATCCCATTGGTTAGCTTTGTCCAGCTGTGGCCGTAGTCGGTGGTTTTGTAGATGTAGGGTCGAAGATCGTCGTTCTGATGGCGATCCACGGCGACGTAGGCCGTGCCGGCATCGAAAGGAGAAGCTTCGATCTGGCTGATGCGGCTCCACTCCGGCAAATCTTTAGGCGTGATGTTGGTCCAGTTCTTGCCTTCGTCGCGCGTGATTTGGACGAGGCCGTCATCGGTGCCAACCCAGAGTAAGCCTTTCGTGAGCGGAGACTCAGCCACCGCAAAGATGGTGTCGTAATATTCCGTGCCGGAATCGTCGAGAGTGATATCGCCGCCGGAGACGTGCTGTTTGCTCTTGTCGTTGCGGGTGAGATCGGGACTGATCGCCTCCCAATGAACGCCACCGTCCGTGGTTTTGAACAGACGCTCGCCGCCGTGATAGAGCGTGTTGGGATCGTGCAGGGAAATCAATACCGGTGCGGTCCATTGGAAGCGGTGCTCCAAGTTCACGGCGCCGTATGCATCGGAAAGCTCAGGCTGCTCGGTAATTGATTTCACCTGCCCGACGTGCCTGTCGAACCGTGTGATGTTTCCCTGATAATCGGCGGCGTAGACGATATTCGGGTCGGGCGGATAGGGCGCGATGTAGCCGGCCTCGCCTCCGCCAACGTCATACCAGTCGGAGCGATCGATGGCGCCATCATCGCTGCGGCTGGTGATGGCTACTGTGCCACTGTCCTGTTGGGCGCCGTAGACGCGATAGGGTACGGCTGAGTCGGTGGTGACGTGGTAGAACTGAGCCGTGGGCTGATTGTCTTCGCGTGTCCAGTTCTTGCCGCCATCCAGAGTTATGGTGACGCCTCCATCGTTCGAAGCGATCATGCGGCGAGTATCCCGGGGATCGATCCACAGTCCGTGGTTGTCGCCGTGCGGAACTTTGATCTTGTTGAAGAGGTGACCGCCGTCGGTGGATTTGTAGGCGTCCACATCCATGATGTAGATCGTGTTTTCGTCTCTGGGGTCAGCGATGATGTGCATGTAGTACCAGGGCCGCTGCCAGAGGCTGTGACTGGGATTGACGATCTCCCAGGTCTCGCCGCCGTCGTCGGAGCGGTACAGACCGCCGTCAGGGTTGTGCGCTTCAATGAGGGTGTAGACGCGCTCAGAGTTGGCTCCTACGGCGATGCCGATGCGGCCATAGGGGCCTTTCGGCAGACCATGCTCTTCGAGGCGCTTCCAGGTTGTACCTCCATCGTTCGAACGATAAAGTCCGCTGCCCGGGCCGCCATCGGCCAGGCTCCATGAAGTGCGTCGCGCCTGCCAGAGCGCTGCAAATAAGATGTTCGGGTTGTGAGGATCGAAGGCTACGTCGATGGCTCCGGTGTTCTCGTCTTTGTAGAGAACTTTCTCCCAGGTCTTGCCGCCGTCCGTCGTGCGAAAGATACCGCGCTCGGTGTTCGGTCCGTAGGGGTGGCCGAGAGCGGCCACGAAGACGATATCTGGATTGTTGGGATTGATGACGACTTTGCCGATAGCGCGGCTGTCGTGCAGGCCGACATTCTTCCAGGTCTTGCCTCCATCGAGAGATTTGTAGACTCCGTCGCCCTGGGAGATGTTGCCGCGGATGCAGGCTTCGCCGGTGCCCACGTAAAGGGTGTTGCGATCGGAATTGGCCACTGCCAGGCTGCCAATGGATCCAGTTCCCTCTTTATCGAAAACAGAAGACCAGGTCATGGCGCCGTCGGTGGACTTCCAGACGCCGCCGCCGGTCGCGCCGAAATAGTAGGTCGTGGGATCGCCGGGGATTCCGGCAGCGGTGAGCGAGCGGCCGCCGCGGAAGGGACCGATCAGGCGATACTTCATGCCTTTGAAAGGCTTGTCCTCCGGCCTGGTTGATTCGTCGTCGGCGGATTTCTGGTCAGAGGACGCCGGAGACATGGGCTGAGCTTTGACGGCCTTCGATTTAGACTCCGCATTGGCCTGGGCGAAGGTTGTGCTCTGAGAAGCGAGCACGAATACGGCGAGGCCGAATATAGTGAGAAAGGCCGGCAGGTACCAAGCTAGTGGAGTTTTACCGGATTTATTGCAGAGAAACGCGTATCGACCTGCCATATTGACTTGCCCCCAATTGAAAGAAATCAAAATGAAAAGAAATAGAACTGCTATGGTAATGCGGCGCACGCCAAATGGGAAGCGCGTGGCTGTGTGCGCCTGCCGTTTTATCTACTTCTTCACGAGAGTTTGACGAGCCGTCTGGAGCTCTTTGCGTTTCGCGGCGTCCACTTTCGGATAGGCGAGGCCGAGTTCTTCCAGGGTTTCCACGATCGCCGCCGAAACTGCCAGATGCGTGAACCATTTATTGTCCGCTGGTATGACGTACCAGGGAGCGTGTTGGGTAGCAGTATTGCGGATCATATCCTCGTAGGCTTTCTGATAGTCGTCCCAATATTTGCGCTCGTGAATGTCCGAGGCGGAGAACTTCCAATTTTTCTCCGGCTCTTCCAGTCGCGCGAGGAAGCGGCGCTTCTGCTCTTTCTTAGAAAGGTGGAGGAAGAACTTGCGGATCACGGTGCCGTTGCGCGCCATGTGGCGTTCAAAGGTGCAAATATCTTCGAAGCGTTCCTCCCAGATGTTCTTCGTCACTAGCGAAGGCGGAAGCATCTCGTCCTCGAGCGCCTTGGGATGAACTCGGACGACCAGCACTTCTTCGTAATAAGAGCGGTTGAAGATGCCGATGTGGCCGCGCTCGGGCAGATGTTGCGTGGTGCGCCACAGGAAATCGTGCTGCAGTTCAGTCTCCGACGGGACCTTGAAAGAGTGCACCTGGCAGCCTTCGGGGTTCACTCCAGACATGACGTGCTTGATGGTGCCGTCTTTACCGGCTGCATCCATGGCCTGGAAGATCAGCAGAACAGCCCAACGATCCTGGGCGTAAAGCTTGGACTGCAAATCCTCCAGGCGAGCAGTGTCTTTCTGCAAATGTTCCTTGGCTTGATCGATCGAATGCAAATGGCAGGTGTCCGCGGGATCGAAGTCCTTCAGGCGGAAATTCTTGCCGTCGTCGATGCGATAGAATCGGGCTAGTTTGGCAGTTTTCATTGGAGGCCGCTGGCAAGGCTTCGTTCGTAAGTCTACGAGGGGTTCGGCGTCTTCGGCAACGCCGATTCACTCGGAGGAGGCGGTCAGTGAGTGTAATAGGGATTCAACGCCAATTGGGTTCATTGCCTAAGGATCGCCCGCATCGGGAACCGCCACGGGCAGAGCTGCCTTCCTCAGCTGTTCAAGCTCGACCTGAACTCGCGCCCACTCCTTGGGCTTGCTCTTGGTTGCGTAAGGGGCGTCCGGATGTCCGAAGAATTCCAGCAGTTCGGTCCGAAGCTCCGACGAAGCACCACTAAAGTTCTGCTTTGCGAGTGCGTCGAGCAGTTCCGCCTGCGTGTCATCGTAGAGCCGATATTTGCCGGGGCCCGTTACTCCGCCCGTGTCAAAATTGTCGTTGGGCAGGTCCAGATGGCCGGCGGCCTCCTGCTCAAGCAGATCCCGGTAACGTTGCAGACTAGTATCGAAGCTGGCTTCGAACATGCGCTCCGCCTCAGGCGTGGGCGTCCGGAGTTGCAGGACTCTAAGCGGACCTATCTTGGGGAGAATCCTCACCAGAAAGGCGAGGAATCTTTCGCCAAAAGAGGGTGGTTGATATGCGTTCCCCCAGTTCTTTTGGTAACTCGCGCGCGACAGATTATAAAGAAACTTCCTTTTGGTGATTCCGGGCTGATCCTTCATGATCTGGTCTTTCTTCAAGCTCCAGGCGATGCGGGTTGCTTTGGGGAGAAGCTGGCTGACGTCATAACGGTAAGAGCCGAGCACCTTGTCTTCGTCCGAGAGAACGCTCTTCAGATTCAGACCGTAAGTTTCCTGAAACGCTTGTTCCAGCAGAGGAACTGAAACGCCAAAGCCGATGAAGTCATGGTAGCTAGCCGGAGCATAACGTCCCTGCGCGACCTCCAGCACGTCGAATCCAAATTCGGTCTTTACATGAGCCAAGGGGTTTTCTTCATACGTGATCACGTCGCCATACTTCCTTTTCAGCTTCGGATACAAGAGGGGCACCGAAAGATTCACGGCCATGAGGTGACCTTCGTTGTCCGCGGAGTAGTGAGAGAGAGCCCCGAGCGCAAATGCGTAGCCGTCGAGATCTTTGGAGTCGCGCAGCAGAGCCAGGACAAAGTCTCCGCTCCGCACATAGTGTGCCAAGTCGCTGAAGAAATGACTTCCGTGCGGATAATAGCCCATGTCCTGGATGATGGCGCCCCCATAGGCATATCCGTGTGCTTCTTTGAGTTCGTCCGGGGTAGCGTTGGGAAAGCGCTTCAGCAGTAGCGGGCGTATGTTGGTGTTCCATGCGCTGTCGATGATGGCTTCATGCGAGAGCACGGCATAGGCTGTGCTCTGGACCGGCCAGCCACAAGACACGAAGAGCGTCAGCGCAAGCGCGCATACTCTCGCGAACTGTGTTCTGTCTCCGCCGAGCCCCATCGTCCGCCTCTAGTGTCGCCGAGATTTCGGTTCCTCGATGCTAGATAAGTAGCACCCATCGCTTTTTCGGTTGGTTCCCGTCGCAGAGTTCATGCCTACTGAGGGTTGGTTGCAATGACGAAGTTCCTCCACTGGCTATTTGCGGCCGTATCCCCGTAGTCGTACCAGACAAGCAGCGAAGGCGCTTTACTGGCTCCCGCCGCATCGGACAGCATGGTCTGCAACTGGCTGAAGCTGGGGTAGACGCAGATTGACTGCGAGGCGCAGGCGCCGGGGGCAAAGTCTTCCCAGCTAAAAGCCTGAAGATTCATGAAAGTGGATTTGTCATAGCTGCGGGCAATGGTATCGAGCCAATTCGCAGCCGAAGCCTCCGTACTCGCGGCCTCTCCGGTGCCGACGGGATAGTAGTCCGCGCCCATCACGTTGAGATCAGCCTCGATGGGATCGAGAAAGCTTGCAAGCTGGCTCTCGTTGGCGTTGTTGACGCTGTCCCAGGTTTCGGCTCCATAGATGATGTGTTTGGAGTCGGCTGCGTGGACGGTGCGGTAGAGAGTTGCGATATCGCTTTCTATAGTGGACTCCGAGATGTTCTTCCCTTTGTAATTCTGAATCTCATCCTGTGAAGCCATGTTTACTAACTCATCGTCGATGTAGTAGCCGGCGGTCGCGGGTAAAGTTGCGAACCACTTTATAAGGGCTGTAGTAAAAGCCGCGTTCGTGCAGCCGCTGCAGAAGCTGGAGGCTAATTCCGTGTCGTTGGCGACTAGAGAGTAGTTGGCAGTGCTCGTACCTTGATAGAGAGCAAAGTCCAAGGGAATGTACCAGATGATTTTGAGACCCGAGGCGCTAGCCTGATTCGCCCAGGATGCAATCTGGGACTGCGTTCCCCATAAGTTGGAGTCGTTGAACACATACCTGAATTTGGCAGCGGCAATGGTTTTGAGTTCGGATTCAGAGCTGACACCAGAGAGGCCATCGCAATTTCCGGCGCTGTTGTCCGGATTGCAATCCACCCAGATTCCCTGCGGGATGGTGGTGATGATCGTGGACGCGTGCACCACCTTACATCTCGGAGTGCGGACGTTCACGTATAGAAGTCTGTGGCCATCGATAACTTTCTCGGCAAAACCGGGTAGGCCGGCTCCCAGTTTAATAGCGTATTCCCCGTTTTCGCGGACCTGGACAGGAACAGTTTCGATCCAGAGAGCGTCGCCACGGTGGTCCGCATTGTCGTGAATAGAAAAGGTGAGGAACTGGAATCCGCTCAACGGCGTTCCGTCGTCGCAGCGGAGCGTGGATCTAAAATCGATGGACGGATCGGTGGCGGCCAAAGCCGGAAGCGCCAGCCAGCAGCACAAAAGGAGAAGCGCGGGGAAATACCTGAGATGTTTCATGAATTCTCCTTTATAACCAGAGAATCGCATACCTGCAGTTGATTGCTGGCGGCAGGTTGGGAGATCAGGATTGGAGATGCACTCGTGCCCTGAACCTGTTGCCGTGAATTTGATTTTGTGGAGACAAGGCCAAGCAGACTACTGGCTCTCGTTCCACACATACAAGAAGCTGGCGTCACTGGCGGTAGCAACATTGCGGCCGTCTTTATGAATGGCGCGATTTAGCGCAGACCGCACATTTTCCTTGCTTTCCTCTAATTCCGCCAAGGGCACTTTGAGCGCAACTCCCGCGGGCAGTTGATCGAGATCGGAGAGAATCTCGGTGACGATCCGCTTGTGCTTTCCGTTGCGACCTTGCGGCACATCTGCCTGCGACATTGTCCTGAAGTTCATTGGAACTTTCTGGGCCATAGGAGGATCTCCTTGCTCGAATGCATCGTTAAACTAACGTGACACAATCGTAACATAACGAAACGGCATCGTGCAAGTAAAACATTCGAACCGTACAACATTGATCCGCCAATGCGATTGCTGCGTCCCCCTGCCCAAAACTCACGGTGATTTGAGCGTGCTGAACACGTTAACCCGAGTGCAAAGATTGTCCAAAAGATATAACCCGTACCGCTTCTGGACTGCTACGGTTGGAGAATAGGCAGGGGGTAAATTAAATGCGAGCGTCAAAAACACATTTCGAGCAGGTTTCAGTCGAGACGGTTAAGAAGATTGCTAACGAATTCCGGGAGACGAGTGCGGTTCAGGCTCTGGATGAGATCACGCCCCCTCAGGAACGCTGGCGGCTAGTGGCGGAGCAGGTCCAACAGGAACAGGATCCAAAAAGATTGACCGAACTGGTCGAGCAACTCCTCGAGGAGTTCGACGAAAAAGACCTCCGGAAGGTTCCCAGTTCGGTTGGGATGAAAAGCTCCCTAACCTAGTCTCGACGCATTGTCATCCAGTCCCCCCACCGTTGGTGGGTTTCGGTGTGCGGTCGAGATGGGTGGCAAGACCTATTTCCCGCGCGCGCTCGACGTGCTGGCGCAGGGCGGACCTCAACTCCTCGATTATCCTGTGAAGTTCCCGGTCCTCGGTAGCTGTGAGAGCCTTCTTTGCAAGATTCCTGATTTGATCTTCGCTCGACACTCGTCCGCCTGGGGGAAACGCAATTTTTAGCTTTTATCACGAGTCGATATGTATGCGCGATAGGGTGTAGGCCGTAGTCTTTTTAAATAGGGCGCTGCAGAGGTCCGTGGTGAATTCGAGGTTGAGCGAATTCTTCCCTGCCATTGTAAACAAGGCGCTTGCATTAAGAATCCGTGGTTCGCGAAAACATTTGCTGCCGACTTACGCTTCGACTGGCTTCTCTTTCTCGTCAGCCACCTCTTTAGTCACAGGAAGTTTCGCTTGCTGCCAGGCGTCGAAGCCTCCTACGAGGTTGAACACGTTTTTGAAACCGGCTCGCTGCAGCAAGCTGCAGGCAATCATGCTGCGATAACCGCCTTTGCAGTGCACGGCGACGGGGACGTCGCGATCAATCTCCGGCGGCGCGACTTTAAAGTTATCGAGCGGCCACCACGTGGCGCCCGCGATGTGGCCGGCTTCCCACTCCGGCTCGCGGCGGACATCGAGCACCTGCAGGGCGGAGCCTGGCAACCGGTCGTTAAGGGATTCGATCGTAATCTGCGGAAGTGTGGCCAACGCGAATCCAGCTTTGCTCCATGCTTCGATGCCTCCCTTGAGATAGCCGCGCGCGTCCTCGAGACCGATGCGCGCCAATCGCATTCGCGCTTCTGAGACCGCTTCCAGTGATTCTGCGATTAATACAGGATGTGCGGCCAAACCCAGCACTGCTCCCGCCCACGAAGCAAACTGCCCTGACAAAGCAATGTTTACGGATCCGGGCACGTGCGCGGCCGCGAACTGCTCGCCTGGACGAACATCCAAAGCAATTCCGCCTTCTGCGAGCAGAGCTTTCAGTTCGGCGGGCTCGATTGGAGATAAAGCGGGCAAGTCGGAGAGAGCCGAAGCTCCGGTGCGATTGATTTCCGCGTCCTGCTGAAAGTATTCCGGACGAGCCGGCAGATTGCTGGTTAATTGCCTGACAAACTCTTCCCTGCTCTTAATCTGCAATGCGTAATTCGTGAGCCGCTCGGTGCCGATCGTCGAAACCCGCTCGGCGCGCATGTTGCGTCCACAGAGCGAACCAGCCCCATGGGCCGGGTAGACGAGAACATCGTCGGACAGCTTGAGGATCTTGTGGTGCAGGCTGTCATAAAGCATTCCGGCGAGTTGAGCGGCAGTAAAACGTTTGGAAAGATCGGGACGGCCTACGTCTCCCAGGAATAGCGTATCGCCGGTAAGAACTGCCCAGGGTGCTCGAGACTTCTCTTCGTCAGCGATTACGAAGCACATGCTTTCCGGCGTGTGCCCTGGGGTTTCAAGGGCTGTGATGCGGATTTGTCCGACTTGTAGCTGGAAGCCGTCCTTTACCGGTACGTGAGGGAAGGTTGCCTCGGCTTGCGCGCCGATATAAATGCGCGCACCGGTTCTCGAGGCCAGCTCTCTGTGTCCAGAAACGAAGTCGGCATGCAGGTGAGTTTCGAAGATGTGGCGAATGGAAACCTGATTCGCCTCTGCGGCCGTCAGGTAAATCTCCACGTCCCGCTGCGGATCAACGACCACGGCTTCGCCCTCGGACGCCAGCATGTAGGAAGCGTGCGCTAGACAGCCCAGATAAAACTGCTCGAAGTACATTCGCTCTCCCCCGCCGCAGACGCTGAGCTTATTCTATCCCTCAAGTTCTATCCTCAAGTTGTATCTCTCAAGCTGGAGCGATTGGTCTTGTGCGTCGGAATTTCATTCTGGATTCTCTCGACACGGCGCCCTTGGCCCAGGGCTGACGGCTTACCACCTTCATCGGTTTGAGGATGACCGGGCGGTGCAGGACGGTTTCAAGGAGATGGCGCTCGGCAGCGATGGTTTGGGCGGAAGCGCTCAGAGGAGAATAGCCTTCAGCGGCGATAACGACGGCTTCGTTGCCGTTAGCGCTGATCTGATTAGTTCGGATCTGAGAGTTTTCAACTTGAATCCGGCGGATGTGGCCGTCGTGGGCAGCGTCCAAGGCATTGGCTAGACGCAAGACGGCGGCTAGCTGGATTGTGGCTTTCTGTTCGTTGGGGAGAAGATCGCGCAAGTCTTTGTGCTTCCTGGTGGGCAAAGATCCGCGATGAAAGCGGGCGACGAGGGCGGCGCGTTGCAGGTCGGCGGCCTTCCAACCTAGTGGATTGCCGTGGGCGCGGATAATGTCGAAGGAAGTCTTGTGATGTCCTTTGTCGCCCTTGGACTTGCCGACATCGTGAAGAAGAGCGGCGGCTAGAAGACTGGAGCGGGCTGAGATGGCGTCGACGAACAGTTGCAATCCGGAGGCTAGAAGGCCGTCGTAGAGTTCTAGAGCGAGGCCGGCGACGCGCTCGGAATGGGCAAAGTCAGGATCGAGGCCATGCGCCCAGAGCTTCATGCGGCGAGTGGCCAGCGCTTGAATCTGTTTGCCTTGCGGCAGCGCGGCCCGCCAGACCTGCCAGAGCGAAGCGGGGCCTATCATCTTTCTTCGATAACCCTCAATGCGTGTGGCTCGCTCAGACAGAATTCGTTCGTGCCAGCGGGCGCGGGAATCGTGATCAGGGAAAACATGGCAGGAGGTCGCTGTGGCCCAGAGCACGTCGAGGTCATGGACCTCGCCCAGCACGTCCTGCATTTCTTTGAGGTCGTTGCTCCAGGCTTTGTGTTCGGCAGGCAGGAAGTTCTCGACGATGTAGCGAAAGCGCTTGATGCCGATGCGTAGGCTGTGAAATGCCGCCTGGGAGCGGTTGCGCAAAGCGCGGTTGTGGAGCTCGCGGGCTTCGGTCCAGCGCTCGAGAGCCAGATGTTTGAAGAGGGCGCTGCCCAGGCGGACGCGCGCGGCACGGGCCGGAAGAGACCGCGTCCACTGACGCCATTGTTTGCGGTCAAATTCTTCGAGCGCGGCGTGGGCTTCCAGTTTTTGTTCTTGTTCGCGTGCGGCTAGGATTTTGAGTAAGGCTTGGGCTGCGGGATCGCCCGTCGCTTGCCATTCTGCGCCTGGAATAGACTCCAGATTCTGTTCAGACGCGAGCTTAGCGGGCGAGAGCCTGCCCTGAGCCTGCCGAAGGGGCGCCCGCTCTACACGGGATTGAACTGGGCCCAGCTTTTCGATCCATTCCATCATGATCTGGATGTCTCGCAAGGCTCCGAGGCGTTGAAACAGGCGCTTGCCCGCCTTCCTCATGGCCTTCCAGTTCGGATCGGGATCGAGTGCGTATAGTCCGTCGGCCAAGGAACGGCAGCGCCGCAAGGAGACGCGCAGGTCATGGACGGGATCCGGGCTGAAATCTGCGGCGACGTGGTCGCACTCCTCTGACACGCGCAGCATCCAGTAACGCAGGCCGGTGGTTTTTTTGGCGCGCGCGGTGTGATTAGTTGAGGAAAGCACTAAGGTTCCGGGAAGCAATGGGTGCGGATTTTGAGCTCTTGCCAATTCTGACCGTTACCTCCGTAACGTGCAACCCCTTACCTATTGGATTAGCCTTTTATTGCCTACTAGTTGCCTAAAGCCAGAACTGCGGGTTGAGGGGTGTTTTATTAGCGACGCAACCACATTCCACGCAAACCGTGCGGCCTCCGCGCGCGCTTTTGTTCACAGTCTGAACATTCTGATCAAGTATGCGCGTATGTACGGTCCGGACCACAAGCGCACCGAAGCCCAGTTCGAGACCGCGTGGAATGAATTGCAACACGGTCTGCCGGCAGCGGGAGAAGGCGGCTTCCTGCTTGGAGTTTCCGACGGCAAGTTGCTGCTGGATGGAGTTCCGCTGGAGGCGGGACAAACCGAGCGTAGCTTTGGACAGCTCTTGAGCACGGCCGGTCTGGCCAGCCTGCACTTTTCCAAAGACGTAACCATCGAGGACTTTGCCCGGCTGGTGCGCGCCTTTACCCTGGCAGGTTCCAAAGCTCAGGACGTGGCGAAGCAGATCAAAGAAGCTCTCAGCAGTGCAGGCAAGCAGAGCACGATCAAGATCAATGAAGTGAAATTCGTTGCGGCTGACCCGCTGACCGGCGATATCAGCGTGGCGGCGCAGATCGCGGCACAGACTCTGGGTCCGGAATTCAAGCAATGGCTGAATGATCCGCAGAAGCTGCTGCAATTGATTGCAGCGGCGGAGGGCGCCAATTCAGGAGGCACAGGACAGCCCGGTGGCGTTGTGGTGCCGTTTGGAAGCGTTCCGAATGCACCTGCCGGTGCAGGCAAAGTGCAGGGAGCCGGACCGGGAACGGGGACGGCGCCGGCCTGGCAAGGCGGAGTAGTTCCGCTGCAGGAAGCCGAAGTGATTCAGGCGATCCGTCTGCTGACGCGATTCGGCGAGGTGCAAGGCGATCCGACCGCTAATCCAGAAATTCTGCACAAAGAGCTGACCGAGGTCGATCCCAACACGCGGCTGAACCTTCAACAGTTGCTGGGAACCCTGGCAGCCAAAGCGACTACTGCCCAGGAAGAAGATACGCCGCTGCTGATGAAGGCCGCCGAGCACATGGCGATCCGTTTCGCGCTCGAGCGTTATTCCAAAGGCGAAGTCAAGGTCAACGCCGTGCACCAGATGATGGAGCACATGAGCCGGCAGATGGACTCGCTACGCCAGATTCTGAAGCTGCAAGAAGAAAAGATGAACAAGGCGGGCATCCTGGTGGAGTCGCACGCCGACATCCTGGACCGGATGTTCTGGGCGGAAGTGCCGGAGTCTGGGAAGAAGACGGTGCTGCTCTCGAATGAAGCTCCGTGCGTGCCGCCGCGCAACCTGCGGCAGTTCGTGGAAGTGCTGCTCGATCGCGATGACAAGCAAACTGCAGCCGAGATTCTGAATAACTATTCCAGTTGCCTTACGAGCAAGGAGCAGGATCCGCGGCGCAAGACGGCGATTGGATTGAGCCAACTGGCCGACCTCTATGCGCGGCTGGGTGGTGAAGCCATGGGCAAGGCCATCCACAAGGTAAGCGAGCAGCTCTGCGTGGAGAAAGATCCTGAACTGCAAAGCCTGCTTAGCGCAGCGTTTGTGCGCCTGAGCCAGGAGGCCAGCGAAGCCAAGAATTACCAGGCAGTGAACGAAGTGTGCACCGGGATGGAGATGCTGCTGCAGCAGCGTCCGGTAATGGTGAATGACCTGCGCCCGCGGGTAGGCGTGGAAAACCGGATTCCCGAGTTTATTGAGGAAGCCTTGCACTACGAACCGGTGCCCCCGGACTTGCTGCTGGTGTTGCGGCGGACGTGCCAATCGGGCGCCGAACATCTGGCTGACCGGTTCTTCCGATGTATGCGCAGAGACGAGTGCGACCGTATGGTCGAACTGGTCAAGGAGATGGGAAGTCCGGCGCTAGCGCAATTGCGGGAGATTCTGCGAACTGGACAGCCGCGACAAGCTTCGGCTGTGGTGGGACTCTTGAGCCGTCTGGATGTGGGGACATTGCTTGAGTTGTTGCCGACCCGCCTGCCTGAATGGAACCGGTTCTACCACGACATTGTGGTTCGGCAGATCGCCTACGGAGCTGCTCCGGACCGGGGGCGAACCCTGCTGGAGCTGGCGGAGGTTTTGGATGCGGTAGTGCTACCAGAAACCGTGGATGAAATCGGGATGAGCGGCGATCTTACGGCGGCGCCACCGCTGGTGGCGATGGCGAAACCAGGCGAGGCGGCTTCGCGTTCTCCGTTTGTGCAGCTGAAGGCTATCGAGTCGCTGGGGCGATTGCGGGATCCGGAGGCGGTGTCACTGCTTCGCGAGATTGTGGAGACCAAGAAGACTTTTGGCTGGGTTCATCACCGGGAGCTGAGGATTGCGGCGGCGCAGTCGCTTTCGAAGACCGATCCGCGCTACAGCGGTCAAATTCTGTCCGATAGCGGAATCGAGGCGGCCGAGCTGGCAATCGCGCCTTTGGATACGGC
>DATHOK010000167.1:0-9730 GCA_035484995.1 Verrucomicrobiia bacterium | reverse complement strand
GGACGCAATCCGCGCACCGGAGCTGAAGTGTCGATTCCTCCCGGCAAAGCGGTGCGCTTCAAGCCGGGGAAAGAATTGCAGTCGATCGACTGAGGTCAGTACCTATACCCGGTACCCAGTGCTGGCCTGCGCATTCTCCAGCCGCTATTTGATCTCTGATTTTCTTCCCGTTCCGCGCCCGCATCAGGTTTTTTCTGGGTACTGGGTACTCGGTACTAGGTACTTCTTCTCGTAGTAGCATCTAAAGGAAGGCCTCGGCGGAATCGCGAAGCCAGCAATTGCATGTCGGAACCTACTCCTCCAATCGCTTCGTCCACCGTCGAATACATGCGGCCGATGCCGGTGTATGCTCCGCACCCACCGCGGCAGCGGTACTGGCTGCATGCTTTGCTGTTGCTGGCCACCTGCTTCACTACGCTGGTGATGGGTGCGCGCATGCAATACAACTTTCAGCGTGGCCAGCCAGCGCTTTCCATCGCCGATGATTCGGTGCCTTATTTTCCCGCGGGCTGGATGTTGTCGCATCCCGCACGGCTGCTGGGCGGCTTGCCCTTCATGGCCATGTTGATGCTGTTCTTCATGGCTCACGAAATGGGCCACTACTTATTCTGCCGCCGCTACGGTGTCTACGCCACGCTGCCCTTCTTCATCCCGATGCCGACGCTGATCGGGACCATGGGCGCGGTGATCATGATTCGCTCGCGGATTCGCTCGCGCACGGCGCTCTTCGATATAGGAATTGCCGGACCCATCGCCGGATTCGTCGTGGCGCTGGCCGTGCTCATGGTGTCGCTCGGCTGGTCGAGGCCGGCTCATCCCGGCTTCAGCCCGGCGGAGTATGACCTGGGATATCCCTTGGTTTTTCAGTGGCTGCATCAACTGCTGGCGTCGATGCATCTGCTGCGCGGGCCGGCAGCCCAGCCCTTGAATCGCGTGCTGCTGCACCCGGTGACGATCGCGGCGTGGGTAGGAATGTTCGCTACTTCGCTGAACCTGTTGCCCGGCGGCCAGCTCGATGGCGGACACATTATCTTTTCGATTTCGCCGCGGGTGCACAAGCTCGTGTCGCGGCTGACCATCCTGATTCTTCTGCCCATGGCCTACTATCTGTGGATGGGATGGTTGGTGTGGGCGATTCTTCTGCAACTTAGCAGCTTACGGCATCCGCAGGTTGCGGAGTGGCCACGAGTTTCCGGTGGACGGACCTGGCTCGCCGCTTTTGCATTGCTGATGCTTGTGCTCACGCTGACCCCCGCGCCGTTTGCTCACGCGTCTCTGCGCGAGTTTGTTCACCAGTTTCGGCAGCGGTAGGTCTTCGCGGCTTGATGACTCCGCGTGGCTCACTTCGCGCAGCCGGTTTCAAATCTCGCTAGAGCCCTTCAAAGCAAAACTCGCCCATTCGCGTCGTCTTTCGTATACTCCTTTATTCAATCGTTTTAATTTGCAGATTCGAGGTTCTCTGCCTTGAAGAAACTAGCCGCTGTTCTTGCCGGGATTCTTGCGTTTACTCTTTGTGCTGCGAGTCAGACCATCTCGATTGACGTTTCGCATCCCACCAACCATTTTGTGCCGAAAGAAACACTGGGAGCGGGTGTGGACCGCATTGCTGTCGACGCGATCGACAAAGATCTGCTCCAACCTACACTCGAGAAAACACAGGCGTCCGGCTGGCAGCCGGTCTCTTTTCGTCAGAACACGGAACTCGCAGTCGAGGCGTGGCACTGGAATCCGCAGGGCACTTGGAGCGATAGAAGCGACGCGAGCGGCAAGGGATATTTCACTGGCTCGGCAACTCCCACGGAAATGCTGCGCTACTCCTACGGATACGGATTGCCGCGTCGCGGTTTTACGCGCAACGACGGCACCGACACCGTCGGCTTTTCCCGGCTGACGGATGGAGATGTGAACACTTTCTGGAAGAGCAATCCGTATCTAACGCAACGCTTCACCGGCGAAAGCGATTCCCTGCATCCGCAGTGGGTGGTGCTGGACCTGGCGCAGGTACAACAGGTAAACAGCATTCGCATCGCGTGGGGAGAACCCTACGCCCGGCACTATGAAGTGCAGTACTGGACGGGCGAGGATCCGATCCATTCGCCGATACGCGGAGTCTGGGAGACGTTTGCGCAGGGTGCGGTTGCAGAGGGAAAAGGCGGGGTCGAGACCATTCGCTTGAATCAAAGTCCTGTGGCCGCGAGATTCGTGCGGATCTGGATGACTGAATCTTCGAACGGCTGCGGAGCAGTCGGCGCGAAATCAAACAGCAAAGATAATGATCCGCGCGATTGCGTGGGCTATGCCATTCGCGAACTTTACCTCGGCACAACTACCGACGACGGCGAGTTCCACGACATTCTGCGGCACACGGCGGATCAGGAGCAGACAACCACGTATTGTTCATCGGTTGATCCGTGGCATCAAGCGACGGACCTGGGATCGACCAAGCAGGCGCAGATGGGTTTCGATCTGTTCTTCACCAGCGGCGTGACGCGCGGCCTGCCGGCGATGGTGCCGGTCGCGATGCTGTATGACACTCCCGACAACGCTGCGGCAGAGATTGCTTATTTGAAGGCGCGCGGCTATCCCATCTCTTACGTCGAGATGGGCGAGGAAGCCGACGGCCAGTACATGTTGCCGGAAGACTATGCCGCACTGTATCTGCAATGGGCGACAGCGATTCATCACGTCGATCCGGCACTGAAGCTCGGCGGGCCGTCATTTCAGGGAGTGAACAAGGACATCGAAGCGTGGCCGGATGCAAATGGAAAAGTTTCGTGGACGGTACGGTTCCTGGATTATCTAAAGCAGCACGGTCGAATGAAGGATCTGACGTTTTTCTCATTCGAGCATTATCCCTACGACCCGTGCCGAATTCCATGGGGCATGTTATACGACGAGCCCGAGTTGGTGAGTCACATCATGCAGGTGTGGCATGAGGACGGAGTTCCGGCAGATATGCCGATATTCATCACGGAGGGAAATCTTTCGTCGGGCGCGAGCGAGACGTTTCAGGATATTTTCGCCGGGATCTGGCTCGCTGACTATATTGGATCGTTCCTGAACTCGGGAGGAAATGGAGTTTACTTTTTCCATTATCTGCCGCTGCAAATGGAGCCGGGATGCAACGGCTCGCCGGGAACGTTTGGAATGTTCACCGTCGACGCCAATTATCAGATTCAGCAACCGCTGGCGCAGTTCTTTGTGGCGCAGTTGATTAATCTGGAGTGGGCGCAGCCCGCCGGCGGCGAACATCAAGTCTTTGCCGCGAAAAGCGATGTGGAGGATGGCGCTGGTCATGAACTGGTAACGGCCTATGCGGTGAAGCGTCCTGATGGAAAATGGGCGGTGATGGCGGTGAATCGGGACCAGCAAAATGCGCACCGTGTTCGGATTGCGTTTGAGGGAGCGGCGGATAAATCCAGCGGCTTCGCCGGGCCGGTAGAGGTTTCAACCTTCGGCAGCGCGCAGTATGAATGGCATCCGGCGCAGATGCGCTTCATGGCCCACGCCGAAAACGGTGCGCAGTCTACGATTGTGGCTACGACCCGGGGCTCGGCGGATCCCGACGGACCGATTGCTCACATCAAGCTGACCGCTGAGAAGGGCACGACGTACGATCTGCCGGCAGCATCGGTGGTGGTTATTCGGGGAGGGCTCGGCGGAAAGTAGTTGATTGAGAACTTGGCGCTGTGTTTCGTCTCTACATCAGCCACAGGGCGTCCACATCCACGATCACTTGCGTGCGCGGGATTTTCCGCTGCGCGGCATAAGCCAGCATGGCGCGCAGCGTCCGGTTCAGCCTTTCGCGGCTCGGCGATTTCAGCACGAAGTGATATCGGTAGTCACGCTTCAGTCGCATGATGGGTGCGGTTGCGGGACCGAGCACACGCACGCCTTCATGCCGGTTTTGCTCAAACCATTTTCCCAGCGTGCCTGACCACTCGAGCGCTTCGTCAAGCTTGTTGCTACGGATCAGCACATTCGCCAGCGCGGAATATGGCGGATAGTGCATCCAGCTGCGGAAGCGCAATTCTTTGTCGTAGAATCCGGCGAAGTCGTGGCGGGCCGCATACTGTACGGCATAGTGATCCTGAAAATAAGTTTGCAGAATCACTTTCCCGGGAGACTGGCCGCGCCCGGCGCGTCCCGCGACCTGGGTGAGCAACTGGAAGGTGCGCTCGGCGGCGCGGAAGTCAGGCAGGCCGAGCGCGCTGTCAGCGCCGACCACGCCGACCAAGGTGACGCCGTGAATGTCATGGCCCTTGGCGATCATCTGGGTGCCAACGAGCAAATCGAGTTCGCCTTCGCTAAGTGCATTTAGCGTGCGCTCGAAATCTTCATGTCCCCTGACCGTGTCGCGATCGAGACGGGCAATGCGTGCCTGCGGAAACATGCCGTGCAACAGTTCTTCCAGCTTTTCCGAGCCGGTTCCGAGAAAATACACATATTCGCTGCCGCAATGCACGCAGACTTTTGGCACGGGCGCAGTGTAGCCGCAGTAGTGGCACACCATTTTGTGCTCGCGCTTGTGGTGGGTAAGTGCGATGGCGCAGTTCTGGCATTCCAGAGTTTTGCCGCAGGTGCGGCATAGCGCCACCGGAGAATATCCGCGGCGATTGAGCAGCACCATCACCTGTTCCTTGCGGTCGAAGCGTTCTTTGATCTCCGCAGCCAGCTTGCGCGAGATTACCTGCTCGTGACCGGTCTCCTGAAATTCCTGCCGCATGTCGATAATTTCGACTTCGGGCAGAGGACGCTGCTCCACGCGGTCGGGCAACTCGACCAGAGTGTACTTATTCTTTCTGGCGTTGAAATACGACTCCAGCGACGGCGTAGCTGAACCGAGGACTACGGCAGCATTCGCCATCTTGGCGCGCATCACGGCAACGTCGCGGGCGTGATAGCGTGGCGTTTCCTCTTGCTTGTAGGAGGAATCATGCTCTTCGTCGACGATGATCAGCGCAAGATCGGCAACCGGGGCAAAGACGGCTGAACGAGTGCCGACGACCATGCGCGCGTCACCACTCTTGATGCGATGCCATTGCTGTGCGCGCTCCTTGTCGGAGAGCGCGGAGTGCAGGATGGCAACTTCATCGCCGAAGATCTGGTGCAGATCGGCGGCAACCGCAGGCGTGAGGCCGATTTCAGGAACGAGGAGAATGGCTGAGCGACCGGCTTCGAGTACGGCCCGCATGCCAGCGAGGTAGACGGCGGTCTTTCCGGAGCCGGTGACGCCGTGGAGAAGGATGCCGGAGAATTTGCGCTCGTCAACCGCCTGGCGCAGTCGATTCAGCGCCGCTTGCTGGGCTGTATTCAGATCAAAAGCGAAGGGCGACAGCCGCGCTTTGCTGCGCGAGACGGCGAAAGCGGCAGGCTCCTCGATGATTTCGACAAGGCCACGCTTGACCAGCGTGCTTATCGTCGTTCGTGGGATCTCGAGCGCCTGCAATGTTGCTGTTGGAACCCGGCCACCGGACGCGGCCAGGGTTTCAACAAGCAGTCGTTGGTTGGCGTTGAGTTTTCCGTCGGCGGATTTGAGAATCGCGATCTTGACGGTACGCGTGGCGTCGCGCACGGCAGAAACGTCTTCCCGCACCAGCCACTTCTTTCGTATCATTCCGCTCAGAATCATTTTGGAGACCCGCGTGGCGGATCGCAGGAGTTCTTCACGGACTTGCACAGGCTCTCCTGGGACAAGCTCCTGCGCAGCCAGGTGATCGAGTACACGAAATTCCGCGGCCTGTTCTTCCGGAGTGCGGCGTGAACGCGCCGATGATCCCGAAACACCTGCCAGATGCAGCGCCAGCTGGCCTTCCTTCGTGATGCGGTAAGCGACGGCACGCTTGAATTCAGCGTTCAGCGGCAACATGGTGCGGAAAACTTCGCCAATAGGCGCGAGGTAGTAGTCGGCGATCCAGCGGCCAAGGCGCAGCAGTTGCTCATCGAGCACCGGTGCAATGTCGAGCACACTGAGGATGGATTTCGCTTTGACCGATGGCTTGCGGTCGTGCAGTTCGACCACGATGCCAGTGAGACGCTGCTGACGGAAAGGCACAAGCACGCGCCCGCCAACCACCGGAGTGGCCTCGGCGGGCACACGGTAGGTGAAGGCCATGTCGAGCGGCACCGGCAGGGCTACATCACAATACTCGGACATTGATTTGAGGATAAACCAGAAACGCCCATCGACCGCGTGACCGTAAAGATGGTAGGGATCCTTCGACTTCGTAACTGCTTCGCTTTGCGAAGCAGTCACTACGCTCAGGATGACAATTTATTCCAAGAAGGCGTCGCTACTCGGCAGTTTTCTTCGGCGGCTCGATGCCCAGATATTTCATCACCATCTGCAAGTCTTTCCACGTCTCGCCCTTCTGCCGCGGATCACGCAGCAAGTATGCGGGGTGATAAGTGACGGCGAGGCGTGCGCCCGGCCACGAGGGATCGCTGCTGCGTACGCCTGCAGGTTTGAAGTCATAAAAACGACCGCGCAATTCGCCAAGAGATGAGTTCATCGCCAGCAGGTTCTTCGCTGCGGTCGCACCAAGAGCAACCACGACTTTAGGCTTGATCACCGCGATCTGACGCATGAGAAACGGAGAGCAGGTTTCGCACTCGTCGGGTTCCGGCGTGCGGTTGCCCGGCGGACGGCATTTGACCACGTTCGCGATGTAAACATCTTCGCGCCGCAGGCCCATCGCTTTGATCATGTTGTTGAGCAACTGGCCCGCGCGCCCAACGAAAGGCTCGCCCTGCGCGTCTTCATCGGCGCCGGGGCCTTCGCCCACGAACATCAGCTCAGCGCGCGGATTGCCGACGCCAAACACGATCTGCTTGCGTCCCTGCTTGTGCAGTTTGCAGCGAGTACAATCGCCGAGATCTTCACGAATCAGCTTGAGCGCCGCAACCGGATCGCCCACGCCATACTCCGGCTTCGGCGGCACGATCTCTAAAATATTGTCTTCGGCGATGACTGGGACGACGGCAGATTTTCTGGCGGACATTTCCTCTCGCAGTTCTGACTGAGTTGCAGGCAGGGATGCCGGAACGGCCTCGACGGCAAGCGAAGCCGTTTCGCGCCGGTAAAAATCGTAAATACCCAGCTCGTGGCAGTAGCGGACGCGTTCGGCAAGAGCGCGCCGCAATTCCAGGTCAAGAGTGCGTGCCACTACCTTACTTCTCCACATCAAAATAAATCTTGGTCGTCGCCCGGTACAGCCGCACCTTGCCTCCGTCCAGTTGCATGTCGAACGAGTCCACATGCGCCCACTTAATTTTGCGGACGGTCTTAGCCGCTTCGGTTACGGCGTTCTTTGCCGCCTTGGCAAAGCTTTCCTTCGATGTTCCGATTACTTCGATCACTTTCTGGGTCATCGCACACTCCTGAGAGAAAAGAGAAGTTCGTCGGAATTGTACGCTAGCGGGCTATCGAACGCAGCGAGGGACTTTCTTCAGGCTTTCACCGGCGTCTTGCGCCGCTGCAGCAGGTGGACAACCTGATCGAGCACACGCTGCGCAACTTCCCACTTCGTAGTCTCTGGAACTTCGACGACCTGGTCGTGGGTGATGATGGTCACTTCGTTGCGGTCGGAGTCGAATCCGATGCCTTCGCGCGAGACATCATTGACCACGATGGCGTCGAGGTGCTTGGCGGTGAGCTTCTGGCGGGCGTTTTCGAGGACGTTCTCAGTTTCCGCGGCAAAGCCAACGACAATCTGCGACTGCCTGCGCAGAGAAATCTCCTGGAGAATGTCCGCCGTAGGTTCGAGTTCAAGAGTGATCGGACCTTTGCGTTTTATTTTCTGCGAGGACGCTGACTTCGCGCGGTAATCAGAGACAGCAGCAGTCTTGATCACGATGGTGGCCTGGGGCAGAAGAGCGAGCACCGCATCGCGCATCTGCTCAGCCGATTCCACACGCGTGAGTTCAGCCGCCCCCGGCGGCGTCAGCGCAGTCGGTCCGCTGACCAGCAGTACACGAGCGCCGCGGCGTAGTGCGGCTTCGGCCATGGCGTAGCCCATTCGTCCGCTGGAGCGGTTGGTCAGGTAGCGAGCAGGGTCGATCTTTTCCCGCGTGGGCCCGGCGGTGATCAACACCATTTCACCGGCAAGATCCTGTGACGCGCCGAGCGCTTCGAGGGCTGCCGCCACAATCACTTCATTCTCCGCCAGCCTCCCGGAGCCAGTCATGCCGCAGGCCAAATATCCTGAGCCGGGTTCGACGATCTTCACCCCGCGCCGGCGAAGGATTTCAAGATTCGCCTGCGTCGCCGGATGATTCCACATGTTCACATTCATCGCTGGAGCCACTACGACGGGCGCGGTGGTGGCGAGATAGAGGGTGGTGAGAAAGTCGCTGGCGATGCCCTGGGCGAACTGCGCCAGAACGTCTGCGGTCGCAGGCACGACCAGCAAAGCGTCAATCGACTGCGCCACAGCGATGTGCTCAATGGCAGAATCGATATTGGCGGCGTGCTCTTCGCCGGGCGAGAACATGCCGGTAATCACCTTTTCGCCGGAGAGAGCCGCAAAAGTG
Source organism: Verrucomicrobiia bacterium (assembly GCA_035484995.1). Taxonomy (GTDB): domain Bacteria; phylum Acidobacteriota; class Terriglobia; order Terriglobales; family Acidobacteriaceae; genus Sulfotelmatobacter. Next base: position 1,198 of record DATHOK010000167.1, on the reverse strand, counting down.
AGTGGTCGAACAAACTCCTGAGCCGCGCGCGTCATGATGACCTGCACGCGAATGCCGCGGTCTTGTAGCAGGCGCACAATCTCCGCCGCCTTGTAGGCTGCGATGCCGCCCGTCACTCCAAGAGCAACTTTCATAATGTCTCGGCGCCAACGCGCCTAGGCGTCTCCGAAAGCCTTCTCCAGGACCTCTGCGGCTTGCTCAGCCGCGCTGCGAGTTTCGGGAATCTCCCACTTCACTTTGCCCGCGCGGATTTCGTCCTGCGCAATGCGGCAAGGTTTGCGGGAGTTGGTCTGAACCACCGGGGGTGCTCCGGACTGTAGTTGGCGGGCACGCCGGGCGGCGACCAGAATGTAGCGATAGTTGCTGTCGAAGCCTTCGATCAATTTCATGAAATTCTCTCCCTTGTTGCTGGGACCCAGATTTTGATTGCCGAAAGTTGTTGCGCTTCGTTTGTCTGCAACGCCAAAGCCTACGTACTATTTTCCCACGAAACTCAACCGAACGGGGGCTGGCGACCCTCTAATATGGTTACCGAGGACTAACCCTTCCCGGAACCGTCGGACGGCTTAAACGAGGCCAGAATCGGCTTCAACCGGTCCCGGACATTGCCCAGGCGGCAGCGGTCTGCGAGAGCCACGGTTTGGGCTTCCTCGGGGGATAGCGGCCGTCCCGCGCGCACCAGGCGCTCGCCACGCACAATCGCTCGCAACGCTTTGATCGAGTCCTCGAGTTGGTCGTTGACGAGAATGTAGTTGTAACGGTCGTAATTCTCGATCTCGCGAGTCGCCGTGACCAGGCGGCGCTGTATGACTTCCTCGCGATCTTCGCTGCGCTTGCGCAAGCGTTCTTCCAGCGTCTTGCGATCCGGCGGCAGAATGAAAATGCTGGTGGCGTCGGGAAGTTTCTGTTGAATCTGCGCCGCGCCTTGCACGTCGATATCGAGCAGAAGGTCACGGCCATTTTTCTCGGCATCGTGCAGGAAGCGGCGAGCGGTCCCGTAGTAATTCCCAAAGACTTCGGCGTGCTCGAGAAACTCCCCATCGCGAATCATCTTCTCGAATTCTGGGCGCGAGACAAAATAATACTGCCTTCCATTGGTCTCGCTGCCGCGCGGAGCGCGCGTCGTGTAGGAAATGGAAAACTCCAGATCGCTCACTTTCTTCAGCAGTTCGTTGACCAGCGTCGACTTACCCGAACC
>DATHOK010000166.1:0-23968 GCA_035484995.1 Verrucomicrobiia bacterium | reverse complement strand
TCTTTGGCCACGGCGGAAATCTCCTGCCAATGGAGTCCCTCGAACGGCCAGTCCGTCACTGCGGCCGGGGTCACGCTCAATCTCGTAACCACCCCTCCCACTACCGGGCAACTGCGTCCACCGCTCGAGCGCGGCAGCCGCATCTTCTACGCCATGCTGCTGCCTGGCTTGTTCGGAATTGTCTTTGCTGCAGGATCGCGTACTCGGAGGGTGCGCCTGCTCAGCCTGATCGTGGTTCTTGGCTTCTCGACGCTGTGGCTGGGCTCTTGCGGCGGCAGTGGCGGTGGCGGCACCAAGATGCCGACGAATCCCGGAACGCCTGCTGGGTCCTACGTGGTGACCATCAACGCTACCACTGGCGGCACGAATCCGGTCCCGCTCACCGGCAACGGGTCGCCGCTTACGATCACTCTCAATGTGGGTACGCAGTAGACGGCACAAAGCCAGAAAGCGCTCCGCACCCTGCGGAGCGCTTTTTCATGCGCGAGGCCTTACTCGCTCTACCCTTGCCGAGGCGCGACACCCAAAGCCCGAAAACCGGAGACCTGACTAGCCATGTCCTCCTGTGCAAAAAGGCTGCCAGTTTGCCCCTTGCGCGCTTGCCCTGGGGCGAGTACCATTGGTTTGTTCTCATTGGCCTCGTTCCCGCGTAGGCCTTCCGCGTCCCAGGCCGTTCCCGGCGGCGCGACGGATTCCGATAACGGATAACCGATACGCAAAATTTAGATTTTTTTGTTAGTGCGAGTTTGTATCACCAGAGAGCGGTCGATCGCGATTGCGTTCCAGCCCAACCCGCAGTTCCGCATGAAAAGTGGGCTGTGCCCCCTCGAACGTGTGATCGCGAAACTTGATGGTTGACGTATGTGACTGAGTGGTGTGACCGAGCAAGTGGTTAGGCCCCGCAAGAACAGTGGCTTCGCGCCAACCCTGTGAGAGCCTGCCGCAACCCAATGGGGAACCGGACATCGTGAGATTTTGCCGCCCTGCACCGGGACGAATACCCGGCCCAGCAGGTTTGAGAGGACTATGAACGCAGGATCATCTGGACAGGGACAAGGACCAGGAAGACCCTCCGCTGGTGGAGGCAGAAATAGACGGCGTCGCGGACGCCGCCCGAACAATCCCCGTGGGCCGCGCCCCGCGGGCCCGAGCCAGGCGCGTCACAACCAGGATGGCATCTACACCGCGCCCATGGACCACAGCTATCGCGCTGCCTTGGCCGGCAACGGCAACAATGGCCAGGGAGCACGCCGCCAGCGTCCCGGCTTCGCCGCACCTTTTGCGCCCGCCGATCCCGAGCCTCTGCCCGCGTTGCGCGAGGATTCCAACTCGCGCATCTTTGCCTTCGTCGACGACCTGTTCTTCGCCGCCAAGATTCAAGAGACCGCGCGCAAGCTCAACGTCAAGGTCGAGTTCGCCAAGAACGACAAGGACCTCGCTGATCGCATGCAACAGAACGGCGAAGAGAAGCCTTCGCTGATTATTTTTGACCTCAACAACGTCAACGCTAAGCCGCTGACGCTGATCCCCAAACTGAAGGCGAAGTTGAAGAAGGGAACCTCGATCATCGGATTCCTCTCCCACGTGCAAGGCGATCTAAAACAGAAGGCGCATGAGGTGGGCTGCGACATGGTTCTGCCCCGGTCCGCTTTCTCCCAGAACCTGCCTCAACTGCTGCGCCGCCACGGAGCCTCGGAAGACGAGAATCCGACGGTACAGTAGGAAGCGGGAAACTAGAAACCGGAACTGAGGACTGGGAACTGCCCTCCTACCCCGGAGGCCAGCTCAAATGACGTCCTCCCAAAAGGTGGACGTGAAGATGAAACACCGACTGCCCTGCTCCCGGACCCACGTTCAGCACGGTGCGGTATCCTTCCTCGATGTTGCGCTGACGCGCAATCTCAGCCGCCGCGAGGTGGCAGCGGCCAATCACTTCGGCGTCTTCGGCCTGCGCCTCTTTCAATCCCGCAAAATGTTTTTTGGGAATGATCAGCACATGCGTGGGAGCCTTCGGGTTGATGTCTTCAAAGGCCAACACGTGCTCGTCCTCGTAAACCTTCTTGGCGGGAATTTCGCCGCGGAGAATGCGGCAGAAAGGGCAGTCGCTGGCAGGGTTGGTCATGCGAAACTCTCGGTTGAGGATAGCATCGGCATTGCGAGAGTGGCCAGTAGTCAGCAGCCAGTGCGAACTCGCTGCTGAGCCGGCACTGAACCGGGCTAATTCAAAGAACAATCCGGCGCGCCCTGAGCGAACTGGCCACCGATCACTGATCACTGGCCACTGGCCACTTTTTTAATCCAGTCTTACGAGAAAGACCGCGCCCTCCGGCGTTTCCGTCTCCGCGACCATTTCCTGAGCACGCTCGCGATCGTCGCCGAGAACGCGCACCCGCACCCACCAATCGCCTGCGGGGCTGGCGAAGTGTTGCACCTTGGCCGTGCGGTAGCGGCGCGTCAGGTGGTCGGCAAGCTTCGCGGCTTCGTCTTCATCGGGGAATCCGCCAATCTGTACAGCCCACTTTCCGCCGGTTTCGAGCGGAGCCGGGGTTTGCATCACTTCTACTTTTACTTCCGCGATTCCGGGCAGGTAGACATCGAGCTTGCGCGCCGCGGCCAGCGATAAATCCAGAACCCGGCCGCGAATGAACGGTCCGCGGTCGGTGATGCGCACCAACGCCGTGTGGCCAGTCTTCAAATTTGTGACGCGCACGATCGACCCCAGAGGAAGCGTGCGGTGTGCCGCGGTCATGGCATTCATGTTGTAGACTTCGCCATTTGATCCGCGTCGGTTGTGATACGGCGGACCGTACCAACTGGCGCGTCCGATTTCGGTAGCCAGCGGCAAGGTGTGCGCGGGAATCGTCGGCTCCGCAAGAACAACACTGCTTTCTTTGTCGCTACTCTCGGCTCCCAGCGGTCGGTTATTCTTTGCGGTGCTTTCGGGAGGTGACGCGGCCGGCGATTCGGTTGAAGAGGTTTCGGCGGTCGGGGCGGGTGGTGGCGGCACATTCACTCGCGCCTGCTTGGGATGACTGCATCCCGCGAGCAACAGCAGGATCGTAAGCAGCAGAGTGAGAACCACAGCGTTAGGGACGAAAGCGCCGGGACGCAGCTTTACTTCTGCGAAGCTTTTTGTTGCTCTTTTTGCTGCTCCAGGTAGTCGGCCAGTTCGATGAGTTTGACACTCGCGGTGCGCAGGGCCTTGGTCGAGTGCTGGCGCACGGCAGGAACAACCTCGTCGTTCAGATATTTGATGAACTCGGGGATCTCTTTCTCGATCCGTTCGGCAGCCTCGGCGACCGTCTTGCCGACACGCGCCGATGCGTCTTCCACCTTGCGGTTGAAGTCGTTCATGATGCTCCTCGATACTGCTAGGCGTGGATGAACTCACGCGAATGTTGCGGATGCCAGGCTCGACCATTATTTCGCGCTTGGGAGCGCGGGTCAATGGCACGCATACGGTAAAGCAACGGAAGGCACTACGGCCATCAATTAGAATCGCACCTTGCGCGGAAAGTTGGCGCCGCCGGGAGTACGATTTTTGGATATGCAGTTCGACGCACGCGCGAGGGTCGAGCAAAGAAAATTCCGGCGGCGGTTGCTCGCCTGGTACGAGCGCCATCGCCGCGATCTCCCCTGGCGCGCGAACCGCGATCCCTACCGGGTATGGCTTTCCGAAATCATGCTGCAGCAGACGCGGGTTGCCGCGGTGATCGAACACTATCAGGAATTTCTGCGGCGTTTTCCCACCGTAGAGAAGCTAGCCGCGGCGCGAGAGCCGAGCGTGCTGGCGGCCTGGAGCGGTTTGGGATATTACCGGCGCGCGCGCATGCTGCACGCTGCGGCGAAAGTCGTGGTGCGAGAGTACGGAGGAAAGTTTCCCACCACCGCAGAAGGATGGCGGGCATTGCCAGGGATTGGACGCTACACTGCCGCAGCAATTGCCAGCATCGCGTTCGACGAACCGGCCGCCGTGGTCGATGGCAACGTCGAGCGCGTCTTACAGCGAGTATCCGGGAAGCGGCTTGCCGGAGAAGAGTTGTGGAAGGCCGCTAACTATCTTCTGGATGCCAAGCGCCCCGGCGATTTCAATCAGGCCATGATGGAGTTGGGCGCAGTCGTGTGCGCGCCGCGCGCACCGACATGCTTGACCTGTCCGGTCATCGAACTATGCGTCGCACGCGGAGAGATGCCGCCGCTGGCGAAGCCGGCGAGGCAGCACAAACGAGAGATTCATTATGCTTTGGACCGTCGGGATGGAGAGGTTTTTCTGGTTCGGCGGCCGAAAAATGCATCCCTAATGCCCGGAATGTGGGATTTGCCCGAGCTGCCAAACACGAACGGAGCGGGTGGTCCCTCTCTCACCCTGCGCCATTCCATCACGGTCACAGATTACACCGTCCGCGTTTGGCGAGGGGCCGCGCCATCGCGCGTTGCTGGGAAATGGATCCCCGTGGAGCGTCTGAGGCAGGTTGCCCTTACGGGCCTGGCACGCAAGATTCTGCGGAAGGCGGAAAAGCTCTGATCGAAATCAACGAACGTGGCAACCGGCAAATGGCCGATGGTAACTGCTTTTTCCGCGCACGCATCATCTAAAATAAGAGCAGGTCAGAGCGAGGTCAGATGCGCTGGCTGCGAAACATCCGGAAAGAACAATTGGGAGGACGACCGATGGCGGCATTGACCGCGGGCACCAAGGTGCCCGACTTTGAACTGAAAGCGATGGATGGCAGGCGTTTCGTTTTGCGCGAGGAGCTGGCGCACGGGCCCGTGGTGCTGGCGTTCTTCAAAGTTTCGTGTCCCATCTGCCAGTATGCGTTTCCGTTTCTGGAGCGGCTGGAGCGGACGTATGGGCACCAGGGCGTCAGGCTCATCGGTGTCTCGCAGGACGATCCCCGGCACACAGCGGATTTCACCAAGGAATTTGGCGTAACCTTTCCCGTGCTGCTCGACGACAGAGATACCTATCCCGTGTCGAACGCCTACGGGTTGACGAATGTCCCGAGCATCTTCTGGATCGCGCAAGACGGCAAGATTGAAATTTCCAGCGTTGGCTGGGTGAAGGCCGACTTCACAGAGATCAGCCGTAAGATGGCCGAGTCAGCGAAGATCGCGCCGGCGGCGGTGTTCAAGCCGGGGGAAGACGTGCGTGACTTCCGCGCCGGTTGAAGCTCGAGAAACTAATCCCGCGGTCGCGGGACGGGTAACCGACACGAAAACTACAGAGAACGCCCGGACACAGGGTGCCACAATCGCAGGTGCAGCCGGAAACTTGCCCGGAGGACCCAAGGGACATTGACCCGCCGTGCGAGGGCTTGCGCTGCTCCCTTACAGCGAAACTCCTTCTGTCCGTTACAATTCCCTCAGTCACAACAATAGACAAATTCCCAGCCATAGGGATTGCTCCGCGCCGATACTGGGCTCCGTCGGGGGGAAAGACAGATCTATGCAAGCATTCGCGAGAAGAAGTGTTCTGGCCGGCGTGATCGCCACTCTAAGCCTGCTGGTATGGGCGGAGGGCGGTGCGCCTCCGGTCCCAGTACCGGTCGCGACCAAGCGCGAGGCCGTTTCGGTGCGCTTGCCGGGCGCGGCATTTGCCGCGATGGAGACCATCAATCCTGAACACATTCGCTGGCATGTCCGCTTTCTCTCGCACGATCTTCTGGAAGGCCGCGGTACGGGGCAGCGCGGCGGCGACCTCGCCGCCGAATACATAGCCACACAATTTGCGGAATATGGATTGAAGCCGGCGGGTGACAACGGGTCCTACTTGCAGAAAGTGCCTCTCGTCGGAATCACGACGCTTCCCGAAGCCAAGTTTTCGCTCGTGCCGAAGCAAGGCGCTGCGATAAATCTGAAACCACTCGATGAGTACGTTGCTTACGATCAGACTCAGCAAGCGCAGTCTGATGTGGACGCCGAGATCGTTTACGTGGGATACGGTATTGAAGCGCCGGAATACAACTGGGACGATTACAAAGGCGCAGACGTGCGCGGCAAAGTCCTGCTCATGCTGGTGAACGAGCCGCCTTCGGATGATCCGAAGTTTTTCAAAGGCAAAGCCCTCACCTACTACGGCCGCTGGACTTACAAATACGAAGAGGCGGCACGCAAAGGCGCAGTGGGCGTGATTCTCATCCACAAAGAAGACATGGCAAGTTATCCCTGGGAAGTAGTGCGGAACTCGAATTCGGGCGAGAAGTCTTATCTGAAGGTGGAAGGACCGGTGCTGAAGGTCGCGTCTTGGGTGCAGCTTGATGTCGCTAAGAAGCTGGCTGCGGCTTCGGGCATGGATCTGGAAATGATGATGGCGGATGCGCGCACGCGCGAATTTCATCCCGTGAATATGGGAACGAAGCTGAAGGCGCACATGGTGAGCACTGTGCGTCACTTCGAATCGAATAATGTGGTGGCGATGCTGCCGGGCGCTGACCGCAACCTGAGAGACGAAGCGGTGATGTACACCGCGCACTACGACCATTTTGGCATCCGTCCCGACATGCCGGGCGACAACATCTTCAACGGCGCCGCCGACAACGCCACGGGCTGCGGCATCCTCCTCGAATTGGCGCGGGCGTTCAGTGTCGCCAAAGACCGGCCGGGAAGGTCAATCATTTTCGCAGCAGTCACGGCCGAGGAGCAGGGGCTGCTGGGTTCGGAGTATCTCGGAAAGCATCCGCCGGTTCCAGCGGGAAAGATTGCGCTCGACCTGAACTACGACAACGTGCAGCCTCTGGGGGCACCGGAGGAAGTAGAGGTTTCAGGCGCGGAGCGCACGACCTTCTATCCGTGGGTGCAGGCGATGGCTAAAGAGTTCCGGCTGGCCATTCGTCCTGACGCCCGCCCCGAAGCAGGACATTTTTACCGCTCCGATCATTTCAGTCTGGCCCGCGTCGGCATTCCCGCATTCTCGATCAACGAAGGCATGAAGTTCAAAGGGCACGACGAAGCCTGGGGTCTGGCGCAGGACAAAGAGTACACCGAGAAGCGTTATCACCAGCCGAGTGATGAATACCATCCTGAGATGGATTTTGTCGGCGATAGCGCGATGGCGCGATTCGGCTTCGCGCTCGGCTGGGAAGCGGCAAGCTTCACCAAGCTCGTAGGATGGCAGAAGGGCGATGAATTCGAAGCGGCGCGAATCAAGAGCCAGTAGTGATCGCGCAGCAGCGCCTAGTACGAATGCCCGACGGAAGACCCTTCTGACACAATTCGCGCTTTCCACGGCACTTGCCAACCTAAGACGGCACAATCCCCATAACCTCGGTAACTTTAGCCGCTCCGCCACCCGTGCTAGCCTCGATATGTACATGTGTAATCAGCAACTTCCAAGAATCTGACGATTCGCGAATGCCACGACTTCCCATCTTCCGCCTCGGCAAGGAGCCAGAGAAACTGGCGCCGCCGGAGATGATTGCCGCTGCGCCATCGCTTGCTCTTGAAGGGCTGGTGGTCGGGGTCGACAACCTGCGGCACGACGTCGTCCTGAGCCCGCGTTTTGTGGATGCGGCGCGGGCGCAGATCACACGGTTGATCGTGCGCCACGGCGAGCTGGAAGGACTGCTCGCGGCCGAAACTCCGCAACGGAACCTGGGACCTTCGTGGATGCGAAGCGCCGTGGCCAGCCAAAGTCGCAGCCCCGCCGAAAAAACTGACTGGAAGCCAGTGCTGGCGGAGCTGCATTTGGCGGCGCTGAATCGCGCCAAGAAGGAAGAAAAGATTTCCGTCGACCTGCTGGCCCGGCTGGCGGTTACCAAGTTTCTCCGCATGGAGATGAACCTGCAGTTTGCGCAAGTGCTCGAACGCTGCCGCGTTCTGCTGAAGACTTACGACGGCATACGGCAGGGCAAAGGGGTGGAGTATCGCGAGCGCGTTGCCGGCTTCCAGGTGCGCAAGAAAATCATCCTGCGCAAAACGGGGCAGGATCTGTTCGAGACCCTGCGCGAGATCGAAAAAGAGACGCTGGCGCGCACCCGGCGGTCCTTCTTCGGAGAAGTGAAGACTGCAGAATCGAACTCTGCAGACGCGAAGCACGAACCCGGCAGTGCAGGCCTGGGCAGTTATGGGCTCTTCGTGAACCGGCTGGCATTCTCCGACGATGGCCGCGACGACTATTTGTGCGCCGAACATTATGTGATGCTCGGCAATTGGGATCGCGATCCCGACCGCTATGGGCGCTTGCAGGACGTGGTCTGGGGTTTCGTGCGATCGATCTACGGCGAAGAGACCAGCAGCGACACCATTAGTGCGTGGCTGTGCGCTCCGGAAAATGCCCGCGCCCTGGTTGGCACCGGAACGCCGGATGATTCCTCGGCGGAAGGGGTTTCGAAGCAGGAGCGGTTGGCGCAGTGGGTGCGGCTGCTCGAAGACGAACAGGTCATGGAGCATGTGATCGCCTCTTACCACACGGTTCCGCTGCTCAATGAATACGCCCCGCGAATTAATCCGCAACAACTGAAGAATGCGCTGATCTCGCGTCCTGAGTGCGACCGCGTGGAACGCATGATTCAGGAACACGGCAAGCTTTCTCCTGCCAGCTTGTATGCGGCGGTAGCGAAAGTTGCGAGTTGCCGCGGCGCAGAGCGGGCCAAAGTGGCAGCGCGGTTTCTGCAGGATTTCTCTCACTATCACCGCGATCTGAAGCGGCTGGAAGTGCTGAACGCCGCGCTCGACTCGGTAAACCTGGTCAGCACCGAAAAACTGCGCGAACTTTCCCGGATGAACGGGACGCTCTACGAATTCCTCCTTCCCGAGGAGCAACCGCAACAGCCCGAGGAAGACCGAGTCCTGCGCCACGTGGTGCTTAAGGCCGATGTCCGCGACTCGACCCGGCTCACGCGCACTCTCATGGAGAAAGGGCTCAATCCGGCTTCGTACTTCAGCCTGAACTTTTACGATCCGGTGAACAAACTGCTGAGCAAGTACGGAGCGCAGAAAGTTTTCCTCGAAGGCGATGCCATCATCCTGGCAATCCTCGAGCGTGCCGGCGAACCTGGGTTGGCCGTGAGCCGGACGTGCGTGCTGGCTCGCGAGATCATTGAGATCGTGCGCGGCTACAACGAACTGATGCAGCGCTCGGGCATGCCGGGACTGGAGTTGGGCGTCGGCATCACGCTGCAGGAGTCGGCGCCGCTGTATCTGATGGATGGCGAACATCAGATCATGATTTCCGAAGCGCTGAACCAGAGTGACCGCCTTTCTTCCTGCAACAAGCAGGCCCGCAAGGTGATGGAATCGCAGGCCGGACCGTTCCACGTCTATGTCTTCCAGACGGCAGGCGCAGAGTCCGCGGCAGATCCGTCGGCGAATGCCGAAGACTCCATCGTGAGCTTCAACCTGGGCGGTATTCGCATGAACGAAGCCGCGTTCCGGAAACTCGAGCAGGAGATTTCGCTGGTGCCGCTGACTGTAAAGCTGCCGCCTTCGATGGCATCGGATAAGGGAGAGTACAAGCTGTCGAGCGGTACTGTCCCGGTTGACCGCGATATTTTTCGGAAGATCGTGGTGCGCGAAAGCCGCGTGCCGCGAATCAAGGAAGACTTCTCTGTCCAGGGATGGACTGACCGCACTTACTACGAAGTCTGCACCGACCCCGCAATCTACGCTGCGCTGGAAAAGAAAAAGGGCGCTAAGGCGTAGGGAACGAGCAGCTAGTTGCCAGTACCCAGTACCTAATACCTAATACCCAGACCCACTGAACCGCTGACGGGCGCTCCGCCTCCTGTGCGTTTTTTGCGCAAAATAAAGTCACTTCGGAGTCGCTAGGTGGTTGCGACTTTGCGCTTCTGCGTGCTGGAATCGGGGTATCCCCCTCCCCCCTCCCATCACTGGAATCATCACGTTAGCAGGAAATTCTCTGCAAAATCCGGATGTCAAAGAACTTAGATACTAAAATCCGCGAAAGAAAGGACTTAGAGGCGCGACGATGCGGGTTCACCCGACCGTCACGGCCTCGACCATGATTACGCGATTTCGATGACGGCACAAGGTCAGATGTCACAAGGGAGGTGTGGAAAAATCCTGGGAGCGACGCCTGATTGCAACAATTGACGTTTCCTCATCGATTCTTCTCAACTTCCGAAAGGAGTTCTTTGGTTCTTTCATCTGGGACGAAATTGTCGTCATTACGGGTAAAGACCGCAATCGATTCAGCTTTCTTGGAATTGGAAATTTTAGAAGTCGTGTAATCGCTCTCGTCACAGATGATCGGAGGATCGGTATCAAAGGAATTCGGAAAAATCGAAATTTCAATAGAATGGAAAGAAACTTTTTTTACGTCTGCTTGCAGAGATGAGCAATGTTTTTGTTTTTCGAGGGACCTGAAGGGAAATGTCCAAATCTGAACGAGCACTGACTCTGTTTTTACCTTTCCATTGGCGTCAAAACCTATCACGCTGATAGCGCCCGCTCCGTAGTCCTCATAGTTGCAGACGAGTAAATCTCGCTTATCGCTCTGGCCCGGTACCTTTTGGCAGATCCCCAACGGGCCACCCCGGCACTTCTCCGAGGCGTCACGTTGGTATTCTCCTGGCGTAGTCAGTTTCATATGGAGTTAAGAGTAATTGTGTTTTCAATGTGTTGCGTAAAAGACATACTTCCGTCGCCTGTTAACAACAGTTGGAAGTGCGGCAGAAGGTTCAACTGGCTGATGTCGCTGCGAGGGGCCAAATTCTGAACCTTGCACCCGTCGCGCTCAAAGACTGTTTATTCACAGATCAGCGCGAAGGTAGGCGGTGAGCCCAGAGTTCGAGCAGTTCAGCTTCCTGTTCTGGGGATAGCGTGTCCTTCCATTGATATCCATCAACTGACGCGACATATTCCAGAGTATCGATGAGCGTGTCGCGAAGGGGCCGCGTTTGCCAGCCCACGCCGTACGCCTTGTCGCTAGAGACTTGGAAGAAGCCCCTCAACGACGGCTCTGGCCGCCAGTTAGGAAACTTCCGGAGCCAGTTCGGCGCGTATTCGGCATCCATTCCGTGCTGATGGAGAAAATCTCCCGGAATCCAGACGAGCTCGGCATCGGAGTGGGTGACAGCTTTACATTGTTCGATGAAGTAGCGAAAGGTCATCGGTCGACCCGTCAGGTTGAAGGTGCCATAAATGGACTGATCGATCGCCAAAACAAGGAATTCGGAAACGTCTCTCACATCGACGATCGTCAGATGATCGGTGCCGTCCCCTGGCGCAATGTGCCTTGTCCCGCGCTGCAGGCGCCGCAACCAGTTCAGCACGTCCCCTGGCGTGTCGTCACGAACCCCCTTAATCCCACAGGGCCGGACAATCGTAAGGTTGCGGCCAATAATCGCATTCAACTGACGTTCGCTTTCTGCTTTGCCCCGATCATACGGACTCTGATCGCCGTTCCACCGTGCCAATGGAGTCTCTTCCGTGATATGGGGTTGGGACAGCTGATCATCTGCGTACGCCCCTATGGAAGAGACGTACAAATAGTGCTTGGTGCGGTCTTTCAGCAATTTGGCCGCTGATGCGACCACGGACGGATCATGAGGCCAGACGTCAATCACCGCGTCCCACCTCCTCTTCGCCAAGGCCGAGAGATCTTCCTCATCTGTGGCCGGACTACGATAACCCCGCAGCTTTTCTATGTGGGGAAACATCTCTGGATTGGTCACCCCGCGATTGAATAGGGTGACGGAATGACCCCATCCCCGCGCAGCTTCGACGAAGGCAGGGCCAAGGAAATACGTGCCTCCCAGAACCAAAACATTCTTAGGAGTGCTACTTGCGAAAGCTTGGATTGGGCTTTCGCCAAGGAGTAGAAAAGCTCCCGAGGTGCAGAGAGCGGCTTTTATTAGCTCTCGCCTGTGCATCATATACATACACCTCCCAGGTCGGGGATGAGGGCAAGTATACGGCTATCGTTTCGAGGGACCAAGCTCATTGGGACGGTTTGTATATCGAGGACTGCCACACGAATCATGGTTGGCGATAAATCTCTATACACTCATTGAGTTGCTCTTTATCGTGTTTAGGCCCTCTTCAGAAACAGCGCCGACAGCGGCGGCAGCGTGAGTTTCAGCGAGTGAGGGCGGCCGTGGGCCGGTTCGTCTTCGGCATTCACTCCGCCTAGATTCCCGACGCCGGTGCCGCCGTATTCCAAAGCGTCGCTATTCAGCATCTCGCGCCAGTAGCTGCCTTCGGGAACGCCCACGCGATAGCCAACACGAACGATCGGCGTGAAGTTACAGACTATGAGGACCGTGTCTTTGGGAGATTCGCTCTTGCGCAGCAGCGAAATCGTGCTGGTGAGATTGTCGTTGCAATCGACCCACTCAAAGCCTGCGGGATTTGTATCGAGAAGATGCAGAGCTGGTTCGCTGCGGTAAACCCGGTTCAATTGTCCCACCCAGTTCTGCAAACCGCTGTGAGTTGCATATTGAAGCACGTGCCACTCAAGGCTGGTGTCGTGCGCCCACTCGCGGACCTGGCCAAACTCGTCGCCCATGAAGAGCAACTTCTTTCCCGGCTGGGCATACATGTAGGCGAACAACAGCCGGAGGTTGGCGAAGCGCTGCCGCTCATCGCCGGGCATCTTGCCGATCAGCGATCCCTTGCCGTGCACAACTTCGTCGTGTGACAGCGGCAGCACGAAGTTTTCCTGAAACGAATAGAGCATTCGGAAAGTGAGCTTGTTCTGGTGGTACTTGCGATGAATGGGATCGTTCTTGAAATACTCGAGCGTGTCGTGCATCCATCCCATATCCCACTTCAAGCCGAAGCCGAGGCCGCCGAGGTAAACCGGCCGCGAAACCATCGGCCATGATGTGGACTCTTCCGCGATGGTCTGAATGTCGGGGTGCTCTTTGTAGGCTTCCTGATTGAAGCGGCGGAGAAATTCGATGGCCTCGAGGTTCTCGCGGCCACCGAACTTGTTGGGAATCCACTCACCCTGCTTGCGTGAATAATCGAGATAGAGCATGGAAGCGACCGCGTCCACGCGCAGTCCGTCGATGTGGTATTTGTCGAGCCAGAACATCGCGCTCGACATGAGAAAGCTGCGCACTTCGGTGCGTCCGTAGTTGAAGATGTGCGTCTTCCAGTCAGGATGAAAACCCTGCCGCGAATCGGCGTGCTCATACAGATGCGTACCGTCGAAATAAGCCAGGCCGTGGGCGTCGGAAGGGAAGTGCGACGGCACCCAGTCGAGAATTACGGCGATGCCGTGCTGGTGCAGGTAATCGACGAGGTACATGAAATCCTGCGGCGTGCCGTAGCGCGAGGTGGGAGCGAAATAGCCGGTGGTCTGGTATCCCCAGGATCCGTAGAAGGGATGCTCCATCACTGGCAGGAATTCGACGTGCGTGAAGCCCATTCGTTCGACATATTCCGCGAGGCGCGGCGCGGTCTCGCGATAAGTTAGAGGACGATTATGATCCTCGGGAACGCGCATCCAGGAGCCGAGGTGAACTTCATAAATGGATTGCGGAGCGCGCAAGGAGTTGCGGGCAGCACGCTTCTCCATCCACTCGCGATCACCCCACTGGTAGTCGAGATCCCAAACCACGGAAGCCGTGCGGGGAGGCTTCTCGTGCAAGATGCCGAGGGGGTCCGCTTTGTCGACTTGATAACCGTGACTCCGTGACTCGATGTGAAATTTGTAGAGCGCCCCTTTGGTCACGCCGGGGATGAAGCCTTCCCAGATGCCGGATGCGCCGCGCGGCGCGAGCAAATGGGACTGGGGATGCCAGTTGTTAAAACTGCCGATCACCGAAACCTGGCGCGCATTCGGGGCCCACACGCTGAAGACGGCGCCGTCGAGTGCATTGCGCGAAACCAGATGCGCGCCCATGGTCTCAGCCATGCGATAGTTGCTGCCTTCGTTGAACAGGTAAAGATCCTGATCTGAGAGCAGCGTTACACGTTCAGCAGCGGCGGGAGTGGGAGTTTGGGGCATTTCCGAGTTCCTAGTGTACCGGAAAGACATCCGAGTAGACCGAATCCCGCATGCTAGACTTTGTTTTCCAGCCATGCCTGCTCTGCGTCTGATTTTTCTCTGGCACCAGCACCAGCCTTTCTACAAGGACCTGGTAACCGGCGAATATCGCCTGCCCTGGGTGCGCCTGCACGGTCTAAAAGACTATTACGGCATGGTGAAACTGCTGGACGAGTTTCCTGACGTTCACCAGAACTTTAATCTAGTGCCGTCGCTGATCACGCAGATTCAGGATTATGTTGCAGGGTCGGCGCAGGATCCGTTTCTGACGGTGGCGGCAAAGCCGGCAAAGGACTTGACGCTGAAGGAGCGGCACTTTGCACTGCAGTATCTTTTTCAGGCCAACCCGGCGAACGTGATCGGGCGGTATCCGCGCTACTGGGAGCTGCGGGAACTGTTCCGCGAGCACGGGTACGCTCCCGAAAAGGCGGAAAAGTATTTCGAACCGCGGCACTTCACCGACCTGCAAGTACTGTCGCAGATTGCGTGGTTCGACGAATTCTTTCTGGAAGACAAAGACGTTGCGGAGCTGATCAAGAAAGAGCGCAACTACTCGCTCGAAGATCAGGCTTTTGTGATCAAGCGCGAACGCGAACTGCTGGGCAAGGTTCTGCCAGCGTATGCCGACGCGGCGAAGAAAGGATCGATCGAGATCTCGGCGACGCCTTTCTATCATCCGATTCTTCCCCTGGTCTGTGACACCAATGCGGGAGCGGTTTCTTCGCCGGGGCTGCCGTTGCCGCAAAACCGGTTTCGTCATCCCGAAGACGCGCGTGAACAACTGGTGCGCGCTCTCGACCTTCATCAGCAGGTGTTCGGGGTGCGCCCCCAGGGCGTGTGGCCCTCGGAAGGCAGCGTTTCGGAAGAGACACTCGCGATTGCGCACAGTCTAGGCATCAAGTGGATGGCCACTGACGAAGGCGTGCTCGGCCGCAGCACGGGCGTGTTCTTCGCGCGAGATGGCAACGGCCGCCTGCCCGCGCCCCTGGCGGAGCGGCTCTACAACATCCACCGCTATGAGAATGGCCAGACCGCAATGCACATGGTCTTCCGCGACCACACAATTTCGGACCTGATCGGTTTTGTATATTCGGGGATGGATCCGGGGGATGCTGCCGGGCATCTGCTGCACAACATCAAAGAGGCTGCTAAGCCGGTGCTGGCGCAGGGTCGTGATGCCGTGGTGTCGGTAATTCTCGATGGCGAAAATGCCTGGGAATATTATCCGAAATCAGGGCGGGAATTTCTGCGGCGCTTCTATGATGCGCTGCAACACGAGGCAGGTTTGGAACCGGTTACGGTTTCGGAGGCGATTGCCCGCCATCGCAATATCGCGCCTTTGCCCTCTCTGGTTCCGGGCTCGTGGATCAACGCGAACTTCAATGTCTGGATTGGCGCTCCCGAGGACAACCGCGCCTGGGATTACCTCCATCATGCGCGCGAATTTTATGCCGTCCATGCGGCGCAGGCGAGCGAAGCTCAGCGAAAGCTGGCTTTCGAAGAAATCCTGATTGCAGAGGGCAGCGACTGGAACTGGTGGTATGGACCGGAGCACCATTCAGCGAACGACCGCGACTTTGACGAGCTTTACCGCAAACATCTTTCGAATGTTTATCAAGCCTTGGGAGCCCCTGCCCCGGATTACCTGGCCCAGCCCATCACGGCGGGCGAAGTGCGGCCAGCCTTTACTCCGCAGACCGCCTACATTCATCCTCGCGTCACGGGCGACATGATTCGCTACTTTGAGTGGATGGGCGCTGCCATATACACCGCCGACCAGCGCGCCGGGGCGATGCACGGAAAACAGTTCCTGCTGGATTGCGTTTATGCCGGAATCGACAGCAAGTTTGTTTACGGGAGATTGGACTTCGCCGGAGCAGTTCCAGATATGGAGTTTGATCTGGTCGTGAACCTGGAGTCGTGGGCAAATGGAGAGGCGCGTGCGCGGCGCATCTTGAGGCTCGATGCCAAGATACAAGATCGCAAGCTTACAGGATGGAAGGTCGACGGCTTGGAGGAATCGTCGTCAGCGACTTCCGGTGTCAGCTCCGGCATTTCTGCGAATCAGAATGAAGAGGCCGCCAAGGCGGCTCTGATGCGGAACTTCGAATTCCGCTTGCCGTTAAGTTGGCTGCTGGCGGTGCCGGGCTCAAGCGCCGAGACGGTAGGGGAGCGCAAGCCGGGTACCGTAGCAATCGCAGCGACCAGCCGACTCCGGCTGCGCTTCAGCCTCTGGCAAAATCGTCTGCCCGTGGACGCGCTGCCGGTCGAGGGTTGGATCGAACTCCAATTGTTGAGCGAGGCAGAGTTGCATTCCGGAATGTAACCTCGTGACCAAAAGTCGAACGCCGGAAGCGTTCGCTTCCGGCACAGTCGAAAAACTGAGTATGTTTTACTGTCCCGCGCTGGCCACTGCCGTGGTCATCGCCAGCGGCCGGTTGAGTTCGAGTGTGAGTTCGGTGCCTGCCATCAACGTGGCTGAGCGATGTTTAGTGAGCCAGTGAACGCCGGTCGAGCCCGCGCCGACTGCTCCGCCGATAAGGATTCCCGGAGGACCGCCGATCAGGCCGCCGATCAACATGCCACCGGCCGTACCGCCGCCGGTTTCTATCTGGTCGCGGCGGTCGTGACCGGACCCTTTGAACTCGCCTTCCTGGTTGACGTCCGTGCCGCTTCCGGCGTTGGTGTCAACCAGCGTGGCATCGAGAAAGAATCGTTCGCCGGTCGGCAGGATAAGGGCCTCGGGCAGAATTCCGATGGTCGGCTTGCCCGCAATGCGGCGCGGTTCGTCCACTTTGGTGACGCGGCCTTCCACCATGGTTCCGGCAGGAATCAGTGTCTTGCCATTGAGCACCACGGCCTGAGTCAAGCGCGCCTGGAAGCGGTCACCGGCCTTGTTGCTGAAAGTTGCGAGGGTTGTTTCGAGCCTCACCATCAGGGCGGTGCCAGCGGGCACCGGCGCCGCGGCCTGGGCCGCAGCCATCGTATTCATGTTCATGTAGGCGCAGGCCAGCAGCGCGCAGAGCAGAACTGTCCACTTCTTCATAACTCCTCCTCAGGATACCAACCCATAAATCTTCCGATTGTTGTTTTGACTCTAGACCAGGCAGATAGCCGGGACAATATGCGGCCCCGTCGGGGAACCACAGAAGATAAGGGTGGGCGCGTTCTAATTCGAGCCGGGATGCAGTTGGGCAAGCCGGCTTGATCAGTCGGCGCCGGCGGCGGTTCCCGCGGCCTTGGGGCTGGTGGCTTGTTCGATAACGGCTCCCAGGCTGGAGGCTATTGCTTCCAGCACTTGAAGGTCATCTCTGGTAAAGGCGTCCGCCCGAGCGCGGTAGAGCGCCAGTACCGCAACCACGCCGGCGCTGCCTTCGAGCGGCACCGCCAGGGCCGAACGCAGGGTGCTGTATTGGGTGGGATTGTTGAGATATCCCGGTTCCACTGATGGATTGCCGTTCAGAATGGGCTTGTGATTTTGGGCTACCCAGCCCGACAAGCCTTCCCCGAGCGGAATTCGCAAAGAGGAAAACAGCCGGAAGTTCTCACCGCTGACAAACTCCGCAGCCAGCAGATTGTTCTGGCGAAGGTAAACCGCCATCGAGTCATGAGGCACCAGGCGTTTCAGCCTCGCCGAAAGCAGCGAAAGGGTGTCATCGAGAGTGAGCGACCCGCCGAGTGAGTGGCCGAGTCCGGTGAGAGTCTGCGCCTGCAGGCGCGCCGCGGCAAGACGTTCTGCAGTACCCGCCGCGGGCAGCGTGGTTTGGGGCGCTTCGGTTGAGTCCGCGAAGCCCGCGGCGGGCGCCAAGCCACGCTCGACCTTGATATCGGTTGAAAGTTTCGGCGGCACTTGCAAAGGCTGCAGGCGCGCGAGCTTTTCCCACTCGACATAGCGACGCTGCAGAACTGCGACTACTCGCGGATCGAAAGCGGATCCGGCTTCGGAAGCAACCTTGGCCATTGCCTCATGCAGCGGCAAGGCTCTACGGTACTGACGGTCAGAGGCCAGAGCGTCCAGGCAGTCGACGGCAGAGAGGATGCGGGCTCCGATCGGAATCGCCTCTCCGGCGAGGCCACTGGGGTAGCCGCTGCCGTCCCATTTCTCGTGATGGGCGCGCACGATGGGCACGACCGGATATGGGAAGTCTACCTGCTCGAGAATCTCCGCTCCCACCGTGGGATGGATTTTCATCTTCTCGAATTCTTCCGGCGTGAGCTTGCCCGGCTTGGAGATGATGTGTTCGGGAACGGCAAGCTTGCCGATGTCATGCAAAACGGCTGCAGCCCTCAGAGCTTCGGTTTCGTCTTCGGTCAAACCCAGTTCTCGCGCAAGTTCCAGGGCATAGATGCGAACTCGTTGCAGGTGCTCGCCGGTGGTTTGATCCTTGGCCTCAATGGCCAGGGCAAGAGCTTCGATGGTTCGCAAATGGAGGTTGGAAACTTTCTCCGCGTGCTCTTTTTCGGCGTCCAGCTTCGCCAGGTAAAGGCGATACGAGCGGTACAGCAGGTAGATCGGCGGCAGAACCAGCAGAGAAGCCTGCCATCCGATGTGACGGTTCAGGAAGCTGACTAACCCGGCAATGGCTGCTGCAACCAGGTAGTAAGGAAATAACCAGAGATAACTTTCCCTCCAGACCTTCGGTACTGGCTTGGCTTCGGTCAGACCGATGATGATTGACATCGCCGCGGTGCCGAAGATGAAAATAGTGATCGCGGCGACCAACAAGGCGAGCGGTCCGGGACCGTGAAGAACATGGACGGAAACCAGTTGGTACGCGCCGTACGCGGCTGCGCTGCAAACCGTCACGTGAGACAGATTGAACAACAGTTGGACTGGCTTCGACTTCCGCGCCGGACGCCAGTAGAACTGCGCCAGCGTGCTCACCAGGCCAATCAGCAACGTCTCCGGCAAACTCATTTCCAGAATGCCGATCAGCGTGAAGAGGAAGTTCATCGAAAGGGTGCCTTCGATGCCGGGCAGAGTTACTTTGAATGAAGACGCGAGAAGAGCTGCTGCCAGGTAACAGGCGAACTTGACCGGGTCGGTTGACCGCCAGTGAAAAAGCGCGAAGGCGAGGCAGGCGAGGGCCCCGAGCGCCATTCCGGCGATAAACGCACGTGCGCCAATTTGACGTGCCCATGACATTTTGGGGGGTCCCTCTAGATTCTTGCTGAAGTGCGCGTCAATGTCCGCCCAAAACTAGTTCCACTGGTTACTACGGTGTTCTTCAATCCAGTCAGTGAGTTGCGTCGTGTTTTGTGCGACTCACTGGCGCTGAGATCCAGGGGCAAGGGCACGTCCGTGGATGCAACGTGTCTGGCTATATGGGACAAGTTGTCCTCGCCCCCGGTCCATGGGACAGGCTGTCCCGCGGGTCGCCGACTCGGCTCCCCTAACTCATTGATTTGGAACGACGATCCCCGCCAGCTTTGGCCCTACGCCTGCACTTCTACCTGCGGAATCACTCCCCCTGATGGGCGGCCGAATCGCCGCCTCTGAGGGCATATGAAAAGACTTTTTGTGCTGTTGCTGATTGTCGTCACGGGAACTTTGGCCTATGCCGACAACTCCAAACTATCCCCGGAGTTGCAAGGCAATACTTCGAGCCAGCCGGTGCAGGTAATCGTGCAGTATGCGCCGGGAACGCAGGTGACTTGCACCGGGTTGCTCGGCCTTCTGGATTGCCTGGTGAACGATGTATTGAAGCTCGGAGGCAAGATCGTAGGAGAGCTTCCGCTGATCAACGGCATCGTCGCGCAGCTCGACGGCAATGGCATCCAGAGCCTCTCCAATCATTCAAACGTCGTCTACATCAGTTCCGACCGGCCACTGCAGTCTTCACTTAGCAATGCCGCCTATGCCGTGAACGCACCTTTCGCGTGGCAGTCGAACTATGTCGGGACCGGCGTTGGCGTGGCGCTGATCGACAGCGGTGTAAACAATCACCCGGATCTGGATCTCGGGATTCTCCCGATCTCGCGAGTTGTATATCAGCAGTCATTCGTGCCGGGAAACTCGAGCGCTAAGGATCAATACGGGCACGGCACCCACGTGGCAGGGCTGATCGCCGGCGACGGTCTCAGTTCCACCGGCCTTGCCTACAGCAAGACCTTCAAAGGGATTGCGCCCGGCGCAAGCATCATCAATCTGCGAGTGCTCGACCAGAACGGCGCGGGCACCGATAGCGAGGTGATCGCTGCCATCAACCAGGCGATCTCTCTCAAATCGACTTACAACATCCGTGTGATCAACCTTTCGCTGGGCCGTGCCGTATACGAAACCTACAAACTCGACCCGCTATGCCAGGCGGTGGAACAGGCCTGGAAAAATGGAATTGTGGTGGTCGTGGCTGCCGGCAATAACGGTCGCTACCAGACGACGGATGGTTATGCCACCGTTACCTCGCCGGGCAACGATCCTTATGTGATCACCGTGGGCGCGATGAAGCCCATGGGCACGCCGACGCGTGTCGACGACCAAATCGCCAGTTACAGCTCGAAAGGCCCCACCGTTGTGGACGCCTTCGTGAAGCCTGATCTGGTTGCGCCCGGCAACCTGCTGACCTCGCTGGAGGCGCAGAATTCCACGCTCTACAATGAGCTTCCCGGTAACCAGGTTCCTTTCAGCTACTACGTGAAAGGCGGAAGCAGCACAATCTCTTCCACCTACTTCACGTTGAGTGGGACCAGCATGGCCACGGGAATTGTCAGCGGAGTCGTCGCTGATCTGTTGCAGAAGAGCCCGAGGCTCACTCCGGATCAGGTGAAGGCTCGCCTGATGCTGACGGCATACAAGACGTTCCCTCAATTCAGCAGCACCACTGATCCAACCACGGGGATCACCTACACCGATCAGTACGACGTGTTCACGATCGGCGCCGGCTATGTGGACATTGAAGCCGCTCTGAGCAGCAACGCCGTGGCAACGGGGACGGCAATGTCGCCGGTCACCACATTTAATTCGACCACCGACGAAGTGACCATGACGGCAGATCCTTCGGCGGTATGGAACAAATCTTCCACATGGTCCTACACTCAGGTTTGGGGAGCTTCCCAGTTCGTAACCGGCACATCAACGGTGTCAACCAGCGCAACTGCGAGCGCAGCCGTGTCGGGCAGCAACGTCCTCTGGGGCTCGGACGCGGTGTGGGGCAGCAATGTGTTGTGGGGATCGAACGTGCTCTGGGGTTCGAATGTACTCTGGGGTAGCAACGTGCTCTGGGGCAGTAATGTGCTTTGGGGCAGCAACGTATCGGGCGGCGAGAACTAAACAGCCGTACATGAGAACTAGCGGAGCCGGGTCTCGCAGCGCGAACCGGCTCCGCCACATCGCGCTTTTCACAAGCCAACCACGACTTCTTGCTGAGCCGAAAACACTGCCCTGTGGGTGGTTTAGGACACGACCGCCCTGTGAACCGCATCATACGGTAATCTTCCTTCCGCTATAATCAAGAGCTTCGGAATCAGTGCATGGGCAAGGACTATACAGGCGTGGGCTATTTAACTGGCCGGCGCCTGAGCTTCAACTCGGGCGGGTCCAGGCATTCCGTGCGCGTGGATGACGATTCTCGTGTCACATACTCAGAAATCTCGGCGAAGGATGGCAAGCGCGGTATGACGAATATTGGAGCAATCATCGGGCGCGAGGTACTGGATTCGCGCGGCAATCCTACGGTAGAAGCGGAAATTCAGTTGGTGGGAGGAGCGGTGGGACGGGCCATTGTCCCCAGCGGCGCATCGACCGGCGAGCACGAAGCCGTTGAACTTCGCGACGGGGACAACGCGCGTTTCATGGGCAAAGGTGTGCTCAAAGCAGTAGAGAACGTCAACGGAGAAATTGCAGACGGGCTGGCGAACTGGGACGCCGCAGACCAGCGCGCGCTCGACCAAAAAATGCTTGAACTGGACGGCACGGAAACCAAGAGCCGTCTGGGTGCGAATGCGATTCTGGCGGTATCGATGGCGGCGGCGCGCGCGGCCGCGGCAGAATATGGCTTGCCGCTCTACCGCTATCTGGGCGGCGCCGGGGCCAACACTTTGCCGACGCCTATGATGAACATCCTGAACGGCGGAGCGCATGCCGACAACAATGTCGACTTCCAGGAATTCATGGTGATGCCGGTAGGCGCGCCTTCATTTTCGGAAGCGTTGCGCTGGGGCGTGGAAGTTTTCCATACGCTCAAGGGTGTGCTGAAG
Organism: Verrucomicrobiia bacterium; assembly: GCA_035484995.1. Taxonomy (GTDB): domain Bacteria; phylum Acidobacteriota; class Terriglobia; order Terriglobales; family Acidobacteriaceae; genus Sulfotelmatobacter. The sequence continues at coordinate 1,818 of DATHOK010000166.1, read as the reverse complement.
AAGCGCGGCTACAACACCGCGGTCGGCGATGAAGGTGGATTTGCACCCTCAGTGAAATCAAACGTCGAGGCCATCGAAGTGGTGCTCGAAGCAATTCAGCAGGCCGGCTACAAGCCTGGAGACGAAATTGCCATCGCTCTCGACCCCGCGGCCAGCGAGTTCTATCAGGACGGCAAATACGTCTTCAAGAAGTCAGATAAGTCAGCGAAGACTTCGGACGACATGGTGAGGTTCTGGGCCAAGTGGGTAAAAGATTATCCCATCGTTTCGCTGGAGGATGGTTTATCGGAAGACGACTGGGATGGCTGGCAGAACCTGACCAAGGAACTCGGTGGCAAGATTCAGTTGGTCGGCGATGATTTGTTTGTGACCAATGTCCAGTTCCTTCAGGAAGGAATCGACAAGGGCGTAGCCAACTCAATTCTGATCAAGGTGAACCAGATCGGCACGGTCAGCGAAACGCTCGACGCGATTGATTTAGCGCGCCGCAACGGCTATACGTCGGTGATTTCGCATCGCTCCGGCGAAACCGAAGATACGTTCATCGCCGATCTGGCCGTCGCCACTGGTGCAGGCCAGATCAAGACTGGATCAGCTTCGCGCACGGACCGTGTCTCGAAGTACAACCAGTTACTGCGGATTGAAGCCGAGTTGGGTTCGTCGGCTCGGTTCCTGGGGCTGAAGGCACTGAATTACAAAGGCTGAAAGCATCTATCTTTGAAGTCGTGGAGTGTTCATGAGATTTAAATGGTTGCTGTCCGCTTGGTTTTTCGTTCTTTCCATGTGCGCCGGCGCCCAGACCACGGTGTCAATCGCCCCGGACGCACCTTCCAATGAAGACGTCCAGAAGCTCTTCGATGTCATGGCCAGCCGCGAGCAGATGGCGCAGATGATGCAACAGGTGTTCGCGCAGGCGCGGACTCTGAATCGCGACGAGATTAAGAAACGGCATCCGGACATTACTGCGGACCAGCTCGCGAGTATGGATAGGCAGTCAGAGGAGCTTCTCAAGAACTTCCCCCTGGACGCGATGCTGAGCGACATGATCCCGATCTATCAGCGACACTTTACGAAAACTGAGATCGACGCGCTCTCGGCTTTTTTCTCTTCTCCAGCCGGGCAGAAGTATCTCCACGAGATACCGGCGGTGAGTGCGGAAACCATGAAGGCGGTGTATCCGCGGATTGAGGCGGAGGTCGACGCGTTGCTCAAGCGGGCCGAGGAGAAGACAGCGTCGCCGAAGCAGTAAGGAAGCACAGCTGCATCCGTGTGTGTTAGCTTGCCACGAGCCAGGAGCCGGAAGCCGCATTTATGCCTCGTCCTAAACCGCTGGTACTCATCATCCTCGATGGCTGGGGTTATCGCGCCGAAACCAAAGCAAACGCAATCGCGCTGGCGCGCAAGCCCATCTACGACCGCCTTCTGCGCGACTATCCGAACACGCTGATTCACACCAGTGGACCTTTTGTTGGACTGCCCGAGGGGCAGATGGGCAACAGCGAAGTCGGGCATCTCAATATTGGCGCGGGCCGCATCGTGCACATGGACATCACCCGCATCGACCTGATGATCCAGAACGGCGAATTCTTCTTGCATCCCGTGCTGCTCGCGGCGATGAAGCACGCGCGCGTCGGCGAACGTCGATTGCATCTGTTCGGCCTGGTCTCAGATGGGGGCGTGCATTCGCAGCAGGCTCACCTCTACGCCCTGCTGAAAATGGCCAAGCAGAACGGTGTGGATCGTGTCTTCGTGCATGTCTTCATGGACGGCCGCGACACGCTGCCCACCAACGGCGCCGGCTACCTCGAGCAGTTGCAA
>DATHOK010000165.1:0-6110 GCA_035484995.1 Verrucomicrobiia bacterium | reverse complement strand
GACTTCGGGCGACTTACCTCGGCATACCTCGCCTCGTAGCACTCTGAACAGAGTGTTTGGAAAGGGGGAAGATCGCGCGTGCAGTCTGGACAGCGAGGCATGGGTTCGGGCACTCCCTTTGGGAATTACACCATTCTCGTGCCGGATCTGCGGCTTACGACAGTAACTGTTGTAACCGGGAATGCTGGGAAAGCCGGTGGTCGCGCAGGCAGGTGCACAGGTCCCTTCCGCAAGCTCAGGGCAGGCACTTCGACTGCGTGGCTGGTTCGCTTTCGCGAACCAACCACTTCGCTCAGGATGACAAGTCGGCCAGACTACTCGATTTGGGCGGTGTGGCAATCTCACGCCGTCCTGCTCTACTTCTCAGCGTCAAGGTGCATAACGAGTAAAGACAAGGTCGGTCGCTTTGGTCTTCTCGTGGCAGGGGAAGCAGCTTTTCATAAAGGCCGCGTCGCCGGGTTTGCCGTCCGCGAAGTGACCGAAGCCCCAGCCGCCGGTTGCGGCGTACTTTTTTGAGTCTTTAACCATGAACTGAATGTTCGTGGGGGCGCCGGGAACGAAAGATTGGGCTTGGCCAAAGATTTTGTTGTTTTCCTCTGACGGGACGTTGCGGTAATGCAAAGCAGCGATGATTGTGCCGTCCGGATACGGAAGCGTTCCGTCCCGGAAGGCTTTGAACGCCGTGTCGTTGGCCAAGACTGCACCTAAACTGTTGAGCTTGCCTGCTTCATGGGCCGAGGAGATCCACCTCCAATCGCGATATCCCTTGGGAATTTCGGTAACGAAGGGTGCGGCAGGTTCTCCATCCGCGTGTGCTCGTGCAGCGGCAATGAGGGCGAAAAGGCCGGCCAATGTTGCGACTGCAAGCAAGAAGAATGTGAAGTGTTTCATAGGGGTTCCTCCATTTGGCCGGGATTTTACTCCAATTCAACAGGTTTGGCAGGACTGACCGGCGGGGAATTTCAGCTGACGGAAACCGGCGGTTCCACTTATTGAGAACTGGCGGAACCGGTCGCGGCGCAGGCAGGTTGTATAGGTCCCTTCGACAGGCTCAGGGGCAGGCTCTTCCGCCCGCAAAAAGCGCGGGCCTCAGGATGACAATTCGGGAGTGGAGTCCGCGTCCGCGTCTATTGCAGGTTCACCTTCATATCCAGGTTGTGAGCCAGGAAGGACCAGGTGTCGGCGGTTTCGTCTATCAGCTTTGTGATTGATTTGCCGGCGCCGTGGCCGGCTTTTGTCTCTATGCGAATTAAGACTGGCGCTGGGCCGGCTTGATCGGCTTGCATGGTGGCGGCGAATTTGAAACTGTGGCCGGGGACTACGCGGTCGTCGTGGTCGGAAGTTGCGATTAACGTGGGGGGATATTTTGTTCCCGGCTTCAGGTTGTGCAGCGGGGAGTAGGCGTAGAGGGCTTTGAAATCTTCGGGATCGTCGGAGGAGCCGTAGTCGGAGGTCCAGGCCCAGCCGATGGTGAATTTCTGGAAGCGCAGCATGTCCATGACGCCGACTTCGGGCAAGGTTGCGCCGAAGAGGTCGGGACGCTGGGTTATGCAGGCACCGATGAGCAGGCCGCCGTTGCTGCCGCCGCGAATGGCGAGCTTCGGCGTGGACGTGTACTTGTTCGCGATGAGCCATTCGGCGGCGGCGATGAAGTCGTCGAATACATTTTGTTTTTTCAGTTTCATGCCTGCCTGATGCCACTCTTCGCCGTATTCGCCGCCGCCGCGCAGGTTCGGCTGGGCGTAGACGCCTCCCATTTCCAGCCACACTACATTCGGGACGGAGAATGCTGGAGTGAGAGAGATGTCGAATCCGCCGTAGGCGTAGAGCAGGACGGGATTTTGTCCGTCGAGCTTTAATCCTTTCTTGTAGGTCAGGAACATGGGGACGCGAGTTCCGTCTTTGCTGGCGTAGAAGACTTGTTTGGTTTCGTAAAGGCTGGAATCGAAGTCGACTTTGGGCTGGCGGAAGACGGCGCTCTTGGCGGCCTCGAGATCATAGCGATAGACGGTGGCGGGAGAGATGAAGCTGGTGAACGAGTAGAAAGTTTCTTTGTCTTTGCGCTTGCCGCCGAAACCTGCGGCGGTGCCGATGCCGGGCAGATCCACGTTGTGTAGGAACGTGCCGCTCAAGTCATAGATGCGCGCTTCGGCGCGGGCATCTTTCAGATATTCCAGGAGAAATGAATTGTTGACTACGTTCGAGAACTCCAGCTTATCGACACTTTGGGGGACCACGGTTTTCCAGTTGGTGCGTTCGGGATGGCGGGTATCGACGGCGATGAGGCGTCCGCGGGGAGCGTCGAGATCGGTCTGGAACCAGAAGACCGGGCCGTCGTTATCGACGAACCGGTATAGCGCGTCGAAATCGTCGAGCAACTTTACTACCTGGGAATCCGGTTGAGTGAGGTCTTTGTAATAGAGGCGGTTCTTGGGCGACGTGCCTTCGGAGACGGTGATGATCAGATAGTGGCCATCATCTGAAACGTCGCCGCTGAACAACATCTCTTTGTTGTCGGGGCGCTCGTAGATCAGTTTGTCTTCGGATTGCGCGGTGCCGAGGCGGTGATAGTAGAGCTTCTGAAAATAATTGGTGTCGCGCATGGTCGCGCCGGTGGGTTCGTCGTAGCGGCTGTAAAAGAAACCTTGATTATCTTTGGTCCAGGATGCGCCAGAGAACTTTACCCATTTGAGATCGTCGGCGAGATCTTTTCCGGTGTCGACGTCGCGGACGTGCCACTCGTTCCAGTCGGAGCCGGAAGTGGCGATGGCGTAGGCCATCAGTTTGCCGTCGTCGGAGATGGCTTCAGTCGCCAGAGCTACAGTGCCGTCTGGAGAGAGCGTGTTGGGATCGAGCAGGACGCGGGGCTCGGCGTTGAGGGACTCGGCGACGAGGAGGACATTCTGTTGTTGGAGTCCGGTGTTGTGCTGAAAGAAGTAGCGTCCGCCGTGCTGGCTGGGAGTGGAGAAGCGCTCGTAGTTCCAGAGTTTGGTGAGGCGGTCGCGGATCGGCTGGCGGTAGGGGATCTGATCGAGGTAGCCGAAGGTCAGTTTGTTTTCGGCCTCGACCCAGGCATGAGTTTCGGCGGAGTCGGTGTCCTCGAGCCAGCGGTAGGGATCGGCGACTTTGGTGCCGTGATAGTCATCGACCTGGTCGCTGCGGCGGGGTTGAGGGTAAGTGAGTGGGGCGGTTTGGGCAGCGGAGAATAGAGTCAACATTGGAAGGAGGAGCGAGAGCAGGATGAGTGCTTGGCGCGTTAGATGCATGGGGCCTCTGGCTGGAGTCTGTGGTGCGATCTATTTTGCCTGTGGGAGTGGGTCAGACGCAAGACAGAACCGTGGCAGAAACTCCTTGCGAGGCTGGCGGTGGTGGCGGCGGGTACGGGATCCTTCGACTGCACAAGTGCTTGCGCCAAGCGCGCAAGCACTTGCTCCGCTCAGGATGACAACGTCAATTAAGAGTGCTCTACGGGAGAGTGCGACGGGCTTGCTTGCTCGCTACAGGCTTGTAGTCCGCGGGGTAGAGGACTACGCAGCGGTTGAAGCCTTCACCGTCGCTTTCGGTGCGAAGGTCGGTTTGATCGCGCAGGGCGAGGTGGACGATGCGACGCTCGCGCGAGGACATGGGAGCGAAGTGAAACGGGGTTCCGGTTTGGCGAACTTTTTCAGCGGCGACGCTGGCGGCCATGCGAAGTTCCTGGAGGCGAATGGAACGCTGGTTCTTGCAGTCGAAAGAAATCTTTTCGTGCTCGGCGGAAGGTAGATGGAGGATCTCGAAGGCTAAGAGTTCGAGCGCGCGGAGAAGTTCGGCGCCGCGATCCAGGAGCAGGGTTGAGTCGGGGCCGGAGAAATCCACGAAGATTTCGGGCTTCTCCCAGTCGGTGGGGGCTGGCGGGTCTACTACTATGCGGTATTTGAGGTGGAGTCCTCCGTTGGTGACTACGGATTGGAGGAATTCGTTGATGCGGTTGGCGGCGGCTAGTTTATCCATAGGGCAGCTCTCGCTTCTACGACTAAAACCTTAAAATCCTAAACACAGAGAACACAGGGGTGCACAGGGTGAATCTCTATTTTTCTTTCTTGCGGGCGCGTTTTTCCATCATTTCGCGCATTTCGCGGCCTAGCTTGGTGCGGTTCATGACTGCCTGTTGCGCAATCGAAATCAGGTTGCTCTCGGTGTAATACAGGTTCAAGCCTGCGGCCAGCTTAAAGAAGATGAAGCCCATCATCAAGGGCATCATGACGGTCATCATTTTCTGCTGGGCCGGGTCCATGCCGGCTTGCGGGGTCATGCGCTGCATTACGACCATGCTGACTACCATCAACAGAGGCAGAACCCAGTCGGAGGCGGATAGATCGGTGATCCAGAGCCAGTGGGCGTGGCGGAGTTCGAGAGCGACTCCCAACATTCTGTAGTAAGCGATCAGGAATGGGAACTGGATTAGAAGAGGCAGACAGCCGCCGGCGGGATTTACGCTCTCCTTCTTATAGAGCGCGCTGATCTCTTCGTTCATTGCTGCCTTGCGGGGATCACGCAGGCTGTACTTCTTGTATTTCTCCTGAATGTTTTTGATCTGGGGCTGAATGCGCTGCATCTTCAGCATCGACTTCATCTGCGTGATGCGCAGAGGCAGCAGCAGGATGGTGATGATGAAAGTTTGAATGACGATGGCCCATCCCCAGTTGTGGACGATGTGGTTGTAGGTCCACTTGAGCCAGAGGAAGAGTGGGCGCGACAGGATGCCCCACCAGCCGAAGTTGACGATGCCGCGAAGGTCGGGGCTGTCGTTCTTGATGGTGGGGACGGGGACGGCGTCGAGTACAGCGAGCTCTTTGGGGCCGACATACATGCGCTCGGTGGTTGGGCCTTGAAGGCTGCCAACGGCGGCGCCCAAGACATCAACGTTGGCAGTGTCTTTGGAGCCCGCGCCGACGGGGTTGAAGCCGGGCGTCTGCGGGATGTCCATGGCATTGCGCAGGGTCACCATGGCAACCGTCTTGGGATCGTCGGGGATAAAGATGGCGGTGAAATATTGATCACCGGCACCTGCCCACTCGAATGGACCTTTTATTGTGTTGCCGCCGCTGACACTCTTGACGGGGAGACGCGTAACATAGTTCGGGAAGAAGATGTAGCCGCTGCGCTCGGTCGAAGCATCGTTGTGGTAGTCGATGCCGGAGGCGCCGTAGGCTGCAGCATTGTACTTGCCGGGCCTCGCTGGAACTGGTAGCTCCCCCCCCTGATCGCCGAATCCGGCGGGCCAGGCCGGGGGGGCGAAGATTTCTGCGCCTTTGTAGAGGACGGAGGTTTCTACATTGAGGACGTAGGTGTGGTCGAAACGGAAAGTTTTGCGGACGACGAGATCCTGATCGGCGTATTCGAAGGTGATCGTGGCTGGGGCCGTGAGATTGCCTTCATTCGATGCTACATAGAGCGCGGAGGTGAGACGGTTGCGCAGGGCCTCGTCGTAGGTCCACAGCGAGAGCGGGTAACCGAATTTTTGGGCGGCAGCGGCGTTGACGAGATCGAGCGGGCCGTTCTGGGCGTCGTTATCGAACTTTTTTAGGATCCAGGATTTGACCTGGGCTCCGCGGTTAGTAAAGGTAATTTTGTACAGGTCGTTCTCGATGACGGTTTCGGTTTCGGCAGAAGCCTGCTTGGTGACCGTGGAGGATGGAAGCTTGGGGATTATCGCCGCGGGAGCAGACGGAGGCGGTGTGGTTGCCGGCTGCGTTTGTGCGGTTTTATTTTGCGCTGGCTCGGCCGGAGGTGGCGCGTACTTCTTGAGCAACGCCTGGGATACGACGAGGACGACGAACGTAAGAACAACGACGATGAGGAGCCGGCGCTCGGAGCCGGGCTCTTGTTGAGGATTTTGATATTCGGCCAAAGTCTTCCTTAATTACCTCAGGGACACTGAATCACAGTTTGCGCCACTTGCTTGCTTCACCACCGGGTCGTAGCCGGAACGGGCCAGGGGATGGCAGCGGAGGACGCGGTTGAAGGCCATCCATCCGCCGCGCAGGGCGCCGTAACGCTCGACGGCCTCCATGGCATATTCGGAGCAGGTCGGCACGTAGCGGCAGGCCGCGGGCAGCATGGGTGAGATG
>DATHOK010000164.1:0-7496 GCA_035484995.1 Verrucomicrobiia bacterium | reverse complement strand
CCGGCGAACTGATCACCTCCGGAGAAATAGCGACGCGGAAAGTCCTGCCCGAAATTCGCAAGTGGCTGGAAACGCCGGAAACATCAGCGGCGGCGAAAGCCCATCCTGCCGTGGCGCGCCCCGTGCCCATGCCGGCGGACTAACTGGCGCTGCTTCTCTGACACCTCAACCAACGCGTTTCGTTGGTGCCGAGCTACGCAGCATTCGTAACCTTCTCCGCCTCCTCGCAAATCCGCTTCCAAGCCTCCTCCACATGCCGAGCCTCGGTCTTGGTCTGGCCGACACAGAGGCGCAGTGTGAACTTCCCGTTCAGCTTGGTGTGCGTGAGAAACAAGTCTCCGCTGCGGTTCAGACGCTCCATGATTGTCTGATTCGCCGCGTCCCCGCCTTTGTGGCGAAAGCAGATCAGATTCAAAGGCACGGGTGCGGCCAGTTCAAAGCGAGAGTCGTTGCGCACCCACTGCGCAAACTGCTGCGCCAGTTCGACGTGGCGGCGAATGTGATGCTGCAAGCCCTCCACGCCGTAGTGCCGGATCACAAACCATAACTTAAGCGAGCGGAAGCGACGCCCGAGCGGAATCTGCCAGTCGCGATAGTCAATCACCGCGCCCGATTCCGTAGCCTGGTTGCGCAGATACTCGGGCAGAATGCTGAGCGTCCGGATAAGCGCCTTGCGGTCCGCGACCCAGAAGCAATCACAGTCGAAAGTGGTGAACATCCACTTATGCGGATTGAAGCAGTAACTGTCGGCGAACTCGACGCCATTCTGCAGATGGCGAAACTCCGGGCACAGCGCCGCGGTTCCCGACATGGCGGCATCGACATGCAGCCAAAGATTGTGCCGGCGGCAGACTTCGGCGATCGGAGCGATCGGATCCATCCCGTTTGAAGACGTAGTACCGACTGTAGCGCAAACAAAACACGGAACCAACCCGGCGCGCTTGTCAGCGTCAATCTGGCGAGCGAGAGCGTCGGCGCGCATGGCGAAGTTTTCGTCCACTTCAATCAAGCGCAGATTGGAAACGCCGATCCCCGCAATCATTGCCGCCTTTTCGAGCGATGAGTGCGTCTGTGAAGACGCGTAAGCAACAATTCGTCCATCGCATCCTTTCTGGTTGCTTGCGTAGTTCGTAGCGCGTTCGCGCGCTGCCAACAGAGCGCACAGAGCGGCACTCGAAGCTGTGTCTTGGATGACGCCCCCGCCCGTATTCGACGACAGAAACTTCTCCGGCAATCCGAGCATGGCCACCAGCCAGTCGAGTACATGCGTTTCCAGTTCCGTGCAAGCCGGACTGGTCGACCAAAGCATCCCCTGCACCCCCAGCCCGGAAGAGATAAGATCGCCCAGAATTCCGGGCCCCGAACCGTTGCTTGGAAAGTATGCAAAGAAATTCGGCGACTGCCAGTGCGTGATGCCGGGCAAGATTAGCTTCTCAACATCTTTCAGCAACGCGTCGAACGGCTCGCCTCGCGCCGGAGCATTCGCCGGCAGCGACGCGCGAATCTCTCCCGGCTTCACCTGCGAGAGCACCGGAAACGACTCGATGCGGGAGTGATAGTCGGCGATCCAGTCCACGACGGCGTGGCCGTGGCGCCGGAATTCTTCTGGCGTCATGTGGAAAGATTTTTCGTCGGGCATTGTTCTCCAGGGAAGTTCTTCAGAAACTTAAAGACTCAGGGAAATGTGAACTTGCGATTCTACTCGCACCGCAGCCGCCCGAAGTAGAGTCGCGTCTTGTATTCGAACGCGACCAGGCCCTCGACCGCATTGGCCTCAAAGATGCCGCGCAGCTCGCGCAGCATGGGCGCATGCTTGGAATGCTCCGGCCCGGGCGCATAAGACGACGACAGCAGTCGGCCTTCCACTCCCGCGTAGTCGAACTCCTGCCGCATCGCAAACGTCCTTTCCTGAAATGGCGATGGATCGAAGAATTCGTTGACCGCCGACGTCGTATGCTCATGGCGAATGTCCTGATAGTCAGTGCCGTAGGTCACAAGCAACTGTTCGTAATCGCGCAAGAAAGCCGTCGCATCGGTCAGGCGCTCGTTCCACAAAAGCACCAGCCAGCCGCCGGGCTTCAGGATGCGAACGAACTCGCGTCGTGCCCCTGCGCGGTCGAACCAGTGCGCGGCCTGCGCCGCGGTGACGAAGTCCACACTTCGATCTGCCAGAGTGGTTGCTTCCGCCGTTCCAGCAATGCTTGTGAACTTCGGAAACGCCGCCAGCAGACGCTCGCCCGCTTGCCGCATCTCGGCATTCGGTTCGACGCCGAAGACCGGATTGCCATTCTCCAGCAGCAGGCGAGTCCAAATGCCGGTGCCCGACGCGATGTCCGCAACCACATGACTGGCTATCAAGCCGCATTCAGACTGCAATTCCTGAACAACCTCCGGCGGATATCCCGGCCGGTAGCGCACGTAGTTCTCGACGCGATCGGAGAAGCGGCTGGTGGCATTGGAGGCTGGCATCGGGATCTGTCGGCGGCAAGCTCTTGATCTTGCCTGGAACCCATCTTAAATCGCAGCCCGGTCAAGTTGCGATACCATTCCAACTAAGCTCGGTCTAACTAAGCTGGGTCTAACGAGCTGGGTCTAACGAGCTGGGTCTAACAAGCTGGGAATGTTTTGATTGCATGAGAATTGTCATCAAAGTCGGCACTAGCCTCATCGCTCCCGGAGGCGAGATCGACGCGAACGTGCTGCGCGCCATGGTGGACCAGTTCGATCTCAACAAGAATGAGTATCTGATCGTCACTTCCGGCGCAATCGCCGCAGGCATTTCGGGACTGGGGCTGAGAAAGCGGCCGAGCGGCGTCCCCGGGATGCAGGCTTGCGCAGCCGTCGGGCAAAGCCAGCTGATGCATACCTACGAGCGCCTCTTTTTCGGCAAGAAGATAGTGGCGCAATTGCTGCTTTCGAGCGACGACTTCACCTCGCCGGTGCGCTACCGCAATTTGCAGAACGCGATCGCCGAGCTGCTGGCGCTGGGCGTCGTGCCGATTGTGAATGAAAATGACAGCGTCAGCGTCCGCGAACTAGAAGGCGCTTTCGGCGACAACGACGAGCTGAGTGCGCTGCTTGCTACCGCCGTGAGAGCCGACTGGTTGTTGCTGTTGACCAATGTAGATGGACTGCTTATTCCGAACGGACGCAAGAAACCCAGGCTGCAGCGCGTCGTACGCAAACTGACTCCTGCGCTGGAAGCGCAATGCAACGGCAAGAGCGCGCTGGGACGCGGAGGCATGATTTCGAAACTGCGCGCCGCAAAGCTGGCGAGCGAAGGCGGTGTGCACGTGGCCATCGTGAATGGCCGCCATCCGCAGGGGATCACATTGGGCGTGCAACGCAAAATAGGAACGTATTTTCCTCCCCGGCAGGGGTGAGACGAGCAGGAGCGAGACGAATTAAGAGTAAGGCTGATGACAACCACCGTTGCCAACTCGGTTTCCACGCAGGAAAAACTGCTGCGGGCGCGCGCAGCCGGTGCCCGCCTCGCACTGCTCTCAACCGCCGAGAAGAACGCACTGCTGCTGGCGATAGCAGATGCGCTTGAAACTCGTGCGCAAACCATTCTCGCGGCCAACCGCGAAGATGTGAAAACTTCCGGACTAGAAGGCGCCATGCGCGATCGCTTGCTCTTGACTCCACCGCGGATCAAAGAGATCGCCCGGGGAGTTCGCGAAGTCGCGGCGCTGGCCGATCCAATTGGCGAAACGCTAGCGGAGTGGACCCGCCCAAACGGCCTGCGCATCCGCAAAGTGCGCGTGCCGCTGGGCGTCGTGGGAGTCATTTATGAATCGCGCCCGAACGTCACTGTAGATACCGCCGTGCTCGCGCTGAAAACCGGTAACGCAATTGTTCTGCGCGGCGGCAAAGAAGCGGCGCGCACCAATCAACGGCTGGCCGAAATTCTAGTCGCCGTGCCAGGACTGCCGGAAGGCGCAATCGAACTGCTCGATTCGAGCACGCGCCAGTCGGTCCAGGAACTCATAAAAGCGCGAGGACTCGTGGATGTCATCATTCCGCGCGGCGGCGTTGAGCTGATCGCATTCGTCACTGAGAATTCCCTCGTGCCCGTCATCGAAACCGGGCCAGGGAACTGCCATATCTTCGTCGACGAATCCGCCGACTTCGACATGGCCGATGCAATCGTGATCAACGCCAAGACGCAGCGCCCGTCGGTGTGCAACGCGGCCGAGAAGTTGCTGGTCCATGAGCGGATCGCGGCGGAATATGTGCCGCGAGTCACCAAGAAGCTAATCGGATCCGGGGTCGAAGTTCGTGGAGACGGGAAATCCCGCAGCTTAGGCGCTGGAGTGAACATTGCGCCTGCCGCGGAGCAGGACTGGTATGAAGAATATCTGCGGCTCTGCATAGCGATTCGCGTGGTGGCAGGCGTTGACGATGCGATTGCCCACATCAACCGCTATTCCACGAACCACTCCGATTCCATCATCACGCGCGATGAATCGAACGCCCGCACGTTCCTGCGCGGAGTAGATTCTGCCGCGGTGTACTGGAACGCTTCAACCCGGTTCACCGATGGCGCCGAGTTCGGCTTCGGCGCCGAAATGGGCATCAGCACGCAAAAACTGCATTGCCGCGGGCCGTTCGCCCTGGCAGAACTCACTTCTTCAAAATACGAGATCATCGGGACGGGACAGGTGCGCTAGTCGTTAGCAAGTGTTTTCACTTCCCGCACGGACACCTCGCCTAAATACTTCTATCCCTGCTGTGTTACCTTACTTACTTTCACGACAGGTGCCCAATGCGATTCTTTTCGGCGGTACTTCTTTCGGCAGTTGTTCTGCTTTGCTGTCTTCCGATCATTGTCAGCGGTCACGGGCCGCAGCCTGCCCCCGGTGCTCAACTCATTTTCGGGTTTCGCGATGCCACTGCCGAAAACGCCGCCGAGGCCCGTTTTATTGCCGTGCCTGATCCCAGCCTCGCGAAAGAGCATTTGCGCACGCTGACCCAGGCGCCGCACATGGCCGGTACGCCCGAGGACAAGGCCACAGCCGATTACGTGGCAGATAAGTTTCGCGCGGCAGGTCTTGAAACCGAGATCGTGGAATACAAAGTGTGGCTTAACTATCCCTCAGAGATCAGCGTCGACATCACCGCGCCCGCGGGAGTCGAAATGCACGGGCCCACTCGCGAGCACGTTGACGGCGATCCCTACGACAACGATCCGCGCGTAGTAATGCCCTTCAACGGCATGTCGCCATCAGGAGATGCCGAGGCCGACGTGGTCTACGCCAACTACGGCACGCCCGATGATTTCGAAAAGCTACAGAAGTTGAACATCGACGTTCGCGGCAAGATTGTCCTCGTTCGCTACGGCCAAAATTTCCGGGGGGTGAAGGAATTCGTCGCGCAGGAACATGGCGCCGCAGGAGTGATCATCTACTCCGATCCATTCGACGATGGCTGGCGGCGTGGCGATAAGTATCCCGATGGGCCGTGGCGGCCCGATACCGCCGTGCAGCGCGGATCTGTGGGATACATGTTCGAGTTCCCAGGCGACCCGACGACGCCGGGAGTCGCATCGGTGCCGACGTTGCCTGACAGCAAGCGCATCTCTCCCGAGCAATCGGCGCAGATGCCCAAGATTCCGGTGACACCGCTTTCCTACCACGATGCTGCGCCTATTCTTCAACATCTCGGCGGTCCCGACTCGCCGCGCGAGTGGCAGGGTTCGCTTCCTTTCACCTACCACGTCGGACCCGGACCGGTGCGCGTGAAGATGCACCTCAAACAGGATTATCAGTTTCGCACGCTCTGGGATGTGACCGGCCGGGTGCGCGGCAGTGAGTTCCCCGACGAGTGGGTTGTCGCAGGCAATCACCGGGACGCGTGGGTGTATGGCGCGGTCGACCCGAACAGTGGCACGGCGGCGATGCTTGAAACCGTGCACGGAGTGGGCGAGTTGTTGAAGTCAGGTTGGAAGCCGAAGCGCACAATGATTTTCGGCAGTTGGGATGGCGAGGAAGAAGGACTGATCGGTTCCACCGAATGGGCCGAGCAGCATGAATCCGAACTCAACAGCGCCGCCGCATATTTCAACATGGATGTCGCAGTCTCCGGGCCGAAGTTCAGCGGCTCGGCCGTTCCCAGCCTGAAGCAGTTTTTGCGTGACGTGACCAAAGCCGTTCCCAGCCCCAAAGGTGGAACCGTCTATGAAGCGTGGCAGAAGTCTGATCAGCCTCAGTCGCCCGGGGAGGCGACCAGCGAATCGCGCCGCCGGCCCGCTGCCCCTGCCAACGGTGATGTTCAGGTCGGCGACCTCGGTAGCGGCTCCGACTACAGCGCGTTCCAGCAGCACCTGGGCGTGCCTTCCGGCGACATCAGTTCCGGCGGCCCATATGGCGTGTACCACTCCGTGTTCGATAACTTTGCCTGGTTCACAAAGTTTGGTGATCCGGATTTCGTTTACGAGCAGCAGATGGCGCGAGTCTTTGGCCTGGAATCGTTGCGTATGGCCGATGCCGATGTGCTGCCTTATGACTACGAAGAATATGGAAAAGAGATTGCCGTTTACCTTGATGAGGCCAGGAAAAGAGCCGAGAGTAAATTCGGGCAGCATGGGCTCGATCTGAATGCGGTGATCTCGGCAGCGAAACATTTTCAGGACGCGGGGGCGAAGATCTCAACGAAGCAAAAGAATCCGCCGCGAGATCCAGCACGGCTAAATCAGGCGCTGCGCGGCGCTGAGCGCGCCCTGCTTGTGCCTGAGGGGCTGCCGCACCGTCCCTGGTTTCGCCATGCGATTTACGCTCCGGGAGAATATACAGGGTACGCCGCAGTGGTGATTCCGGGAGTGAATGAAGCGATCGACAAGGGAGATGCCGACCGGGCGCGGCAGCAGTTGGCAGTATTGACGGCAGCGCTTGAGCGCGCGGCCAAGGTGCTGGAGAGTTACCGGTAGACTTCACTTCATGACGCCGACTACCCACGCTCTGGGGCAATTTCTGCGCACGTTGCCGCACTCGGCGGCGGCAACATTTCTGGCGCTGTTTCCCATCGTCGATCCTCCAGGCGGCGTCCCAATCTTCTTCAGCATGACGTCGTCCTGGACCGACAAAGATCGCCGGATCACTGCTTTCAAGACCGGTCTCTGGGTGTTTGTCATTCTGGTTACGTTTCTGTTTTTCGGCCGATTCGTGCTGCATTTCTTCGGCATCTCGCTGCCCGTCCTGAAAATTGCCGGAGGACTGATCGTCGCCAACACCGCGTGGGGCATGGTCACTTCTCATGCGCGCATCACGCCGGAGGAGAGCCACGAGGCCCAGGGCAAGGAAGATATCTCGCTCACCCCGCTGGCCATGCCGCTGATGTCAGGGCCGGGAGCCATCGGCGTGGTCATGGCGCTCGCCGCTAACGTAGACAGCGCCGCTTCTTATTTGGGGATGGTCATCGGTATCGCCGCGATCGCGCTGACCGTTCTTCTTTTCTTCTGGTTGGGAGGGCCGTTAGTACGGCGCTTGGGACCCAAT
>DATHOK010000163.1:0-3403 GCA_035484995.1 Verrucomicrobiia bacterium | reverse complement strand
TCATCGGGTATGGCGAACACGCAACTGACATTGATCTCGCAAAGCACATAGGTGTCCGCACCCGCGGCAGTGCGCGGGCCGTAGAGAAAGTCGGCATCCCAGATGATGGGGAGCGAGGAGGCATCGATCTCCAGGACTTCCATCATCTGCGGCGTCCACTCCGTTTCCATTTTCGTTCGTAGTACCTCAAAGGCAGGAGCATCGGGGCCATACATGATGCGCGGACCCGGCTGCGCCGACGCAGAACTCGGCCCTTCGGGCGGTGGTTCTATCAACGCCGTGATGAATTGATGACCGAAGCCCACAACCTTATCTGCGCCCATATAACAACGGATCATCCCGTCAGGCAGGCGCGGCTGAAAGGGCTGATCGACGATGCATCCGTCGGCGGCGAAGTACTTTTTGCAGCGAGCCATAAAAGTATCGAGCGGGAGTTCTTCTGGCACGCTGCCGCGCTGCGCTTCCAAGGCGATTACAAAGGGGCTGCCAGACCGTTTCACCTGCGCAACTTTCCAGACACCTTGTCCAGCATTGCCGCGATTTTGCTTGAGCACTCGCACGCCCCCCGCACCAAGCCGCGCTGGAAAGCTCTCACGCAATTCAACGGACGTACGATAAAGGTGCGTATCGGTGCCCCAGCCGAGATATTTCGTGCGGTGCAAGACTTCCTTGACACCCATTTTCAAGATCACATCGGGATGTGCACTCACCCAAGGCCCCTCCGACGCCACTTCACGCAAAAGGGGATCGAGCTTCGCGCGCGTTAAGCCGTCGTCGAGCGGATTAACCCACACCAGCACGCCATCGACCGATAGAAGCTGCCGACGGACTTCATCGATCATGTCGTCGGCGTAAACGGCGGGCTCGGCATGGATACCGAGCGATTGGAGTTCCGCGAAGATATGACAGTACCGATTATTCTGCGGCGTTGCCGCTGTCCGTGCGACGTGATCGCCACGCCAGAGGATCGCAACTTTGGGGGGTCGAGCGGAAGAGAATGGGGCTTCGTTGTCCACGCGCAATCTCCTCGAAACAATCGAGCGATGCGCAGAGCTTGGACGGAAACCGCCTATAGGGGAGCCTGCATTTTCCCCTAGGACAGAATTAGAGCGCTTTTATACGCGGCCCGCAAGCGGTTGCTGCCGATGTCCGCTTCGGGTCAAGAGCTGCCGCGTTAGCTGACGGAAGTCGTGTCCGCTTTACCCCCGAAAGCTGCCGCGAAAGTCATAAGACGGCGCGTCCGCTAAGGGCCAATAACGGACACGAAGCCGCTAGGTCGGCACGTGGGTTGATGTTGGAGCGCGTCGACTTAAAGCGAAGGCAGCCAGCGAACCGCCCCGCGCCCCACGTGCGGCTATCGCGTGACGTTCCGAGTGAGCCAGCCGGGGGCCCAAAATTGCATCGGCGTGGCTTTGGGCGAAGGCTGGCCTCGCTTGACTATGAAAGAAACCCCGTTACAGCCCCCGGGCTCCCCGTTAAAGGGGTTCAAATTGCAGAAGTAGTCTGTGCATTTGGTCCCGCTATCGTTGCATATCGTGCAGCCGTAGGTGCCCGGTATTCCGAACTGCAGATCCCCGCCGCAGTTACCGATGACGGTGCCGGAGGTGATCGGCCTGGATATCGACGCCTCGGCTGCGGGCGCCATCATAGCGCTGGCGGCGACCGCAAGCGTGCAAATGTCAAACAACTTTCGCATACGGATGCCTCCTCCGCAGTTTCCAATCAGAACTGGTTGTATTGCTCGATCACCGCACCAAAATCCGGAAAGCGAAGAATCAAGTTGAGGGCGAGCAATAAGCCTATGAGACAGAACACGACGACGGCGTTGAGATCGGCTGTCATGATTGCGGCGACCGCTTGAAGCCAAGTAGCCTTCGTGACGCTGGAAGGACGGTCCGTGGGCTTCGTCGGTGATTGAAACGCAGAGGTCAGTGATAGAGCGGCGAGGACGGCGGGAACCAGAATTAGGGCGATGCGCATCGTAGCCTCGCTGGCTGTGTGCATTCCCCGAATTTTACTGCCTGAAAAAATTATCGCTTCCTCCGATCGGAGGATAAAGGGAACTTGCTTCGGTCAGTCGAGTAGCGGATTGGCAAATGCCGCGACCAATTTTACGAGGTCGGCTTGCCGGCGAGTGCTGGTCTTCTCAAACAGGCGCGCGAGATGGGATTTGACGGTCGAATTAGAGATTCCGAGCGCCTCAGCTACTTCGGACACCCCGCCGACCTCGACGATCGCGAGCATAACTCGAAGTTCAGTAGGAGTGAGCTTGTAGCGTCGTGCGACTAACTCCGGTGGCGAGGGCGTCGCCAATTTAGCCCTATAGGCAAAAACGGCAGCTGTGGCCGAGTAGCCCGTGCTGGCGCGCCGTCGCGCACCCGACGTCAAGGGCAATAAATGGGCGACATAGGTCTCTCCGTCGTGTGCAGTCAGCGGCAGCGAGATGCCCTTGATGTTGATCGCACCGTCACCGTAACTGGCGGCCATGAAGGCGTCTTGCAGCAGCCCGTTGATTTCGGAGTCGTCGGCGCCAAGCCGGTTGCCGACAGCAGTCAGAGCTCCCGTGGAAAGAAGGATGCGACCGGCGGCGTTGGCGTGAATAATGCGTCCGGCTGCATCTACGAGAAACATGCCGGCGCTGAGTCCATCAAAGGTATCTGCAAGCTCAGCAGCTTCAGATTTTCCGTGATCCAGCAATCTGCCGATAAGTACCGCCCGCCGGACATGGGACGTCAACAGCTGCATGCGCCGTCGCATCTCGTCGTTCACCAGACCATCGCGCTTGTGACGAAAAACGGTGAACATCGCCACGTCTGTCGATGACTTCTCCAGCACGGCGGAAGCCGAGTCCACCAAAAGTTGGGGTCGAGCCCACTCCTTATAGAATCGAGTCTCGAGAAATTCCTCGTAGGCTATGAAATTGTTGGTGCTGATAATATCTCCGACATCGGCGAATATCTGGCTGTTGGTGGACGGATCGAGTTTTATATATTTGTCGACATAAAGTCGTACATAACCAGGATCGAGACCATATTGATAGAAAACTTGGCTGCTCCGGTGGGTGACGCCTTTTGAATACACTGACGCTGCCGGACCGCCGACGAATGTTGCCGCGTTTTCGAGCACCCTGAGCCATAGCGACGAGTCCAGAGCGGCATCATAGATATCGCCGATTAGTGCGCTCAACCGCCGGGTCTCATCCATCAGTTCAAGCCGTCCGTAAGCTTCGCTTCCCCGAGACGTTAGATCCCATATTGCTCCGTGCTGCGGACTATTCGGCGCTCCATAGGCCAACCAACACTAATCTACCGCGACTATTTCGGTGAAGCTCGTCTTTGATGTGACCCGTATTGCCGGCCGGGGCTGGAAAAAGTCAATGTCCGCTTTGGGTCATTAGCGGACA
>DATHOK010000162.1:0-3985 GCA_035484995.1 Verrucomicrobiia bacterium | reverse complement strand
AAATCGGCCGACGCGGCTTCTGCGGCCAATTCGCCTCCGTCGGATAGCCGACGGCAACGAGGAGTGCCGGGACCTCATTATCGCTGAGACTAAACTCACGTGACACGCCGACCGGATCAAACCCGATCATCGGCGTAGTGCCCAGACCCATCGCCTGCGCGGCGTGAATCAGTCCGCTTGCGCCAAAGGTCGCCGATCGAATTGCCTCATCGCGCTGGGTCTGAGGCTTCTCGAAGTAAAGCGATTTTGCTACGGCTTCCCAGCCCGGCACCATCTCGACAGGCATGAAACCTGCCGCAACCGAGCCCGCCAGTCGATCAGCCATCACGTCAGCCACGGCCAGTTCACCGACCATGATGAAAGTGACGGCAGCTTCGGTAACCTTGGGCTGATCAGCCGCAACCGCCCGCAGCCTTGCTTTGGCTTCCGGCGACCGCACCGCTATAAAGCGCCAATTCTGCAGGTGGAACGCGGTCGGGGAGAATGTCGCCAGGCGCACCAGCTCACGAATTTCATCGTCGGGAATGCTTTTCGACGCATCGTAAAGGTTGGTGGTTTTCTGGCGCTCGATCGCTTCAATCACAGAAGTATTCATCGCAATATTCCTTTAGTTGAGCATTGTTTCGTGGATCGGGGCCGCGGGCGTCTTCGGACGTTGCAGCGCATGAAATTTGATCAAGGGAGATCCGGCGGCCGTCACACGCAGCACTGCCGCGCCGGTGGTTCGGCGCTCTTCGAGATCATGGTGAGCTTCGATTAGCTGGCTAAACGGATAAAGATTGCTCGGATCGACCTTGAGAATTCCCGTCGCGATTGCGTCGAATAGGTCGGCTGCGGCGATCGCCAAATCTTCTGCAGTGGACGTATAGTGAGGGAGAATGGGCCACGTCAGATAAAGCGCGCGTGGTGCCAACTCGAATGGGTCCACCGGTTCCGGGAACCCAGACGCCTTCCCGAATTGCACAAGCGTTCCGCGCGGCCTGAGAACTGCCAGCGACCCACGGAACGTGTCCGCCCCGACGGAGTCGAAAACAGCTGCCACGCCATTGCCTGCGGTGAACGCGAGCGCTTCGGCGACGAAGTCTTCGGAGGAATAATTGATGACGTGGTCGCAGCCGGCATGACGTGCAAGCTTCGCCTTAGCGTCGCTGGACACTGTGCCGATCACCTTTAGGCCAAGTGCTTTCGCCCATTGAACGAAAATCTGGCCTACACCGCCCGCTGCTGCATGATACAGAACGGTGTCACCGGGTCGGAGCTCGAGCACCTCTTTGAGCAGATAGCGAGCGGTGAGCCCCTTTAGAAAGGCACTAGCTGCCTGGTCGTCAGAAACACCTGCCGGAATGCGGACAAGCCGGTCTGCGGGATGCAAGCGGGCCGTAGCGTAGGCGCCAAATGCGATATCGCCATAGACGACGCGGTCACCCACGCTGACGTTCTTGACGTTTTTGCCAACGGCTTCGACTACCCCGGCGGCCTCGTCGCCGATGATCGCTGGAAAGGCAGGGACCGGAAGAGAACCTCTACGATAATAAACGTCGACGAAGTTGAGACCTATGACGGTGTTGCGGATCAATGCTTCATCGTCGCCCGGCTCACCCACGACGATGTCCTCGAACCTCAGGACTTCGGGAGGACCATATTCGTGAATACGGGCGACTCTCGCGGTGGTTGGCATGACATTTCGCCTTCAAAGCGCCAGCGATCATCGTTCGCCTGCTCGCAGAGCGGCGCGAATGTTACCTGGCAGTTGGTGGAGGATGGTCGCGGCCGGTGTGATTTGCCCCAAGGCGGAGGACCGGCCGCGGCAGCGTCTAAAGCTTGATGCGATGTCCGCTGGCTGACGAGACCGCTGCCTGTTCAAGCAGCCGCTG
This sequence comes from Verrucomicrobiia bacterium, assembly GCA_035484995.1. GTDB lineage: Bacteria > Acidobacteriota > Terriglobia > Terriglobales > Acidobacteriaceae > Sulfotelmatobacter. The sequence continues at coordinate 2,111 of DATHOK010000162.1, read as the reverse complement.
CATGAAGAGGGCGTCCTCGAAGCTGGGCACGGTTCGCGAGCCGCTTGCGAGATCGCGGGCATGAACCTCGAAGAGATCGGCGAGCTCCAGCACGCCGCTAGGAAGATCAGAGGGTGGCAACCAGTTGTACGATGCGGGCACTGCGAGTGGCGCCATCTTGGTGTCCGCTACGCGGGCACCGAATAGATTATATTCTTCGCCCACGTCCCCGAACGCCGAGGTGTTGGTGATCTGCAAGTCACCATCATCACCCGTGATATCGATCTGAACGCCGGTGCCATGATGCTTCCCGCCCTCGATATGAACGGCGAACACGGCTCCGCTTGCGAGGATGCCTTGCAGCAGCAATTGATCCGGAACCTTCGTGCTGATCTTCTCGCCCGTTTCGACGATTGTGATTTCCGGCCACTGGTTGACAGAAACGGCCGAGATCTCAGTCGGACGGCCTACGATCGAGAAGAGCGGGTCCATCAAGTGCGCGCCGAAAATTGAGGTAACGCCCATGAAATTTTCGGGGAAGGCGCTCCAACGAAGCGCCTTGCTGCGATTTTTGCCGAATCCGCTCACCGTCACATGCATCCTGACCGAGCGCACACGACCGACGTAGCCATCGCCGAGAAGATCCTTCAGATAGCGCAGCCCTGGCGCGAACCGGCGTTGGGTGCCGAGAATGGTTTGCACACCAGCTTTTGCCGCAAGGTCGACCAGTTCAGCCGAGGTCTTCGAGTCCGGCGTCAAGGGCCACTCGCAGTACACGGTCTTCCCCGCAGCGATCGCTGCGCGTACCGCTTCCTCGTGCTGCGGACCTGTCGTGAGCACGAGGACGATGTCGACGTCTGGATGGCGAACCAATTCATCGATCGATCCGACGACATGCCTGATACCGAAGGTGTCCGCAGCAGACTGCGCGGCGTCGCGACGCTGGCTGTAGACAGCCGCCATTTCATATTGCGGCATAAGGCTGAGCACGCGAACGGGGCCGTTCAAAGCCCAGTTTCCGACGCCGATCAGGCCAACACGGATGATCGTGTGGTTGGCAGAGGGGGCACTGCTGTCGGCTATCGTCGATGAGGTGGACATGGGCTTCTCCTGCTTGTTGAAGTCATTATCGGTTGTATTTGTCTCGTCGATAATTAGGCTATTCTCGATTGGACCTTTCGGGATTTGCGAGAAATGGACACCCTGGAAGCCCTCCGCCTGTACGTAGCCATAGCTGAGACCGGCAGCTTTTCAGCCGCCGCCCGCCAAGTGTCTGTTTCGACCTCAACGGTGACGGTCGCGCTTCAGCAGTTGGAAGAGCAGGCGCGTGTTAGTCTGATCACGCGATCGACCCGCAGATTGAGCTTCACGTTCGAAGGGCGACGTTTTCTCGCCGATGCTAGAAAGCTCTTGGCAGACTGGGACGCATCCATCGCCGGGGTTCAGGATGGGCCCTTGCGCGGCCCAATCCGGATGACGGCCACGCAAGATTTTGGCCGGACCGAAGTAGCGCCGCTGATCGATCGCTTCCTCGACTTACACCCCGCCGTACAAATTGCGCTGCACTTGTCCGATGGTGTCGTCGATCTCGTGGAGCAGGACATTGACCTGGCACTCCGCAATGGCCCCTTGGCGGATTCGGCTCTCAAGGCTCGACTGATGCTTCGAGGGCGCCGCGTGGTGTGCGCCGCGCCATCCTATTGGGCAAACCATGCTCCACCCAATCACCCAGATGACCTGGCCGCGCATAATTGCCTCGTCCACCCGCGCCCTGGATCGACCTTTTCTTCGTGGTCTTTCACCGTTGAGGGACGACCGGTTACGGTTCGTGTTGCGGGCAATCGCGTTGCCAACGATGGCGGCGTTCTTCGCCAATGGGCGCTCGACGGCCACGGCGTCATCCTGCGAAACGATTTGGATATCCGCAAGGAGCTTGCCTCTGGCGCACTTGTCACCGCTCTCGACACGTTCGTGACTTCCAACGCCAATCTGTACGCTGTCACCGCAGGCAGCGTCTCCAGTCAGCGTGTGCGAACGTTCATCGATTTCCTGGCGAAGAATCTGGTCGCGGACTGACCTTTCCGGTGCCGCTTTAACGACATTGCTCGCAAATCCCGAAAAGTCCTGTCGAC
>DATHOK010000161.1:0-14617 GCA_035484995.1 Verrucomicrobiia bacterium | reverse complement strand
TTTGAACTGCCGACGGCGCGGAGAGAATAGCATCGAGCCGCGCCCGCAAGGGCGCAATCATTTTTGGGTCACGGTAAAGAGAGTAGAGACCTGCGTACGCCTGACCTATGGCCAAATCGTCGGCATGATACATGCGGGGGCCAGGCTTCCAGCCGTTCGCTTCGCCAATCGCCAGCAGGGCGTCGCGATATTTCGGGTTACCGGAGATGCCAGACAGCGCCATCATCCCAACGTCTCCGGCGCTCTGTGTCCATTCCGTTGAGGAGTGCACGGAAGGATGCGCGAGCTGCCAATCCGCCACGCGTTCCATGACTGAAAGAACGTCCACCGGCGTGAGACGCTGGTTCGGAGACTCCGCCGCCATTGACAATGGGATTACGAAACCCAGAACGGCTATTCCCAAGACGAAGCGGCAATAAAAACCAGGCAAAAGGGGCTGATGAACTAAAAGCGGCATGAGATTGCATTTCACTTCTGAGATTTCCCACGGTTCGTCAGAATAAATTTCTGAAGCCTTTTGCCAGTGTCAACTTCCCCTGTATAGAGATCGCCGCGAGAATCCGAAACCAGCTGGTGAAGCCAATGGAACTGCCCGGCATTGCGGCCGTTATGCCCCGTTTGGCCCTCAACGGCCCCGTCGTCTCGCCGAACAGTCCAAATAACGTTGTTTTCACCATCAGCTACCAACAAAAACTCTTGGCGTTCGTCGATCGAAAATGCGAACTGCCATACCGAACCCATCCCCAGTGTTTCCGGACGCAGAGTGAACTCCTTAACGAATTTCCCTTGCTTGGTGAACACCTGGATGCGGTCGTTGACGCGATCGCAGACATAGACAAGCCCTTCTCGCGAAATGTGGACGCAGTGTACCGGATTGCGAAACTGCTGATCGCGGGGTGCGGCCGGATCGTATGGCCCTGGGTCGGCATCATTCGGAGGGTTTCCATAGGCTCCCCATAATCTCTTGAACTCGCCGGTGCCCGAGTCGAAAACAATCACCCTCTTGTTCATATAACCATCGGCGATGTACACCTCGTGTGCACTCGAATCCACCTCGATGCCAGCCGGGCGCCCCAATATATCTGTGCGCAAGCTGTTGGGCGGATCGGACGAAGGGTGACCAATCTGCAGCAGAAAATGTCCATCACTCTTGAACTTGAGGACATGGCGGTCGGTCGGCCCGTTCCCGCCAATCCAAACGTTGTCATCCTGGTCCACATAAATTCCGTGTTCTATCTTAGGCCAATCAAATCCTTCGCCAGGTCCGCCCCAGGAGGCGATCAAATGCCCTTGCGTGTCGAATTCAAGGACCGGAGGCGCTGCGATGCAGCACATAGAACGCGGAGGTTTAACTGAAGCACCGAGTTCGTCAACCGTGTCCGAGCCAGGTCGTTGCAAAACCCAGATGTGGTCCTGCCGATCCACAGCTAAGCCCCCGACTTGCCCGATGATCCAGTTGTTTGGCAGCTCCAGAGGCCACAGCGGGTCAACTTGATACTTCGGCACGTCCTGGGCGCAAGTCGCCAGAGGAAAGGCGCTCAGCAGGATCGCCAATGCGATGCTGAAGCTGACTGACACGACTGCAAATCTCTTCTGGAAAAGAGTAGCGTGCATGAGGCGCTCCGCGCAAAAGGTCTTCCGTTCGTCAGAAGCGGACGGAGTATAGGACCACTCGTGGAATATGTCAACGCAGTGAAGCGGGTGCACGTCAGTAAAAAGAAAAGAGCAGGAGGGCCGGGGGTTGCATCAATCACCTTCGCTCGTGACTGCCTCTACCGCCGGGTTGCTTCGCCTTTTCAGAATCTCACCCAAAAGAAATAGGTCGGTGAGCAGCGCTCGCAGGTGGATGGAGGCGTTTAGATTGTCAATCAACTGGGAGCTGATCGCGGATTGAGCGAGAACGACTTCAATGGCAGCAAGGGAGTCGCGAGAGTCGCGCTCGAGAACCGCAACGAACGCCAGATATTTCCCGGCGGGCTCGAGGCCCTCCTGTTTGACCGCCATCGCACAGGCTTCCGGCAGCCCCGTCAAGGCTTCTACGGCGCGATGCAGGAACTCACGGACTTGTCCCCCCGACTTGCTGCCCTGGTCACTCGGTAGCCCCTGAGCTGCGTATGCCAGAAGGAACTCATAGCATTCTTCGACCGCGTCAGAACGATCGCAGATGTCAGCCAGCATCAGTTAGTCCTCGGCCTTCGACGCGGTTGGATGTCGGTGAGGATGAAACGGTCTCGACCTTCCATCGCTCGGGATCGTGCTCTTCCAGATAGAAGTCGCGGTCCATCCAGCCAAAGATCATCGACTTCGTGATCGCGCGTTTCTCGGGCCGGAGCCCGAAGTAGACGTGCATCATGACTAGCGCAATCAATCCTACGCCTGCCAATCCGTGCAGCACGTACATCAGGCCCCAGGTCATATCGCTGAACAGGTACGGATTCCGCGGGAAAAAGATCGTACGCACGCGAGACATCATGAAAACGCCGGTGAGGATTACCGACAAACCGCACAAGATAATGACACCGTGGAAGAGTTTGTTCTCCAGCGGATACTTGGCGAATTTTCGCGGCGGCGGAGCGGGCATTCCGAAGAACCGGCGAACCCTTTTCTGTGCATCGTCCAGATCGATTCTGTCGGGCCAAATCGACCAAAAATCCAGCCAGAAGGAAGCATGAATGATGTGAAAGATGATGGAAACGGTTAACACGGCGCCGGCGATCCAATGATAGGTCACCCAATTAAACTGGACGCCTACCTTCGGAAGGAAGGCGGTAAACAGCAGCGTGAACATAGAGGCTGCCATGATCCAGTGAAACAGCCGTGCGACCAGCGAGTGCCGGGGAACATGCTTGGGTATGCTGGCCAATACCGCGGAAGAATCATCTGCTGCGAACACCCTGGGCTTGGCGAAATACGTGACGTAGATGGCGTGAACGATGAGGAAGAGCAACCCTGCGATCAACGCAACCCAGATCAGGAACCAGGCAATATGGATGGGAACGCTCTGTCCCCACGGACTCGTGGCCCATTCTAAGAAGTCCACGTGGCCTCCTCGACTCCGCTGATGGCGCGTTTCACCAGATTTCTCATCAGCGGGATTTTGTAGGCGTTGAACTGCAGTGGAACCGCACCTTGCACGGAGAGCTTCCCCGCCCTCTCACCAGTTGCTGCATTCCGCGGCTGGCCACGAACTGTATCTTCGACTGCCTTCAGCCTTAGCGGTCTGGCAGCGGCACAGTTCACCGCGATTCGCATACGCTCGATCGTGTTGCCAGATAGAACCATGGCCGAGGCGACGTTGAGGAGCGGGAAGTCCCAAACATTGCGGTCTCGCACTTTTTCAAAATAGAATTGCGCACCCGCCCAGGCGGAGGGGATCCGAATGGCAGTGAGCAGATCGCCCGGCTGCAAGATGTGCAGCCGCGTAATATCGATTTCAGGACCGATGAAGTAGTCTTCGGCATCGACCACGCGCTCGCCCTGGGGCGTGCGCAGGACGAACTTGGCATCCAGCGCAATCAGGGCCGGGGCCGTGTCGGAGGGATTCACTGCCACGCAGCGGTCCGCGTGCAGAATGGCATGCTCACGGTTGCGACCCTCCGGCGTATCTGCATAGCAGATGTTACCGCCGGCACGATAGCATGGCCAGCCGCCACGGTAATACCAGCACCGCGTGTCCTGCGAAATATTGCCGCCAAGCGTCCCCTGATTGCGGATTTGCGGCGATGCCACCACCTCGGCCGCCTCCGCTAGCAGACCATACTTCTGCTTGACGATGGGATGATTCACTACTTCAGTGAGCGTGGTCATCGCACCGATCTCGATACCATCGGACGTCGCGCGAACTCCCCTCAGTTCATCGACTCCGCTCAGATCGACCACCACCTTCGGTTTCCGGATTCGATCCTTGAGCCAGTCGAAGCTGTCGAGTCCTCCCGCCAGCACCCAGGCGTCGGGCCCGTGTTGTTCGAGTAGCTTCTGCGCATCAGCCACGGAACTCGGCTGATACAGCTCGAAAGCTGGCATTACGTCTCGTATGACAGCCATAACTCTCCTTACAAGTCTTCTTCAAATATGAGCCGTCAAATGTGGGCGACCAAGGGATGCTGCATCGGGCGGCCTGCTTCGAGCGACGTCAGAATCGTGTCGGCGTTTACTGGCGCACGCTGAAAGATCTCGTCTCCAAGCGCATCCGACAGCGCGTTCAAAATGGAAGCACACCCGCCGGCAACCGGCGGTTCGCCGACACCGCGGGCTCCGACCGGCGTCTCCGGATCCGGAATGTCTAGCGCGCTCCATTGCATGTCGACGGGTACATCGAGAATGGTCGGCGGTTTGTTGTGATGGAATCGCTTGGAAACCATCTCGCCATAGTGCGGATCGAACACCCACTTCTGACCGATGGCATGCCCGATGCCCAGGACCGAACGGCCGAGCACCTGCCCGCCCAGCGCTCGCGGATGAATTACCGTGCCAACATCGGCGGAAGCGAGAAAATCGACGATGTAGTACTTGCCGGTTTCGATGTCAACTTCAATTTCGGCAAAGCTGGCAACGTAGGAAAATGTCGAGCCGTCGCGTGGGTAGTTGTCCTTGGCCGCTGCCACCAGACCTTGCCCCGCCAACGCTGCCACCGACGCCTTCGTCAATTTGTGAACATCGGCGGGAGCTTCGTGGCCATCGTAAACGCCGCCCATTTGGATCGCATATTTCGCAGCTTGCGCCAAAGTCATACCGGCACCACCGCCCTTGCGGAACACACGCTCGTTGGCAACTTCGTATTGTTCCGGTTCGCCGCCGAGCTTCTTGGCTGCGATTTCCTGGAGCTTTTTCTTGGCGTCCATCGCCGTCGCGTATGCGGCCCGTGTCATCGCGTGCGTCGTCTGGCTGCCGCCGGAGACGCAGGTGAATGGAAGGTTCTTTGTTGTGTTCCCCCACACGACGTCGCATTTCTCCCACGGCACACCGAGAACCTCTGCGCCCGCGCGGTGCACGTCGATCACCGATTCCGTTCCCAGATTGCCGATTCCAGACTGGAAAGCGATTCGGCCATCCGGTTTGATAACGAGAAGCCCGTCGAATCCAATAGTGCCGCCAACGTAGCAGCTTAGCGATACGCCGACGCCTCGAACTTTCGTGCCCATCCTTTTCGGAGTGCGCGCCACCCGCTCGCTCCACCTGAATTGCTCCGCGCCGCGGTCGAGCGCTTCCTTGAGGAAGGCACTCGTCGCGTATTGCCGTTTTCCTTGTACCGCTGGTCCGAACGGCGCTTTTCCTTCCGGGCAGTTGACGCGGCGAATCGCCACTTGGTCAACGCCGAGCTTGCGCGCGGCTTTCGCGATGATGGGCTCGATGATGACAATCCCCTGCAGCCCACCCGGGGAACTTTGAGCACTGCGGGGCGGTGTATTCGTCAGCACCGTCACGCCACGCCAGCGCATCGCTAGTGGCTGGTACAACAAAGAGACGATGCGGCCCGACGAAGGCGCATCACCCACTGCGTCGTATGGACCGTTGTCGCAAATCACGAACATGTCCAGAGCTGTAATGCGCCCTTCTTTGGAAAAACCAACTTTCATGCGTCCCTGAAAACTGGGACGGGCTCGTCCGATGAAGGTCTCCTCCTCGCGGCTGATGCGCATCATTACCGGAGCATTCGTTTTCTTGGCCAGCAGTGCAGGGATGATCATCGACACACCGCCCGTGATCTTGCTGCCGAAGCCGCCTCCCGTGTACTCGCTGATAAAAACAATATTCTCAGGACTAATGTTCAACCACCGCGCGATCGCGGGCAGCGTTTGTGCGGTGCTTTGCGTGCCCGTATAAATGTAGACCTTGCCGTTCTGCCAATAAGCCATCGCGCTGCGGGTCTCGAGCGTCTGATGGCTGGTATCGGGCGTCACGAAAGTCTCGTCGAGAACGAGCGCCGCATTCTTGAAGCCGGAATCGACGTCGCCATACGACCATTCGTCGGGAGCCTTCCCCATTGGCAAACGACCGTGCTTCTCTTCCTCGAAGTCGGCTTTGGTCCATTTGAGTTCCGTGACCTCGGGTGGGCCGGGATTTTGTCCCGCGGGCCGAGTCCAGACATTGCCATCCGTTCGGGGATTAGGACCACCCGGCCGCAAGGTGCCGAGTGGATCGGTCACGAAGGGCAGCGGTTCAAGATCGAGTTCAATTTTTTCGATGGCTTCCGCGGCCGTAAGTTCGTCGACCGCAGCGACGGCAAGAATCGGTTCTCCCTGATAAACCGGTTCATTGGTGAGGCCGCGTTCACCCCACTTGCTGGCTTTGATCACCGTCCCATTGTCGGTGAGGGTGTCGGCCGGCGCGGGAAGATCGTTCGCGGTGAGAATCGCTTTGACCCCGGGCATGGCAAGCGCTGCGTTCGTGTGGATGCGCTTTACCCGGGCGTGCGGCATTGGGCTAAGCAGCAGTTTGCAAAACAACATGCCTTCCGCGCGAAAGTCTTCGGCATATTTCGCCTGGCCGGTCACTTTCGCATATAGATCAGGGGTCTGGTAGTTCTTGCCGATCAGCTTGTACCCGGCCCCGTACTGGCGCTCAGTGGGCTTGGCAGTCTCAACGGCTCTCTTGTTATCCGCTTTCTGGTTATCCAAGATTGGACCTCCGCAAATTCTCGGCGCCGCGCATCATCGCGGTGAGAATCTTGTCGTAATCCTGGCAGCGGCATAGGTTTCCCGAGATGCCCTGCGCCAATTCCTGGCGTGTAGGATTGGGATTGGTTTTCAGATATCCAACTGTGCTCATAATGAAGCCGGGCATACAAAAGGCACACTGAAAGCCCTGTTCATCGATCACGCCCTGTTGTACCGGGTGCAAAGTCCCGTCAGCTTTGGCCACGCCTTCGATGGTCACAACCTTTCGGCCACGCACCGTGTGGGTTAGCACCGAGCACGCATAGTACGGAATATCGTCGACCAGCACGGTGCAAGATCCGCATTCAGCGCGGTCGCATCCCAGCTTCGTGCCAGTCAGACCCAGCTTGTAACGCAGCGTCGAAGCCAAGGTTTCCTGCTTCATCGCGTCGACGCGACGCTGTAGGCCATTGACGTTGAGCGTAATCAGACGCTCGCCTACACCCGGCGCCGACTGCTGGCCATGCAGAAGAGAGGAAGCGCGAAACAGGTAGCCCGCGGAAGAGACGGCCACACCGCTCGTGATGACGCCCTTGATGAAGTTGCGCCTCGAGACAGCTTTGGGGACGTCTTCTTGAGGCGGGTCTTCTTGAGGCACGTCTGGGATCGCCTTGGAACTTGCCTTCTCGCTCATACCGGGTCACCTCCCACCAGATGCAGCCGCCGCTGAGGCTTGCGGCAACGAAGGAATGTGAGATTCTCGCATTTTAACAGTTGGATTAGCAGCAATAATGCCCGGATTCGGAAATTTACAAACTCTCCGACGAACCGCCGACGCGATGCAGCTCGCGGACCATATGACGCAGTCTTCGAACAGATTCCGATGTGACCGCGCGTCGCAGGAAATCCGGCGAGGAATTCTGCCATTACGGCGAAGGGATCTGAACGTCGATTGCGATGTTCGAATAGCTGCTCTCTTCGTTCCTCGTATTTACAGTGGTAGCGGCGTAGCAATAGGAGGCGCCGTCCGTGACTTCCGAATCCGTATATAAGGTGCTGGTGTTCAGCGTGTAGTTGAGTTTGGAGAAGGGTCCGCAAGAGTCTGTGTAAGTGGCGCGATAGATGTTATAGCCGGATACGTCCGACGACGTGCTCGCGGCCCATGAGAGATTGACGGTGTGTGTCGACTGTGCCGTGGTGCCAGGGCCGGTCGATGTTTCGGTCGTGGATGAAGACCAGCCTCCGCAGCCGAGCAGCAATACCGTTGCTGCAAAGCTGAGGATCGCCGCACTCCTTGTGACCAAAATAGCCGGGATCATTTGCGGGGTCCGCCTTCCCGAAGAGACAATCCAGCATTACAGGCCCCTTCCGAACCGCTGTTGGATGGGACTTCGGAAGCTTCTGACAATCGTCAATCACACAATCTTCTAATTGTTCTCGTAATCCTCTGGGATGTAGGGCGACTTGCAGCCCTCAAAGTTGCTGTCTCCAGAATAAACGGCGCCTATCCACTGCCGTGGCGGTGGTGCCTGCAGCACAGCCTTGATCGACGCCCTACCCCCAACCAACGGTGCCGTCCCCAAGACGAAGTCCGAGTTGGCACTGTCAACGAACGTAATGGTTCCTGTCGGTGTCCCAGTTGTTGACGGAACAATTACACGCGCCGTGAAGGTGGTGTGCTGGCCTGCAGAGAACTGATTCGACGAGGAATTGATGGCGCAAGTCGTAGCGACTCTCCCTTTGATGGTGAATTGGACTTCCTGTGCTGCAAACGCGTTTCCATACACTGTCAAGACGTACTGCCCGGGCGCGTATCCATCCGTGTTGACTTGATGCGTATAGCCGATTCCCCTCCGGTATGTGAAAGCATTGTCCGCAGCCAGTACTACTGTGGACTCCGGAGTCCCAGTCGCATTGCTCACCATTACAATCGTTAGGTTGGCAACGGCGTCCGTAATAGGTTTTGTAGGATTTGCAATAGACGTGAGCTGGAACGTTATGGGAACCGCAGCGCCCGCGCTGAACACCCGAGGGTCGGTCGTCCGGAGCGGCGCCAAGAAGGTCATAAGTCCCGCCCCCTGTGAGTTCGTCGCACCCAGATCAATCGCTACAAATTCCGAAAACCCAGTGGTTTTCGCCTTTACTCTGGGATCACTGAATCCCGTGAAGATGTTTTTCCACTCATTTTCGCCGATGGGAGTGGTGAGATAGCCGGGATTGACGATCGCTTGGGAAGTACTGAAGTCGGTCTGCACTGCGATGGTGGGCGTGGGCTCACTCGGGCAGGTGATCGGGCCGCCACTTTCCGAACACGTCACCTGATCGTCCATGCAGTTGCCTCCCGCGCCCGCGTAGACAATACACGTGGCATTGGCAAATTGAGTGCCTGCAACACGCCGCTGGAATTGGCCCTGTGTAATCTCGACCTGGGTAACGGTCATGTTCACATTGGAGAAACTCGTGCCCGGTGGATACTGCACCGTAAAACTGTTCGTTCCGAAGTTAAACACATTGGGCAGAGTCGGGCTCAACGGCTGCGTGATTTGCAGCTCCGTGGGCGGGAGTGAGGCAATCGCGACACCGATCGGAGCCGAACCAACCGCTGCCTTGCTCGTGATCGTGTTGCTTGCGGCTGCGATTATGGAAACATCATTGGCGTTCAGGTTCGTGACGTAGGCGGAAGCGCCGTCCCCCGTTAGCGCGACATGAACCGGATTGTCGAAGCCGGTAACCGTAGCTACGACGCTGGAGGAGGCGGTGTCGATCACTGAAACCGTATCGGAAGCGCTGTTCACTACATAAGCCGTGCTGCCGTCTGGCGTAAACGCGGCGCCGAATGGACTCGTTCCAACCGGAATAGTCGCCGTCACGGTATTGCTGGCCACAGAAATCACCGAAACGTTGTTGCTTCCCGCGTTTTCGACGTAAGCCAGGCTGCTGTTAGGACTCACAGTCAGCCAACGCGGCCCGGAGCCTACAGTAATGGTGTGCACAACCCTAGGGGTGCTTCCCACCGCGATCACAGAGACCGTATTGGAGGCGGAATTCGTCACATAGGCGAACGTCCCCTCCGATGTGACCGCCATTGCCACGCCAACCGGACTGCTCTGCACCGGCACCGTGGCCACCACGGTTTCAGAAGCCGTGTTGATTACCGAAACACTGTTGGAAGATCCGTTCACCACATAGGTCGAAGTTCCGTCCGGAGTGAAAGCCACGCCAAAGGGAGACGATTGAACCGGAATTGTGGCCACGACGGTGTTGCTCGCTGTATTGATCACCGACACGTTGTTGCCGTGATTGTTGCTAACGTAAACCTGCGTCTGGTCGGGTGAGACCGCAACTCCCCAGGGTCCAGAACCCACGGGTATAGCGCTTACCGGTAAAGAAGTAGGGATATCAATCATCGAGACGGTGTTGCTGTTTATATTGGCCACATACGCAAACGGACCTGTGGCCGAAACAAATCCATGGCTGACTCCGGCATCGTCCTCGTACTCACCCGCTATCTGACCGGCATCGTTGAGATCATAGACAAGCAAGCCCTCGACAGCGGCGGGAAAGTCGATGGTCGTAAAAGTGCCATTGATGTCTTCGAATCCCAACGGGTTAGAGGTAGCGGTGGCTTCGTAGGCACCAACAATCTGGCCGCCATTGTTAATGCCATAGCCGTCAGTGAGAAAGGCGTCCGGATAGTCGAACGAAGTGAACTTTCCGTTCTGGAGAAGAAAGCCGTGTTCATTTCCGTTGGAGTCGTCGTAATAACCGACTATGGCTCCCGCATTATCGACCTTCAGAATGTTAGTAAAAATGGATTCGGGAAAGTCAATGGTACTGTAAACGCCGGCGCTCAGAAGGAAGCCGTGTGTGTGCTCTTTGGCATCGGTGAAAAAGCCCACAATCTGACCCACACTATTGATCCCCTCGGCGTACGTCAGAATAGTACCCGGTGGATCGATGGTCGTGAACACGCCGTTGCTGAACAGAAATCCGTGGTTAGTGATCCCCTGCGCGTCCGCGTAGCGCCCCACGAGATCACCGTTGTCGTTGATTCCCCAAATTGCAGTCCCCAAAGAGCTAGGAAAATCAATTTTCGTAAACACTCCGTTCTGGACGATAAAGCCGTGATAAACACCATCAGTGTCGACGTATCGGCCGCCCATCTCCCCGTGGACATTGATCTGGCGAACTGTGTTATCCGTACCACTTGGATAATCGACGGTGATGAAGTTCTGGGCCGGCGCTGTTTGCGCCGCCAAAACACCCGCGGCTAATGCGATGACCAGGTCGAGAAGTGCGAGGCACTTTGCAAGTTTGGCAGCCATCACTTCCTCCGAGGCAACTTCTTGTGCAACGAGACATCTCCTGACACCGAAAAGCTGTCAGTCAAGAGAGGACGGAAGAACACCACGCAAGCTTGGGGGAGCTTGCAGAGATTTGGGGCAAAGTATGCGTCTCAATGGTTCGGGTGTCAATCCTCCCCGAATGGGCTACTTCTTAGAGCGCAGCCGCCTTGTGCGCAATGAGATCGAATCCCTTCTCTTTGGCGTCTTTCTGCAGTTGATCGAGGCGCGCGCGGGAGGCCGCAGATTTTCCGGACTTCAAATCTATTTCTTCAAATGCCAGACGGGATTCCAGTTGGTCACCGACATAGCCTGAGCGGGTTGCCTTGACCAAGGCCTCTTTGAGGAGGGTTTTGGCCGCTCCGACTTCTTGGGAAACGGCCTCGGCGCGCGCCCTGGCGGTAGCAAATGCCAGCTGAACACTCAGGTTCTGGCTTTTTGCAGCGATCGGAGCAGTCTTCCCCACTTCCTTGAAAGCATCAGCATTCTTGCCCTCCGCCAGTAGAGCCCGAACCAACGCGACGGTGGCACTAATCTGATTGTCACTTTTGTGCCTTTTCTCAAAATCATCGCGAGTTTCCCGGGCGGGTCCTTCCGCCGCGTCAGGATGGCCTTCCTCAATGGCTAATTCGGCGATCGCCACGCGGGTGATGGTGATTGTGTCCTTCTCCCCCAACTCGTTGCGGAGTGCGAGAGCCTCCTCGTAATCCTTGTGCGCTTGCTTGAAATCGGCCGCTTTCAGGTCAAGGCTTCCCAGACCCGCGAGCGCATAAGCTGCCATGCTCTTATCTCCGGCGGCGCGGGTTACCGTGAGAGCTTTTTCGTAGCTTTCCCGCGCCCCCGGCAGATTACCGAGGTGTTGCAGCGAATCGCCAAGGTCGATGAGCTTGTCGCTCGAGGGATTGGCTTGTCCGCCAGCAAGATCGAGGGCCGCAGCCTGGTCCAATGTCTTCTTGGCCGCAGCCGAATCACCTTGCCAATCGAGCGTCGTTCCAATACCAGTCAGTGCCAATGCAATACCGTTTTGATCATTAACTTCACGTAAAAGTATCAGCGCCTGATCGTAAGTCTTTTTGGCTCCCGCCAGATCTCCCTCGTTTTGCATAATGCCCGCGATATTAATCAGGGTCATGCCGTAGTTGTTGTGGTCGCTTATCTCGCGGAAGATGGGGAGAGCCTTTTCGTACATTTTCCGAGCTTGCTCCTCATCTCCCTGCTGACCGAGAACGTTCGCCATGTTGTTAAGAGCGGAGGCTTCTGCTTTGCGATTGCCAACCTCGCGCGCTATGGCAAGTTCATCGTTGAATTTGCGGAGCGCGGTGGGATAGTCACCACGATCGACCAGCACCTGGCCGGTCACCTCGAGCGTGCTGGCGAAGCCGTAGCGGTCGCCGACCGCCTGGTAGATGCGACTGGCTTCCTCGACAGCGGTCATGGCGCCGGCAGTGTCACCGAGGTTCTCGAGGCTCGAGCCCTGGCGATATAGCGCACGAGCCAGAAGCAGTCTTGCGTTCTGGGTCCTCGCTTTCTGCGCTGCCTGCACAGCAGAAGCTTGGCTCTGCTTGAAGTCTCCGAGCGACGCCGATGCCTCGGAGGCAGCCACGTCGATTCGCGCATCGTCGCCTGCAGTCGGCAGGCGCCGCACCGATTCCACAGTCGCCAAAGCCTCTTTGCCTTTTCCTCCGCGCGTTTCCGCCCGGGCTAGAAGCAAGCCGTATTCGAGGTTGTCAGGAAAAAATCCAAAAAGGGTCCGGTAGCTCTCGGCTGCGTTGTCCCACTCTTTCGAAGTTTCACGGTACCGGGCTTCAGTCAGCAATCGGTCCTCGCGCGAGAGCGACGCGGAAAGTTCGTATGCGCTCTTCGCGGACAGACGTGCCTTCTCATCGTATCCAAGAAGAGCCCAGGCGGCGGCGAGGGCAGAGTGGGCTAGGGCATGGTTTGGGTCCGCCGCCACAGTTTTTTGGAGCAGGTCCCGGGCTGCGATGGCGTCGTTAACACGCAGCTTGGCCAACCCTTCGGCGTAGAGTTTCGAGGCTTGCAGATTCGATGGCAACGCGGCGCGGACCTGGGCCAGGTCTTGCGAGTTCAGCTGTCCGGCGTCGCACTTTTCTCGCAACTGGGTTCCAGCACGGCTGACCAAATCAAACAGATCACTTTCTTCTCCAGTCTCCTTTACTGAGACCAGCGTTTCACCGGCAGCCACATCTTGCAGATGGAGGTCGACCCGCAACTTGCCGCCGGGCAAGGCTACGTAGGAGCCGAGCACCACCAGGTCGGCTCCGAGGATTTTGCTTACCTGGGACAAAGTCTGCGCGGACAGGGTGTCTGTGTCAGGTAGCGAAAAATTGATCTTCATTTGGGCCACTTCCTCGCCCGGGATGGTATGCAATTTCTCGCCGGCCGCGAGTTCAGTGGTCAACATATCGGGAAGCGCTGTGGAGAGCCATGCCGCCTCGGGACGGGACGTAGAATTCTTAAGGTTCAGGACGGCCACGGTGCGGCGTCGGCTGAGCGGTGGGGTGGCAGGTTTCGTCACCTGGGGCTTTCCCCGAAAATGCAGGTAGGAAAGCGCTCCAACCAAAAGCAGTACGACCAGAGCCACCAGAGCGGCTGAAGTTCTTATATTTGTTTTAGGTGGTAGGGAAATTGGAGTTGCCGCTGGAATCGGGCCGAGGGGTACCTGCGAAATCGGCATGGTCAGGCGGTCGAGGTCGACGCGCAGCTCGCGCGCAGATTGATAGCGCCGTTCCGGATCTTTGTCGAGGCATTTGAGAATCGCCACCTCCAGCCCCGGCGAGATTCTTGGATTCAGACCGCTCGGCATCTCCGGTGGCTTGTTCATGATGGCATCGATCAGACGCGGAACTTGCGAGAACGGAAAAGGACGGCGCCCCGTCACCAATTCATATAGAACCGCACCAGCGGACCAGATATCGGAGCGCTGATCGGTCAACTCTCCTCGCAATTGCTCGGGTGACATATAAGGAAGAGTGCCGGTAACGTCTTTGCTGTCGCTAATACTCGCGGTAACGCCCAGGTCGCTTTCCCGCCGCACAAACTGCGCCAGCCCGAAATCGAGAATCTTCAGGCGGTTGTCCTCGGTTAAACGCATGTTGGCCGGTTTCAGATCGCGATGAATGACTCCATGCTCATGCGCGCTGGCTAGACCGTCGGCCAATTGGAATCCCAAACGCAAGACTTCTTTTTGCGTCAGCGGACCGGAAGCCAGGCGAGCATCGACGGCCACGCCACCGACATATTCCATTACCAAAAAGTCGAGCCCCTCCTGGCTGCCGAATTCGTAAACTGTTCCGATGTTGGGATGATTCAACTTGGCGAGGGCCAGTGCCTCGCGACGGAAGCGCTTTCGGGCCGCTTCGTCGGCAAGCATGCCGGGTGGGAGCACCTTGATGGCTACGTCACGTTCAAGTTGCTGGTCGGACGCTCGGAAAACCAGCCCCATTCCGCCGGCTCCGATTTGCTCGAGTACGCGGTAATGGCCAAGAACCTGCCCGATAATTGGGGTTTCCGGCGCCATTAGGCCGGAATCTTACCCCCTGGAGAAACTGTGGTCAACGCCGAGTGAGTTTCTCTTTCCCGGATCGAGGTCGCAGGATGCAGCGGAGGACGTGGCTTCTTGTTACGATGCAATGGTCTTCTTACCTCACCTTAATGCAT
>DATHOK010000160.1:0-5759 GCA_035484995.1 Verrucomicrobiia bacterium | reverse complement strand
GGAATCGAGTCCGGCGTCGCGCAGGCGGAGGATGGTGTCGCGAATGCTGAGGCCGCTGTACTCGGCGATGGCGATGATTTCAGAGGCGGAGTAGCAGTGCAGGTGAATCTGCGGAAAGCGATCTTTGATTCCGCGCAGCATTTTTTCGTGCCAGTCGATCTTTAGGTCGGGATGCAGGCCGCCTTGCATCAGGACTCCTGTGCCCCCGAGTTCGACGGTCTCGCGAATCTTTTCGTAGATGGTGTCGAACTCGAGAATGTACCCCTCTTTAGCGGCGGGGCCTTTCAGCGGGCGGTAGAAGGCGCAGAAGGTGCAGTACTCGGTGCAGAAGTTGGTGTAATTAATGTTGCGATCGATGATGTAGGTGACGGTGCCCTCGGGATGCAGTTTGCGGCGCACTGCGTCCGCTTCCATCCCGATGCCGATCAGGTCATCGGACTCGAACATCTCCAGAGCTTGTTGCTTGGTCAGGGACATGTGCAGTTCAATTCTAAAGGAGCGTGGGGGGTTGGGCCAAATGCTGGTGAGGCCGGCGGTCATCTAGCCCGCCTCCGGCAGCGGTCTGCAGAAGGAGATCCCCTTCGGCTTCGCTCAGGGCAGGCTCTCGTCCCGCTGGAGAAAACGCGGGCCTTCGGGATGACGCCGGTAAGGCGCAACATTGAACAGGCGGACTACTTCTTCTTCATCCGAAGATACTGGATCACCGATAAAACCGCGCCGATCAAGGCCAAGCCGATCAGAACGGCCAGCGCCGGTTTGTAGTATCGATTGAAGAAACGGAGGATATGGCTGCCGTAGCGGAATCCGAAATAGGCCTCGAGGAAATAGCGAATCCCGCGGCCGAGTGCCAAGGCAGCGAGGAATTTTTTTCGCGAGTACTGCATGGCGCCCGCTGCCAGCAAAAATGGAAGAAATGGAAATGGCGGCGGCAGCAAGGCCGGAATCACGATCGAGGCGAATCCCCATCTGGCGAATGCTTCGGAGAACTGAGCGGCTTTCTTTTTCGAGAGCTTGCGCTCCATCATTTCTTTGCCGCCCTTGCGGGCCAAGCCGTAAGTGATGTAGCCGCCGATCACCGCGCCGAGCGTCGCCATCAGGCCGTAGTAGAGCCACGGTTCGCGATGACGGGCAGCCAGCCAGATGGTGAGAACGTCCATGCTGCCAGTTACCGGGATCACGGAGTTATCTATCAGTCCCAGCACGATCAGGCCGATACCGCCGAGGTGGCGCAGTTGTCGCCAGAGAGGGACTGCCAGCAGCGGATGGAGATGGAGCAGCATTCGTGTTTGGGAGTTTACAGGGCGGGCAACGGGATTGCGCTAAGCGATTGTGGCATTTGCGGTGGCATTCTCGGTGGCATTCGCAGAAAGCAGGTAGTGCATCTCCGGGGCGGCGGGCAGCGCGCCGATCTCGGCCGCATAACGATAGAAGAGTTGCAGGCCCTCCAGGCAGGCGGGGTCGAGGTGGTAATAAATGTTTTCGGTGATGTAGGAGCGTATGGCGGACTCTTCGAGACCAAGGCGTGGAGCCCATTCGCGGGCGATGTGATCGAGGCTGGCGGGTTCGAGTCCGTGGTCGCGGGATTGTTGAAATGTTGCTGCCAGGTCTTGCTCGGGTGCACGAGCGTCGCTGCGCGACGCGGACAGCCGAGGGCGGCTGTCCGCACATAACGCTTTTTCGCGAACGGCCCAGAAGGCGAAGACGAAGGGCTTGCCAGTGTGGCGAATCCACTCTTCGGCTAGGTCGAGGGTGTGGTAGCGGGAGCGGTCGATTTGGAGGGCGGGATCACCGATCAGCAATCCGGCATCGTGTTGGGCTAACATTTTTTCGATATTCGGAGCCATGGGGGCGAATGTCCTGCCACCGCCCAGCCATTTTTCAAACAGAACTTTGGTCAGCGCGACCGAGGTCATGGAAGATGTATCGAGAGCCACGGTGCGAATCTTTTCGACCGGCACACGGCTGACCAGCAGTATGGAACGCACCGGGCGGCGCGAGGCTATCGCTACGCCGGGCAGGATCATCAGCCCGGGGATTTGGACATACGCGGCAGCAGGGATGATGCCGATGTCGGCGGTTCCGGCTTCGAGTGCGCGGGCGCAGGCCGACGGCAGAGTGTAGGAAATTTCGAACTCGCTTCCAGCCTCGCCGTGTTCGAAATCCCACATGAGGGGAGCGGTGTTGAGGTAGGAAATCGCCGAGATGCGCAGAGGTCTCATTCCTGTTTTGATTTTAGCAGACCTTTTTCGACAGGCTTTTGTGACGGCTTCCCTTGACACCGCTTTCGACCAGTCGTTACAGTCCGCCCAGTCTCCATCCGGAGGCGAAAAGAGATTAGGAGTAGACGTGCTAAACGCTGTTGCTGCATCGCCATCGGTTACGCACATTCTGGAGTGGCTGGCGATCTCGCTGACACCGGGGCTGGGGCCGACGAAAGCGCGGAAGCTGGTTGAACACTTCGGCAGCGCCGAGGCGGTTTTCCACGCTTCGCTCACGGAGCTGGAAAGTACGGGAATGCAGGCGGTTTCGGCGCAGTCGATTGCCACGGGAAAGTCGGCGGAACTGGCGCGGGAGGAGATTGCTCGGGCTGTGGCTGCCGGAGTAACCGTGGTGTCGCTTGAAGATCCTTGTTATCCCTCGCGGCTTAAGGAGATCTACGATCCGCCGCTAGTGCTTTATGTTCGCGGCAACCCTGACGTGCTGACGCAGCCTGGCATCGCGATGGTGGGTACGCGACACCCTACGCCTTACGGTTCGGGGATGGCCGAGCGGCTGGCTTCCGACTTGGCGGCGCAGGGACTGGTGATTATCAGCGGCATGGCGCGCGGGGTCGACACGGCCAGCCATCGCGGGGCAATCGCCGCCAAGGGAAAGACGATTGCTGTGTTTGGCACGGGTGTGGACGTGATTTATCCGAAAGAGAATTCACGGCTTTCGGAGCAGATTCTTGCGCTGGGTGGGGCGCTTATTTCCGAGTTTCGTTTGGGAACTTTTGCGGCGCCGCAGAACTTTCCGATCCGCAACCGGATTTTGAGCGGCATGTCGGTGGGTGTGCTTGTCGTCGAAGCCGCGGAATACTCGGGAACGCGCATTACGGCGCGCTGCGCGTTGGAGCAGAATCGCGATGTTTTTGCCGTGCCGGGAAACGTTACGAATAAGAATTCCTGGGGACCGAACACGCTGATCAAGCAGGGGGCAAAGCTGGTGGCGACGTGGGAGGATGTTTGGGAGGATCTGCCGGCGGAAGTTAAACTTGCGCTCACTCCCGCGACCTCCCCTGAATCCGGGAGCGGTTCGTCGGCATCTCTATTCCCGGACGAAGGGCTGCCGCCGCATGAAAAGAAAATCTTAAGCCTGTTGAAAGCGGATGAGGCGACACAGATCGATGAAATCGTAGAACGCCTTGAAGCGGAGATGTCCTCCTCGGAAATCTTCGCGGCGCTTTTCGAACTGGAGCTGACGGGTAAAGTCAGACAGATGCCCGGGAAGAATTTTGTGAAGAGTTTCTAAGCTGACAGCCGACCGCTTTGGCCGGTAACTTGTTGCCGCCGTCCCATTCGTGCTAGGTTCAAAGCGAAAACTTAAGAACTGAGAGGACCATTGGTAAAGAGTCTAGTTATTGTCGAATCGCCGGCGAAGGCGAAGACCATCCAGAAATATCTGGGAAAGGGATTTACGGTCGAGGCGTCGCTTGGCCACGTCAAGGATCTGCCGAAGAGCACGCTCGGCGTGGACACGAGCAACGACTTCGAGACCGATTACGTCGTCATTCCCGGGAAAGAAAAGGTTCTGGCCAAGCTGAAGAAGCTGGCAGGGCCGATGGACGCGATTTATCTGGCGCCTGACCCGGACCGCGAAGGCGAAGCGATAGCGGCTCATCTGGCGGGGGAACTGGCGCGCAACGGCCACGCGAAGAAGGAAAAAAAGAAGAAGAAAGAAGACCCAGCGGTCCCGCCGCGGATTCAGCGCGTCACTTTTAATGAAATCACCAAGCGCGCCGTGCAGGCGGCATTCGAGCATCCGCGGGCGATCGACCAGAATTTGGTGGATGCGCAGCAGGCGAGGCGCGTGCTTGACCGGTTGGTCGGGTATCAGGTTTCGCCGCTGCTGTGGGATAAAGTTCGCCGCGGGCTTTCTGCGGGGCGGGTGCAGACTGTTGCCTTGCGGTTGATCGTGGAGCGCGAACGCGAGATCAAGGCGTTCGAGAAAAAAGAATACTGGACGATCGACGCGCACCTGGCGGCGAGCAAGCCTCCGGCATTCGATGCACGCTTTCTGGGCAAGGGCGAAGAGAAGATTGAGGTCACGAACGGCGAGGATGCGGAGAAGATCCGCGCGGCTCTCGAGCAGGCTGATTGGATCGTCCGGTCAGTCGATAAGAAAGAACGGCGCCGCAATGCTGCGCCTCCTTTCACGACCAGCAAGTTGCAGCAGGATTCCTCGCGCAAGCTGCGTTTCAGCGTGAAGCGCACGATGATGATTGCGCAGCGGCTTTATGAAGGCGTGGAACTTGGCGAAGAGGGACTGGTCGGTTTGATCACCTATATGCGTACTGATTCCACGCGAGTTGCGCCTGAGGCGATCCAGGAAGTGCGCGAGTATGTGGGGAAGGAATATGGCGCGGCTTACCTGCCCGAAACTCCGAATACATATAAGGAGAAGAAGGAAGCGCAGGCGGCGCATGAGGCGATTCGGCCCACTTCGGCGATGCGGCATCCTGATCAGGTTAAACAGTATTTAAAGGAAGATGAGTTCAAGGTTTACAAGCTGATCTGGCAGCGTTTTGTGGCGTCGCAGATTATGCCGGCGGTTTTCGACCAGACTACTGTGGACATCGACGCAAAGAGTAAGAGCGAGACATTCTGGTTCCGCGTAACTGGATCGGTGCTGAAGTTTGATGGATTTCTACGAGTCTACGAAGAGTCGAAGGAAGGCAAGGACGAAGAAGACGAAGAACTTAAGCACAAACTGCCGGCGCTGGAAGCTGGGCAGAAGCTCACACTCAAGGAGTTGAAGCCGGAGCAGCATTTTACCGAGCCGCCTCCGCGCTACAACGAGGCGTCGCTGGTGAAGGAGTTGGAAGAACGTGGCATTGGGCGTCCGTCGACCTATTCGGCGATTCTTTCGACGATTCAGGAGCGGCAGTACGTGCAGAAGCTGGGCGGGAAGTTTACTCCAACCGAGATCGGGCTGGTGGTTACTGATCTTCTTGTTGAAAACTTCCGCGATATTTTCGATGTGGCTTACACGGCCGGCCTGGAAGAGAAGCTCGACGAGATCGAAGAGGGCAAGGAGAAGTGGACGGATACTCTCGCCGAGTTCTACAAGAAGTTTACGAAGGACCTCAAATATGCCGAAAAGCATATGGAGAACATCAAGCGGATGGAGAAGCCCACAGATGAGAAGTGCGAGCGCTGTGGGGCGCCGCTGGTGATCAAGTGGGGCCGGCACGGATCGTTTTACGCATGTAGCACCTACGACAAGGAAGATGAGAATACCTGCACGTTTACGAAAGAAAATCCGATCAACCTGCCCGATCTTGATTCTGCCGATGTGCAGGAAACTACGCAGGAAGAATATTGCGAGAACTGCGGGCGGGTGATGGTGCTGAAGCGCGGGCGCTTTGGGCAATTCATGGCTTGCACGGGATATCCGGACTGCAAGACTACGCGGCGGCTCGATCAGGGCAAAAAAGTTCCTGACATTCCGCTGGATGAGCCTTGTCCGAAGTGCGGGCGGAACATGATGATCAGGCACGG
>DATHOK010000159.1:0-22244 GCA_035484995.1 Verrucomicrobiia bacterium | reverse complement strand
GCGATCAGTACCTGACAAGCAGCGTCGATCCAAAACATGCGACGAACCAATGTGGGCTGATTGAGGCGATACGCTCGGATGGAGGCTTCAATGTGCTCGGCACGAGCCAGCCAAGTCGGGCGCCGGGTGCCCAAAGCGCGCACCACGCCAGACAAGATGGGAGTGTGCCGTCGGATGATGACGACCGCGAATCCAAGCACCAGGACGGCCGGAATCGAATGGTAGGCCTTGCCATGGACCGCGACCAGAGGCAGGCTAACGATACCTGCGAGCGCAAGCAGTGCTGAAGTGAACCAGTACACTCCATCATCGAGAAAGGTGGCCGTAATCGTCGGCTCACTGGATGTCCCAAGAAGCTTGACCTTCATGGGTTCAGAGATAAGCGGGCCGAGAACGGTGAGATAGCCCATCGACTGCGATGCCAAGCGAACTCCCATCAGTTTCGCTATTCCAACCGAAACATCCTCGCCCTTCAGAGATGCCGACCAGGTAGTGGTCTGCAGAAAAAGGCGGAGCAAGCTGAGAACCAGAACGACCGGCAAAGCGACTCGCATTGCCTTCACCTGTTCCATCATTGTTGGAAGGCCAACGTGAGCGATCACCCAGGCGAACGCGATTACGGCAACAGCTGGTGCAATGAGATGAGTCTTCCTCACGGAATGAACCTCGCTTGGCGATCCGCCTCGGTTGTGTGGTCGATTGGGGGATTCAGGGTGTAATCAGAGTTCTCGATGGTCAATTCCGAGCTTCCGAAGATCCGGATCTCGCTTTTTGTGCGGGTTGCCGAGGCGAACCAGAACGGCCCCACTTTCTCGTAGGTGTGCACGAAATGAACGCTGTGGACCCAGAAGGAAGGATTTCGCGCAGGCTGACCTTCGATCCGAACAATGGAATAATCGTTGGCGTCAACCCAGATCTTGCCGTCGATGAGATATTTATTCGCCGTCTTCGGCGATACTTGCAGCACATACGCGGGCCCGGTCTCAAGTTTTTCTTGCCCCACAAACCGGAAATCGTAGTTCGCCGGTATCAGTCGAGTGCTGTTGCGCGTTCCATGGCGAGACGCCTCGGTCTCTTCGCTCAGCAGCCTATGAAACACGTGCTTGCGAATCGAGCCGGATCCTTCTTCGGAGAGAAGCGTGAACTGCTTCGCGCCATCACCGGCACAATCGACGTGCACCAGCATCTCAGCCCGGCGGCTCTTGTTGACCGCGACATAGTGGCGAATCGCTGTGTATCCGGTTAATTGAGATTGCCGCTGAGCGTCGAACTGCATCATCTTCGCGACAACATCTTCTGCCGTGGGAAGTGGATCGCCGGTTTGTGCGGAAGCAATCGTCGCTGCGGAAAGTACGATTGCCAGGATGAAAAAGAAGCGCTCGGAGGTCAGTCTCATCATCAAAACTCCAATACGAATTTGCCGTGGAACTCGCGGCTTATGCCGTTGAAGAATTCGCCAAATCGATAGCTGTCAACATCGTTCTGCACGTCGCGGTCATTCGGGTGATTGAATACGTTGAAAACCCCAAACCCCACGCGTGCATGCTTCTCTTTAGGCAGGCGGATTTCGCGCCAGATCTGCAAATCGGTCGAAACGAAGCGTGGCAATTGCAATTCATTTCTCGGGCCAACAAAATCGCGGTACTGATTGATGGTTGAGTACGGGAAACCAGTGTGGGTATCGATTACGGGAGCGAAGGTCAATTTCCACGGTGCAGCAATCTCGCCCCAAGCCAAGATTCGATTCGGCGCGTCGAAGTTGAGGCGGCCTCGCTGATTGGGTTCGATTACCGCCTGAGGATCATTGCCGAAAAACTGGTTGAAGTCGTTCAGATCACCATAGGCTCGCGAACGCACATAGGAGGCGTTCAGGGTGCTGTGATGGACGCGATAACGACCGGTGATTTGAAACTCTTTATAGAAGTCGCTGCCGTGGTGGGAGAGCGAGAGGTTTCCCGTTGGTCCATATGCAATGGGATCCAGAAAGAACTCGTGCACGGTATTGCGCTGCTGGTACGCGACCCGGACGAGGAAGTCACTGGTGACCCGACGATCGACTTCGAGGTTCCAGACTTCGCTGCGCGGATTGCGCAAGCCACTCGAAATGACATTCGAGTACTCGGTCGAACTGAGGACTTCACCCAGCGGGTTGAGCGTACTCGCGGTACGTGACGGCAGATCGGGAAATGCCGGAACGTCGAGAGGAACGCGGTCATAAAAGAATCCGGCCCCACCCTTCAGAATGGTTTTGCCGTCTTTCGTTAGTGCGAGAATGAATCCGGCACGAGGCGCTGGATTGACCGAGTCTGTGACTGAATCGCGATCAAAGCGCAGTCCCAGATCGAACGTCAGGCGATTTGAAACCGTCCACTTATCGCCCGCGAACCAGGCGATTTCGCTTTGATCGACTGAAAAAGTCGTGGCGGGTCCGAACTGGATTTGCTCTAAGGGATAGCCGGCAACTCCAACCATCTCTACCGGCAGAAATTCCTGCCGGCCGTCGTAAGAGCTGTGCGCGAAATTTATGCCCGCGTCAAGTTCGTGCGATCCAAACCAGTGATGGGGGTGGGAACGAAAGATTTCTCCCCATTCGGTCCGCGACGTATCCCGACCCTGATCGTTAAAAAAACCTCCCTCCGTAGTTTCGACGAGAAGTTCGTAGGGGGCGTTGCTGTTTGGTGCCAGGTCGGCATCAAATCTTCTGAAGCTCACCTGGGACGTGAGCAGATCGCCGGAGTTGGTAACATATCGATGCTGCAGGTATCCCTGATATCCACGCTCATTCAAGTCGGGCGTGCTGGGTTGCGGCGTGAAAGTGTTCAGGCCGTAGTAATCGAGCCTTTGTGGAAAAATAGCAAACGATGCGGTCGCAGTTTGCTTCGGGCTGATGTTGAAATCGAGCTGCGTGTAAGAGTTAAAGTTTTCGGACCGGGTCCAGCTCTGAAGTATTGGCAAGCTGTCCACCGGATCTCGTTCGTAGCGATACTCAAACGATTGGGTAAAGGCCACATGGTCTTTTGCGAGCGGACCAGAGAATGTGATCCGCGGTGAGAACGCCGCAATACCCATAATCGAACCATCGATCCTGCGAAAACGTGGAAGCAAGTTCTGGACGGAAACGCGAAACTTGTTGAAGTCTCCTGGGCGTGTCTCGACATTCGAAACTGCACCGGTGAATTTGCCGTACTCGGGGTCGTAAGGGGTCGACAGGACGTGTATAGACGAAACGACGTCGATGGGAATGTTGATCGCGGTTGTG
Source organism: Verrucomicrobiia bacterium (assembly GCA_035484995.1). GTDB lineage: Bacteria > Acidobacteriota > Terriglobia > Terriglobales > Acidobacteriaceae > Sulfotelmatobacter. The sequence goes on along the minus strand of DATHOK010000159.1, from coordinate 18,985 downwards.
CCCGTCGCTGGATCAGTCACATCGGCGCTATTGACGAGGGATCCGTTCTGAGAGGTCCGGGCGCCTTTCATGTTGATCAGGCCATTCGGGCCGCGAACGACGCCAGGAATCAGAGGCAGCAGGCTTTGGAACTGTTCGTCGATATTTGGCATATTCCGAACGGCAGATTCGCCCACTGTGCCCGTTCCGGAAGGCTCTTTTGTGTCAGCCGGTTCTGCGCTGGCCGTTACGGTGGTCGATTCCGTCGCGGCTTGAATCTTCATTTCTAGGGCTATTTCTGAGACCGTTGCGGCTGTGACTACGACATTCTGTGTGGCAGCCAATCCGGTTGCTTTTGCGCTGATTCTGTACGAACCGGGCGGGACTGCGTTGCATGCGAACATACCTTCGTTGTCGGTTTGAACTTCAACATGTACTGGACCATCGAGCGAAATCTTCGCGGCGGGCACGACCGACCGCCCACCGTCTGCATCGGCCGTGAACACTACTCCTTGAATCGTTCCATTTGCTTGGCTTGTGCTTTGACCAAGGGCATCACTAGCAAGCAACCCTATGGCGAATGCGATTCTTGCGAGTCTTCGGATCATGCCGCTTTTCTCCCTGCCCTTCGCCTCGCATTGGACGCCTTGCGCATACACACAACCGCGCCGCCCTGTTCGAAATAAACCTCGTCCATTAACGTTTTCATCAGATAGATCCCGCGACCGTGCCGGAGCATCCGATTCTCTGCAGTTGTCGGGTCTGGTACGGTGGCCATGTCGAATCCTTGCCCCTCGTCCTGAACCCTAAGAAAGACCTCTCCATCCGTGGTGCACCGGCACGCGACGCAGACGAACTTGCGAGGGTCCTCCCGGTTGCCGTGCACGATGGCATTCGCCAGCGCCTCATGGAGCGCGGTTTCAATGTTCAGCTCGCTCCCGTCGGGAGCTCGGAATCTCGCAATGAAACGCATCAGTTGATTTACCAATGGCGAGATGATCGCGATCTGACTGGGGAGAGACTTTCGCAATCCAACAAATGGAACAGAACGAAATGGGGACGTCAGTGAAACCGCTTGTGCGCATGCCATATGTCTGAACTCGGACTGGAATTTCAGTTCCAGTCACCCGGAGACAAGGCACGGCTCGTGCCAAATGTGGTATTCGAGTAAGTGATTGAAATCTAAAGAGGGCAGCACGAGGTACTTCACGAGTGTTGAATGAGTGTCGAACGTGTTGAGGCGCGCCGACAGAAATTAGCTTCGAGTAGAAAACAATGAACCAAGAAACGTGAAGTTGGCCGCAGTGACCTTACTCGCGTCTTGAAGACTATGTTGGATGGTATCAGCCAAGTCGTGCGTCCGCTTTCATTGATGAAATCCGAATAGAACCGTTCGCTGTAGAAGATTCGCTTAGCCGGAAGGTCTCGTTGATCGTGGTGTCTTTGCGTGATCCAAGTACTCACACCGAACGCCAGGCCGCCGGCGCGGAAATGCTGGCTGGTCCAAGGTCTGCCACTCGATCTCACTCTAAAAACTTGCCAACACCAGCATCATCTGAAGTACAGCCAGAAGACAGCTAAATTAACCTAGCACCGTGACGTATCAGCAGACGCCGATCACGGAGCCGTTATCTTTATTCTTTTTGGTTGTGGCGGCGTCATCGCTCTGCTCACTTGCTCTTCCCGGGTCCGGCTCAAGGTTGCGAATCGCATCATAGATTTCGTCATCATTCAGTTCTTCGACATTCTGATCGGGCTCGGGGTTTGTAAGCATAAGACGTTTGTTTAGTGGATTGGCGCTTTGCATTTCGCTCCCCGTTGGAAGATCAAAAGCTACGGTGCGAAGGAAGCCAGTTGGTCTGAGCTGGCCAGCTCTTCCAGAGCACGAAGGCGAGCTTGCCGGACCTCCAAGACCGAACAACCAAGAAGGAGGGCGCATTCGTGGTGCGAATAGTTCTCCAGAACCGACATCACGAAAACGAACCGCTCGAAGTTTTCAAGCTTTAATACTGTTTCCAGGTTGAAATGTCCATTTGAACTGCTTGACGGCTCGCTGTGCGAGAAAACACTCGCAGACGCAGAAGAGCTAGGGAAGCTCGGGCGCGGCTTCAACTGACGAATTGCGTTTTCGATGATAACCCGCTTCGCCCAGGAACGTGCCCACTCCCGGAACACGCGGTTCTCTCTTACAGAATCCTCAATACCCGCTACAAAACACTTTTCTGCTTTTTCGTGATCTCCGGTAAGCAGAAACGAAAGCTGATGAAGTCCATTCATATCCTCGTGAAAAACCTTGATAAAGTCCTCGTGAGTGGCGAATGGATTCGGCTTGGTCCTTTGAACTTGATTGCCGGCCTGCTCGCTCATTTCTCCCCCTTCCCGGAGTTGCCGTTTGCACGGCGGACGACCTGCTTTAGAACGTGTTTCGTGAACACACCGTGGCAGCGAAATTTGACCCTCTTCTGAATCAATTCAAACAACACATTTTCGCCTTCCTGGCTGATTGCCGTTACATGCCTTAGATCGATAACGAGCTTGCGGCCGAAAAGGTCTGTGTTCACGTTTTCGCACGCACTCCTAAGCTCTGCCGCCCAAGGCCCAACCAGCTTCCCCTCCACAATCAAACGCCGCACGGTGGGGCCTTCAACGATCGAGATCTTCAACATGGGTCCTTTCCCAACATAGGGACGTAGGCAAGGAGCTTGCCAAACCTCCCGCACTCTAAGTGCAAGGATTGCAATGCTGGTTTTCAGGCTTGTTGTCGAGAGTTGAAATTGTCGAAGGCGTTTCCGACTTCTGCGCTACCGCCTCGGGATTGGGGTCCATGCAAAAGGCGGGAGCCCGGGCAATAAAGCCCGGGCTGGAAGGGCAGGAGTCACAGGTTGGCGTAAAGGAAGATCCTAGACAACCGCCGGGCTGCATTTCAGTCTTCAAAACTGCGCACACCGCCGCGGAAGCCCCGCTTGACGTTCTCCCACATCCACTTGATAACTCGCTCGTCGTTATAACAGTAGGCAAGATTGTGATTTAGCGTGGAGAAACAATGTTTCTGGCAGGTCTTCTTCATACCGTCAAGTTGATCGCGATCAAGCGTGAACTGGTCGATGTTGCCCCAATCAAACGAGGCGGAGTACATGGGAAAACAGGGGGCAACAGTTCCATCGGTCCGGACGATCACGTTGTTTTGACCAGCGCGACAGTTCCATTCGCCGAAGCCGAGATCTCCGTCATCCCCTTGCACGATCCCAGCGGCCTTCTTCAGCATCTTGGAGGTTTCGGTTTCTGATCCATTGCCGTCCCCATACCAGCCGACCTCACGAATGTCGAGGCCTGAAGACATACGCACAAATGTCTTCATCTCTTCGAGCCGCTGTACGGAGTTCACCATCTGATAGCCGGCCTTGTTCTTCTCGATGATCCAATCGATGAGGTTGTCGAGATCGCGCCAGTCTTCCGGCCGGAAGTAGGTCGGGTTCTCGCTCAGGTGTTTGAAATGCTCATCCTGTTCGAGCATTGGTGTTTCGTTAATGTGATAGTCGGTGGCGATGTGATGATCGTGTGCGTACTCAGTCAGCAGCTTCACATCTTCGAGATTATTGCGGCAGATATTGATATTGAAAAAGACGAGGTAATCGTAAACATACTGCTTTCTCAAAATGTGCTCGAGGTTTGTCTGCGCAGGAATAAAAGCCTTTGGCAGACTAGGCTGAAGTTCCCAGGAGTCCAGGGCAAAGTTGAATACCGCAACTCCGGCGTCTCCGAGACGGTCGGCCAATTCCGGCCGAAGCAGCCTGCCGTTGGTCGCGATATAAACCCAGAAGCCTTTCTTGGCGGCGTAATATACAACCTTGTGGATGAATTCCGGACGCAGCAGGGGTTCGCCACCCATGCAGGCGAGAACGCGGCACCCATGATCATAGAGCCAGTCGATAGACCGTCGGGCGACGTCCTCAGTCATACCTTTCACGCGATTATCGAAGGACCAGCAGTACCAGCAATCCAGATTGCACTTGTACTCGACAAAGAGGTACGACGTGATGGGGTGGAAATCTCCCGGCAACACGCGCGATCGTACGTAAGGAAATAACCACCCGCGCATCGCACGATAAATAGGTTTCATGCCCCATTGGCGATTTCCTTCGGGCGCTCGCTCCGGTCCTGGATCATTCAATTTCTCCGGATATTGCGGGAACACTGGCACGGGAAGAGTGAACCCTTTCGGCTCGGCTGCCCGCGGATTTCCTTTGGAATCCTGAAGAAGATTGCGAATGCTTACATCTATGCGAAACTTAGTTGCAACAGTTGCCATGGGTGTCATTCCTCTCAGAAGGTTGTGATTACAAAACGGTACGAGCCGCTCAGCGTGCAAATCTTTCAGGGCGCCAAGTTCCTTGCCATGCGTCGTGTTCGCGATCTGCCAATTGCTCCACTCTGGTCACGATCCTCATGCGATCCAGCGAATAGGGCAGCTCTCTGCCGCAATCGAGGCACGCGACATACGCGAATCCGGCCCGGTGACGGTGCGGCCAGGTGGTGTGGGTATGGACGCAATCAAACAAATAAGCCAAAATCCAACTCAGCCAGCTCATGATGTTTCTCCTAGGCGAGTGCAGGCTCCTCGAGAAATTTGCCGCCTGAGACCTGCTCCTCAGAGTGAACCGATGCCAATCGCAGGTAGGCTTTTCGCAACTGCGCGCGATATTCTGCCTCGTCCATCTGCGTTTTCGCAGCCGCTTCCCCAAGCTTGTACCTGAGCACATGGTGCAGAACGAAGGCTATCCGGGAAGTGGAATCGAGCAGCAAAATGGGGTTGCCGCTTAGGTCCTTGAGCGATTGAAATGTGGGTGAGTTGATTGCTGCGTCTTCTCCGCAAAGCGCAGCATCGAACGCCGATGATTCACGGTCCCCTTCCATTCTGGATTCGCGGTCTAACTGTTCCAACGCAAGTTCGACCGTTCGTTCGAGCAAATCTGGCGCGGAGGTGATTTCTTCGAGAGATCCTCGAATCGCCGTCATCACAACTGAAACAGCCACTCCGGGGTCGAGCGTCAACAGATAGGCGGAGTATGTAAGCCGATCGAGTTCGGACTCGATGTGCTTGTCTGCCGTTTGTCTGATTTGTGGAGTCATCGCTTTGTACCTCCAACGAGTGAACCAGCAGGCAAGCGACATGCCAAAACGGAGTTATAGGCTGGGGACCCGTAATTTGCTGGAAACACTGGGTCCCCGCGATTGATGGACCGAGCTCTTTGTGTCGAAGGGTTGAAGGTGTCGAAGGTCGTTGACGTCCCGCCACAACAGAGGCATTCGATTCCGAATCAGCGCAGAAGATCAGGGATAGACTCGACTGGCTTCAAATAACTGAGCTCCAAGGTAGGTCCGACCGATGCAGTGACGGCTCCTCTGATAGCAACAATTCTTGCCTGCTGGGCAGGATTGTTAGCCATCCCTCCAAATCAGCGCCGGCTCGGACTTCATCATTCTTTGGGCGCTCAAACCATGTTGGGCACTCGGCTTGCGCTAAGCTGGCTTGATCCGCTCGCTACTGACTTTGTATTGCGGCTGATGATCCCTGGGCTCGTTCGAGATCACCGAGTTTCTTTTGCTGCTGGGGACTGAGTGTTCTGTAGATTTTGGACTGCATGCGAGCGTTGGCTACGATCAGTCTCGCCAGTAGAGCCGCCTCGGCTTGGGCCAGGTTTTTGATCTCTTTTTCGTTTATACGATCACTGCCGATGGCAAGCAGCTTCTCCCTGGTGATGCGCAGCTGTGTCATCAGGGGCTGTAGACTCTGCCGTTCGAGCACCATCACTTGCTGGATGGCTACAACCTGTGAGGGCGTTAGGCTCAGATATTCAGAGAGGGAAGGATTCAGCTGAAAAGACGAGAATGGGAGAGCTACCATCACAATTTCGCTGTCCTGTGACGCAGCGGGTTTTGCTGCAGCATCGGGGATTCGCGCCATGTCTTCTTGGTCGATTTCACGCCACAGGCTAAGCAGTTCAACCTGCATGTGCGTCAGCTGATATTGCACGGCACTCATTTCCTTTCCCTGCTCGCTGCTGATTTTTCCTTGTTGCACCGCCTCGGCAATTGCTGCGAGCGTCGCTGAAAACCTCTGGGTGATCGCTATCATCGCCCCCTCGTAGTTTTCAGGTTCTTCCTGCTGCTGGCTCGTCCTGACATCCGGACTAATTGAGTGGATTGTCGAAGTCGCGTTCTCAGATTCAGAAATAGGCGACCGAGAGATCCTAACTTGATCATTCGCCTTCGCGTCGTCGGTAGCAGACAGCGCGACGAATGGAATAACGATGCATAGAGCTATGATAACGACCAGCTTGTTCTTCATTTCAACTGCCTTTCTTCCCACGCAAGAGGCTTTCGATCGCCGGTTCGACGCGTGCCTTCGGGCGCAGCGGCTTCTTTCAAATGCGACCCAGATTGCGGACTCGGCAACTGCGGTCCTGAAAATGACCCCTTCTTCATTAGTTGGCAGAGCAACGCCCGTGCCAAACTGACAAGTGTAAGTCCTTGCTGTCCCATGCTCGAAAGGGGAGGCAAGTTTCATGCCAGTCGGAGGTTTCGGCTAAATCCTTGAAATAATGCGGGCAGCAGCGAGCGGATGACGAAACTGTCGATCGACAGTTGAAGATGTTAAAACAGCGTTGACGATCAACGGGAAACCGAGCAGCGCTCAGTAAAATGAGGAACTCCGTCAAGCGTACTGACCGGGGTCGATGCCGAATTTTTTCATGCGTGACAGAAGCGTGGTCCGATTGACGCCCATGCGAGAAGCTGCTCCGTCGGCACCGCCAACGCGCCCCTTGCTTTCGCCAAGCGCGCGCACAATCTCCTCGCGTTGCTTCTGAGCCCTTTCATCGGCGGCAGTCTTGTTCCCATTGAGCACATGGAGAGTTTCCTTTACGATTTGTGCAATGTCCTGCTTGCCGGAACCCTGCATCGTAATGGCGGGTTCTTGAGTGTTGGATCTGCGAAGTTCTGCCAGCGGCGCTTCAAGCGATTTGCTGCGGGTCAGGATCACTGAACGCTCGATGAAATTTTCGAGCTCTCGGATGTTACCGGGCCATTCCCATGCTGTCAGCCCTTTCATTACGACCGGTGAAATACCTTCTATTTTCCTCTGCATTTGCTTGGCAAACTTTTGGACAAAGAAGCTCACCAGCAGGGGAATATCTTCCTTCCGTTCCCGCAGGGGTGGTATACGGATCGGAAACACATTGAGGCGATAGTACAAATCACTGCGGAATTCCTTTTTGGCGATCATCTCCTCCAGATCGCGATTAGTCGCAGCCACCAGTCGCACGTTCACTTTTCGGGTATGTATGCTGCCCAGACGCTCGAACTCTCGTTCCTGCAAAGCGCGCAGTAACTTTGGTTGAATCTCGATCGGAATGTCCCCCACTTCATCCAGGAAGAGGGTTCCCTGATCGGCTAACTCCAGCCGCCCGACTTTCTGCGCGATGGCGCCGGTGAACGCTCCTTTTTCATGCCCGAATAGTTCGCTTTCCAGTAGTCCCGTTGGAATCGCGGCACAGTTCATCTTTACAAATGTGCGATCCTTGCGGCGGCTGCGATCATGAATGGCGCGGGCGATCAACTCCTTGCCCGTACCGGTCTCGCCAAGCAGCAGAACTGTAGAGTCGTTTGGAGCGACGGTCTCAACCAGTTCCAGAACGTGCCTTAATGTCGGGCTGTTTCCGACAATATTCTCAAAGTTCATCTCGCCGCGGATCTCTTCTTCGAGGTACAGCTTTTCCTGCGCGAGCTTGTCCTTAAGTTCCGAAATCTCGTGGTAGGCCAGCGCGTTTTCAATGGCGATGGCGATCTGTCCTGAAGCCTGTGTCAAAAATTCGACGTCGTATTCGGTGAAAGGAGCCTCGGTAGTCCGCGCAATGGTCAGGAGTCCGAGTGCTCGACCCCGATTGACAAGCGGAAACAGACAGGTGCTCTTCAGGCCTTCGGCAACCACTTCTTGGTAGATCTCAGCGGGGACATCAGAGGGATCGGCCTTGTTAACCACTGCCGGTTTCAACGTCTCCAGAACGCGCTTAGCGGCGCCGGCTATCGTGAGGACCCGCTCCTCCTTAATGAAGCCTTTGCCCTGAGGAAAATCAAGGACATATAACTTGGACGTGCCTGAAGCCGAATCTACCAACGAAACCGCAACAGCATCACACTGCATGACCTCGCGAATGTTAGCTGCGACGGCACGCAGCAGTTCCCGAAGCCGAAGATTCGACGTAATTCGATTGGTCAGGTTCAGAAGCAATTGAAGGCGCTCGTTTTGACTTTGCAGGCACGCATGCACACGCTGCGCGCGCCTCAGATTCAAACCATCATCAACCGCGAATGCGACAACGCGCCCGACCAGCCTGAGAAAGCCTATGTCTTCCTCACTGAATGGATTCACGGTGTCACGGCTGATTCCAAAAACACCCAGTCGTCGATGCGGTGTCGTCAACGGTACGCGGACCCCCGAGCCGAGCCCCATTTTCTGGGCCCACTCTTTGAATTGTGGAAATCGCTCCTCAGTATCCCAATCGGGAGTATGTTGTGGATCCCCGCTCGCCATAGCCTGCCACATTGGCAACTCTTCAACAGGCAGGTCCGGCAAAGGCAGAGGGCCCTTGCCCCAGACGAGATATTCGATTTCCTTGGAGTTTTCCTTGAATACAGTGAGGAAGAGGTGGTCGAAGTGGAGGAAGTCGTCGATTTCATCCGCGAGAGTATTGGCCAGCTCTTCAGGATCACGACAAGCCGCGATCGCCTCACTGATCCGCACCACAGCCTCATAGCGATGGCTGCTCGTTTCACGCATGATGACAGGTACTGTGTTGTTCATGCCCTTTTCCGATACACCCACTCGGGGCGGGTTGCGGGCCAGCTTTACCCAAAGATTGATGATCCCATTTCGCTAAAGGTCGCATAATTCTGAGAAATGCGGCTGCACAAACCAGGCATCAGCTTCCGCTCCGCAGGTCACTCGAAGCTCCAAAGTGACCAACACACAAGAATCTGCGGTTGGAAACGGTTCTTGCGATAATTTCTGGGGACTGGCTTGGATTGCTAACCTAGGTCGTCTATTAACAGATTTTCTCGATGTAGATTGCGAATCTTGGAGCACATCCCAGTGCTCGACAAGAATGCTGCCTTTGATGCGGAGAACGTCCGCAGCAATCCAGTTCACGGGCAGGTGATTGGGAATGTGCGGGCCTCTCAGGCTCCATGTTTGATCCTTCGCGGACCGGGTTTGTGCAGAACAACGGCCGCACCTGTGCGGTGCGGCCAGAGGGGAAGCGGAACGGATTGAGTTAGTTCGAGGCGCCACTCCGCGGGCGCCCCAAATTTCATTATCAGAAGCGAACGCGGGCACCCACCTCGATCTGCCGGTTGCCTCCTGGTTCTTCCTGTGCTGATCCTCCGGACAGGGTTCCGAAACCACCTGGCCCTGAGCCGCTAAAAAGGCCGGTTTCGTAAAAGCCGTTCGGGTCCAGGAACTGATCGTGGTTGAAAACGTTAGCAAAGACTCCTTGAATTTCCATGCTGATGCCTTCTGCCACTCTGAAATTCTTCCGGACGCTGAAGTCCATATTCCAGTAAGGCAGCCCGGGGATACAGCCGAAGCCGCAGTCCTTGTTATCCAAGCCTAGAATCGGGTTGCGGAAGTCGTTCACGGCAGCCGGGCCGGCCTTGAAAAGATTAGGAAACTGGCCGCCGGGTTGGTCGTAGCGGTGACCGCTCGTGGCGGGCGCCACCGGAACGATATTTTCGTTGCCGAAGTAGTTGACGTTATCACCGGCGCCATACTCCTGACCATCTCCGGTCGAAGTAAAGAGTTCGACTGGCGAACCGCTGCCGGCAGTGAAGACCGTCGAGAACGTCCAGCCCCCCAGCGCGCGTCCCACCAGCCCTGACTGTCCCTTAAAGAAGGGCGGCTGGTAGACGAAGAAGAAGTTGTAAACGAATTTGCGGTTAAAGGTCTGGTTGCCGTACATCGTCCCCAAATTGAAGGGATCATCCGGAGTGTATCCGCCGGTCGCCTGGACAAGCGCTCCAGTTCCCAGCGCCTTGGAATATGTGAAGTTCGACTGCAGCGTCAATCCCTTCCAGTCGGCCATCTTGAGGGATGCGAAACCAGCATTGTAGTTTCCGTAGCCAACGCTGGCGTTATCCCCTGGTCCCGACGTCATCTGGGGCGACGCACCCCCGATGGCTGGGTTGGTGTTGTTCATCATGGTGGTACCAGGAACTCCGTTGAAAACGAGGCCCTGGCCGTTGCAAGTGGCGCAACCGACGCCGCCATCCATGTCACTCCACATGGACCAGACCCGCGCCGTAGTCAAGTTCGCGAGTTCGTTGGTGACGACAGCCGCAGTGCAACTGGTGGCTCCAGCACAGTAGGCCGGGTTCATCGCATGCTCGAAAAACGGTTGCGGCGTGACGCTTGCGGCCGCAAGGGGTCCGCCAGCACCATTGCCATTGCAACCGCCTCCAGCGAGACCTTGAACGCCGCCGCACAATTGCAATACGACATTCTTATAGGCTTGAGCGAATTGCTGGCCGCCCTGCGTCATCATGTAAGGCACAGCGTTGAGGTTGATGGGTTGGTACTCGTGGGTAATCCTGCGCCCTATGTAGCCGACTTCCAATATGACCTTGCGGGATAACTGACGCTGAATGGTCAGGTTAACCGAATCAACCTCGTTGGGCCGGAAATTCGGATCCAGTATGGAAGCGGTAGCAGATGAAATGCCGTTGACTCCGGGATAATACGGTTGAGGCAGCGTCGTCGAAGGTTGCTGCAGCGGCGCGGTCGAGCCATCCACACCAATGCGGAAAGCCGTAGCGGCAGTATTGCTGCCAACGCCGCCGCAGTTACCGTTACTGAGGGCAGTGACGCACTGTGTGGGCTGGAGCAGGCCCGGTCCAAGCAAGGGCACCAGCACCAAATCCACACCGTTCAAGCGACCAAAAATGCGGCCGTAGCCGACACGTACCACCGTATCTTCGTGACCGAATAGTTTGCCTGCAAGGGAATCACTGTCGAAGTGCGGGCTCCAGGCGGCCGCAATACGCGGGCTGAACGAGCCGTAGAACGGGTTATAGGGATACTTTGGCCCATTGGCGGTGTTGCCCAGTAGGGCAAAGCCGATTTCGGGATTGTAGTTTTGGCCCTGCAGAGCAGCGCGCTTGCGAGCATCCAGATAGGCCGCACCCGAAATTACCTGGTCTGAGGAATCCACAAGTTCCACCTGTTTGCCATTCTGTTCGACCGGCGGCATCTCCAGGGTCCAACCCAATCCGTAAGTCAGGGTGAAGGTCGGCTTCATGTGCCAGGTATCGCTGAAGTAGACGTTGTAGTAAGGGATCGTGCTCTTGTCGAATGCCGGGGATCCGATAGGATCCAGGGTGAGATTCTCGCCGGAGCGCGTGTAAGCTACCTGCGAGATGGAAACGATGCCCAGCGCTGCTGCGGTCAGGGAACTGCAGTTAGTAATGGCCGGGACGGTCTTGCCGTCGACCACATGGGTCAGAGAGCAGAGTGGGATGTCTTGCGCCAGCCCTGATCCAGTAGTTCCATTGCCCAGTTCGTAGACGACCTGGTTGTTGATACCTCCGCCGTTGTCGGTGCGCTGGTGGTAATCCCAATTGTGCTCGTAGGTACCGCCAAACGTGAAGAGGTGATTGCCCTTCAACGTGGAGATATCGTCGCGAAGCATCTGATCGTGCCCATCCCAGAAACGGTTGCGCGTGTTCTGCGTGTCCACATTGTAGGGCCCGAGATCATTAACTTGCCCGAACCCGGCTGACTGGCCGCTATCGATTTCAAGGGCTCCGCCGAGCGTGGCCGTCTGCGGCGTATCTCCAGTCCGGTGCCATTGCCAAAAATTGCGCAGGAAACTGTAGTGGAGATCGTTAGTGGTGTTGGTGCTGATGTTCGTGGTCAAGCCTGCCGTCCACAGAAAAGCCTGCTGCGGAAGACTAGACTGGGAAGCCGGAGTGCCGAGCGTGTCTCCAGCGAAAAAGCCACCGATATCGACCTGAGCATCCGCAGCAGCGTGCAGGCTAAACCAACGATAGCTGGACATGAAGTGCCACTTGGACGAAAAATCGTGGTCCAGTCGTCCAACAGCAAACTTGCTGGTCGTTGGTTGGGCAAGATTGGCCGAAAATCCTTGAACGTTGAAAGTGTCGCATAGCGTCTGAGTGCAGTTAGCGTTCGAAGTTGGTTCGTACTTATTCCAGATCTGTTGCACCAAAGGATCGATTCCAACCGGAGTGGGGCGCGGATCGCAGGGACCGCCCGGGCAGTTTGCGTTAGCCGGGTAATTGACACCGTTGTAGGTCACCGAATACGGGTTCAGGTTGTAAAGGGTTCCAGTCACGTCGTCGGTCAGCAGCCCCAGTTGCAAGGTCGGCGAAGGGACGTTTCTAGCAATGGTTTCGGAGTTGGGGAAATTGAAAGCTTCGTAATTGAAAAAGGCGTATGTCTTACCGCCCAGCACGTCTTTGGGGAGAAGCGGGCCGCCAATCGCTCCACCGTAACGGCTGTAATGGAAGCTGGGAATCGGAGTGATGGGATCGTTGTGATTATTCTGCCAGCTATTCGACGACCAGTTGTTGTCTTTGTAATATTCGTAGGCCGTGCCGTGCCAGGCGTCGGTTCCGCGCTTGGTGACCACCTTCACCTCGGAGCCGGAAGAACTGTTGAAGTCGGCGGTCTGGCCGGCGGTATTTACTTTGAACTCCTCGACGCTGTCCTGGGGAGTGGGCAAGACTCCCGTGGCGCCGCCCACCCCCTTGCCGGCCACGGATGGCCCAACGCTATTTTGGTTGGCCACACCCCCGGTCGGATCACCTGCGAAGCTCTTGGTGTAGACGTTCGAGCTGCCATCCATGTCGTTGCTGTTGTCGCCGCCATCGAGCGTGAAAGAGCTTTGATCCACAACCGCCCCCGCAACGGAACCATCGGGGCTGACACCTGGCTGCAAGGCGATGAACGTGCTGACGTCGCGGCCCAGGCTCGGCAGGTTGTCTATGGTGAGGTTCGTGATGGTGTTCCCGACGGTTGCATTCATGGTCTGCAGCTCATTGCCAACCGCTGACACCTCCACGACGACGTTTGTGCCGCCAACTTGCAGAGTTAAGTTGACAGTGAGGCTGGCTCCGACTTTTACCTCCTGGTTCTCAGTCTTCGTGGTCTCAAAGCCTGACTTGCTGACGGTGAGGTTGTAGACGCCCGGGTTGACGTCGACGTAAATATAGCGCCCGGTTTCGTTGGTGGTCGTGGATCGCGCAACATTGGTCGCGGTATCGGTCAAGGTAACCGCTGCGCCCGACACCAGCGCACCCGTAGGGTCGGTGACTGAGCCCGCAACCGTGCCAGTTGAAGTCGATTGCGCCCACGCGGACAGAACGCTACCCGCACAAATCACCAAAAGCAGAACCAGAGCCAACTTCACGCTACGGATTTGCATTGCTTCCTCCGACCAAAAAATTAGTGTTGTGACTCATCGAGAAATAAATGAGTCACTCCCCACTGCCACTACGTCGGGTATTAGCAATCAGGAAACCAGAGTGTGGCCGTCGCGTTTTCAATCGGTTACATCGACGCTCGGATCCGCGGTTATGAAATGCGGGATGCCAACTGCACAGTACTCACGGCCTGGGTCCTGCGCGTGAGGTCGCGTGTTTGTAGGACCGCGACAGCGGCGTGTAGGACTACTCCAAACAGGAGATGAATTTCCAAAATTCCAGATTTCCGAAGATTCTTTTCAAGATTGACTCCAGAGATTCGAAGACACATACTCGATGGTATGTTGCACGCACGCAAGAATCCGAAACGTAGGACGACCAGGCTGCGCGATCCTGAGCGCACGCGGGAGCGCCTGTTGCAGGCGGCATTCCGCGAGATCTACAGATCGGGTTTCCAAAGTGCCGGCCTGGATACAATTCTGGCCTCAGCGGGCGTCACCAAGGGAGCGCTGTACTACTACTTCAAAAGCAAGCAAGCTCTGGGATACGCCGTCGTCGAAGAGGTCATCGGTCCCGACAACTACGGCAAGTGGGTGCGTCCTCTACAGGGCAGCGGCAAGGACCCTATCGACACTTTGATCGGCATTGTTCAGGGGCTATCCGTTCGGCCCAAAGATGTGCGGGGCGGCTGTCAACTGATCAATCTGGCGCAGGAAATGTCTCCTCTTGACGCGGGATTCCGGAAGCGGCTGGCGATGGTGTTCGATGCCTGGCGCAAGGCCATTGCCTCCGCTTTGCGAGAGGGTCAAACCCAGGGAAGGGTTCGCCGCGACGTCGAGCCTGCTGACGCCGCCGGTTTACTGATCGCGATGGTCGAAGGCTATGGCTCGCTGGCAAAGAATGCTCAGGATCCGAAGGTGATGAAAGCGGGGATCAGAAACATCGTGGACTGGCTGCGGTCGCTGCGCGCGCCGGGCAACCACAAGCGGGCATAACGGCATCGGTACTGATGGACGGTTTGACGCTGGTTACATACCAACTGGTTTGTAGGCTCGGCGAACACAGGAGGAAGTGATGAACCGAAAGAGATTCCAGGCGATCGCCTCGATAAGCGTCGCAATGATTCTGATTCTGGACGCAGGCTGGCAAGCGCGAGCACAGGACGCCAATGGACTTTATCCGAACATGGTTCCACTTGAGCAGTACTTAATGGATCGTGATGCCGAAATCGCCCTGGCTCGAAGCGCGGCTCCGCCATCCGTTTCAAAGGACGCCACAGTTATGGTCCTCGGAAGACATGGCTATGAAACTGCCGTCGAAGGCACGAACGGCTTTGTCTGCAACGTGGACCGCTCATGGATGGACCAATTCGAAAACAGTCCCGAGTTTTGGAACCCTAAGAGGCGCGGTCCGGTTTGCTACAACCCGCAGGCTGCCAGGACGTTGCTGCCGATCACTTTGATTAGGACGAAATTGGCATTGGCTGGAAAATCGAAAGCTGAAATGAACGAGGGCATGAAGGCCGCGATTGAGAACAAGGAGCTGCCGGCCCTCGAGACTGGGGGGATGGCGTATATGCTGTCGAAGCAAGGGTTGCTTAACAGCAGATGCGGGAAGTGCTCTCCCCATCTCATGTTTTATGTTCCCGTGAAAGACGCTCACACTTGGGGTGCAGCCCCGCTTGGCACCGACGCCCCGGTTCTGCTGGCTACACACTTCAATGGTGCTCCGGAGCCAATAACCGAGTTCATCGTTCTAGTGTCCGAGTGGTCGGACGGAACGTCGGCGGACTCGGGCGATCATGCTCACTGACGTCCGGTCTTACGCGAATTCAAGGCATGACCATGCGAAAGAAACTACGATCGAAGGCAAGAACGGCTTTGCTCGCGTCGTAGAACACGCGTGGATGAGCCCATCGCGGACGAGCAAACCCGAGGCCGCGGCTGGAACGCCGTCCCCTGTCAGTAGGAGCAACGCGAAAAGGAGTTTGTGATCTATGAAGAGCGTGTTGTGTTCTGTGCTGGTTGTGGTTACCTGCCTTGCGCTGCTACAAGCCGACGCCCAGGACGCGTGCGAACGCCTGACTGCGGCAAAGATTCCCAACACTACGATTACGCTCGCGCAGACGGTTGCGGCGGGCACGTTCAACGGCCCTCCCGCGCCGAAGAGCGGTGGCGAACTCTCCCTTTTATATAAGAGTCTTCCGGCGTTCTGCCGCGTCGTTGCCGAGGCGAAGCCGACCTCAGACTCCGACATCAAACTCGAAGTCTGGCTTCCGGTCTCGGGATGGAACGGCGAGCTAGAAGGGATCGGCAATGGCGGATTCGCCGGATCGATTGACAACGCGCAACTCGCAACGTCGGTGAAGGCGGGGTACACCGCGACGGCGACTGACACGGGCCATACCGGATCTCCGATCGATGCGGGCTGGGCGATGGGGCACCCGGAAAAGATTATTGATTACGGTTATCGCGGAATTCATGAGATGACGCGCGTCGCCAAGACAGTGATCGCCGCGTACTACTCCAAGCCTCCAGACCGCTCATACTTCGCCGGATGCTCCGGCGGCGGCCGTGAGGGGTTGATGGAAGCCCAACGTTATCCCGAGGACTATGACGGAATCTTAGCCGGCGCTCCGGCGAACTACTTTACCGCTCTGATGGCGACTTTTGCTTATGACACCCAGGTCCTGACGACGGATTCGGCCAGCTTCATTCCTCCGGCGAAGATTCCCACGATTGCAGCGGCAGTGAACGCCGCATGCGACGAGGTGGACGGCGTGCACGATGGGATTCTGGACGATCCGCGGCAGTGTCACTTCGATCCCGCGACAATCCAGTGCAAGGAAGCGGATTCCGACAAATGCCTGACGGGCGCGCAGGTCATTGCGCTGAAGAAACTTTACACGGGAATGCTTGATTCCGCAGGGCACGTGGTTTATCCCGGCTATCTGCCTGGCGCCGAAGATGGCCAAAGCGGTTGGGAACTCTGGATCACCGGCCCGACGCCCGGCAAGAGTTTCACGGCGTCTTTCGCAAACGGATTCTTTTCTGAATTTGTGTTCGGGAAATCCGATTGGGACTATAAGACGTTCAAGGTGGATGCGGACCTGAAAGCAGCCACTGAGAGAACCGCTCAGGCCCTGAACGCTACCGATCCCGACCTCAAGCCATTCAAAGCCCGCGGGGGAAAGTTGCTTCTCTATCACGGCTGGAGTGATCCGGCGATCACACCGTTGAACACGATCGACTATTACGAGAACGTCGTCAAGAGGATGGGACAAAAAGATGTTGACTCTTTCGTCCGCCTCTACATGGTGCCGGGCTTCCAACACTGCTTCGGAGGTCCGGGGCCGGATTCGTTCGGAGCATTCTATGATCTGACATTTGACGACCCGCCGCACAGCGTGGACGCGTCTTTGGAGCAGTGGGTGGAAAAGGGCACGGCGCCGTCGATAATTATTGCATCGAAGTTCGAGGGCCAGGACCAAACGCACGCGAAGATGACGCGGCTTCTATGCCCATATCCGCAGGCAGCGAGGTACAAAGGCAGCGGCGATCCTAATGACGCCGCGAACTTTGAGTGCGAGCGGCCAAAGAAATAAGCTGGATTTTCTGGCGCCTGAATGTCCCGGATGGAGCGCCGGACCCTATCAAGCCAGATTAGAAATGCGAATGAGTCTGACCGATGTGTTCTCCAGAGTCGGGAGCCGACGGCAACGACGACGTTCTTTGAAAATTGGAAACCGTCTGATGAAAAATGGAAACCAGATGATGAAAAACCTGTTGTGTTCGATCCTTGTTCCTATCACTTGCCTTGCGCTGCTGGCCGCCGCGCCTGACGAAAAAGCGCCCAAACCGCAATATGACGAGAAAGGCCAGCTTATCCGGCCTGCCGACTACCGTGAATGGATGTTTCTGTCTGCTGGATACGGCATGAACTACAGTCCCGCGCCCGGCAGCCACGAGATGTTCACCAACGTCTTCGTGCAGCGCTGGGCGTACGACGAATTTGCGAACTCGGGGAAATGGCCAGAAAAGTGCATGTTCGTGATCGACGAAAGGGATGCCGCAAGCCGAAGTTCCATCAACCAAAAGGGCCATTATCAGACTGATCTGATGGGGCTGGCCGTCGAGGTGAAAGATTCGGCGCGGAATCCGGATAAGTGGGCGTACTACAGTTTCGACGCCCAGGGCAAAACGGCCGAGGCCATGCCCAAGGGCAACGTCTGCTGGTCGTGCCACGACGATCATGCCGCCGTCGAGCACACGTTTGTGCAGTTCTATCCCACACTGAAGGTAGTGGCGAGGAAGTTTGGGACATACAACGAAGCACGGGAGCAAGTGACAGAGGTGAAGTGAAAGAGGCCGCGACCGTGGAGCAGGATGAACTGGAGGTAGGCGCAGATTGACGGCCGAGCAGGTGAGGATGGACTTCGCGCAGAGGAGCAGTAACGAAACCGGCATGGAAGTCTTTTTGGATAGCGACGATCCGCAGGTAGAGGTCGGGTGTGAAGAACTCCCGCTTCCCAAGCGGTCTGCACGGACGCTTGCGACGGGGAAGTCTGCGCGGATTGCGATCAAAGCTAAGGGGAGCATTCTTTTCATCGATGCGGCGGATGTTATCGCCGTGGAAGCCAAAGGAAAGTATGTCTTGTTATTGCATACTGCGAGTTCGCACATGCTGCGAGGGTCTATCTCGACCATGGAGGAAAAGCTCAATCTGCACGGGTTTGTGCGAATTCATCGATCGGTGCTGGTGAACGCGGGGATGGTTGAAGAGATGCATCCATTGCCGACGGGCGAGTATGTGCTGCGTGTGCGGGGAGGAAGGGAGTTCACAGTGACTCGTACTTACAAGAAGAATCTGCAACTCCTGGCGCAGCTGTGGATCGGCATGGAGGACTTTCTTGCCGAGTCGCCTCCCAGCCCCGAGTAGAGTTGGTGGGTTCGCAAGAAGTGCGGTCGGGCACGTTCCCAAGCTAGAATGCTCTAGCCGGTTTTCGGAGGTCTACGGTGAATCTATACTCGAAAATGCTGTTCACATCAGCGATTCTCGTTCTCGCGTCCGCTTCAATCTCTCAGGAACGATACCATCCCCCTGATCCCAACCTGATGGCTCGGTTTTCCTACGACAATTCCGGCGTTGTGCGACCCGGAAATGTGCACCACGTGTGTGTTGCCGTTTCTCGCGATGGAGATTATCGAATTGTGCGGGCGTTGGATAACGGCCAGACCCAGAGGCTACACGGCAAGATGCCGAAGGAAGACTCTCGCCAGTTGAACAATCTGCTGGAAGCATCTGAATTGCGAAACCTCTCCGGGTATCATGGCGGTCTGATTCGGCAGGAAGCTGAGAGCTTTGCAGCGGAGATTCCTTTGCGCGACGGATGGCACCAGAACGCAGCCGGGAATTGGACTGAACATGAAGCCTGGCGTCTGCAGTGGATGAATCCAGACGGCGAGAACCCATTTCCAGTTTCGGTGTCCAAACTACTGGATTGGCTAAG
>DATHOK010000158.1:0-13555 GCA_035484995.1 Verrucomicrobiia bacterium | reverse complement strand
GAGGATGACGGTCGAATGTACAAGTGAAAACCATACTTCTTTGCCGCAGCCCGAAGGGCGCTGGGGGTTGCCGAGGCCGCTGGCAAACTGGCGAGCACCAGATTAGCCGCATCCAACTGCCGAAGCTCAGCGAAAACTGCGTCGACGAACTCCGCCCGCCGCTGCGGATGGCTCAGGAACTCACAGTAGTCCGCCGTAGTCGCGTTGAGAAAGCTTATATTTTGTTCGCCGGGGTCGGCAGCGAGACATGCCACTCCCACCAAATCATCGCCGTCGTAACCAAGAAACAACAAAGGCCTCAGAGAGGCTGGATACGCAGACTGCACGGCGAGAGCCCACTCACAGGTGTAGAAAACCTTGGGCAGTTCCATCTGCAAGACCAAATCATTCCAGCGCCTCTGGAGAGAAGAATCTTCCGGGATTTTCCTGAGCAGAACGATTCGCAAACTTACTTTCCCCCCGTGGCTTCCACTCCGGAAGAGACATAGTACCAATCGGTGACATAAGGACGAGGGTCCATCCCCGCGTGATTCTAACCCACCGCGCGCTGGAGGCGGGTGTGAAGCCCACTTAAGTGAGCCGCGAACTCTGGCAGCGTGGTGTTCGCAGTCACATGGATTCGCGGAAGTGCAAAGGAATCTGCAGGTCCTGCATGCCAATGCTCCACGTTGAGGAACGCGCACGCGAATCCGGCTTCTCGCGCAAGCCGCACTTCGCGTTCTCCCATTGCGGAAGCATTGCCAAAGGGATAAGCGAATGCCCAGACCTGCCGCTCCAAAGCCCGTTCAATTTCGCTCTTGCTTTGTTGAACCTCGCGGCGGGCTTCCTCTTCGCTGCATAGCGACAAGACTGGATGCGATAGCGTATGCGCCCCGATGGTCATTCCGGCCTCAGCCAGCGCCCTCAGTTCGGCAATGTTCATCAGGCGCCACCGTCTTTCAGAGCAGAGACCGGCAGAAAGTTCGGAACGACAAACCTGCGTCCCGTCGCAGTGACTGCGCACGAGATCCATCCAATCCGCGCGGGCCCTCGCGTCCAATTGAGAGGCTCTTCTCACCGCATTCCACCACCGGGCTTGAAAATTCCTTGAAGATTCAGTGGCTTCATCGTCGGGAAGCTGCAACGCGAGTGCGTCGAGCGGCCGAGCGCGCATCAAGTGGTAGAGCTCCTCGTACCAGAGCATGCCCGGTTTTAGACCGCACGAAGCGCCGGTCACGAAAAAAAGGCATGGGACACCCTCACTTTGCAGCACGGGGAGCATGTCCGTGAACGTGTTCACCAGACCGTCGTCGCAGGTGACCAGAACAGCCCGGGGAGGAAGTTGCTTGCCTTGTTCAATCCAAGCCCGAAAGTCCTCTGGATGAACCACATGGTAGTGAGCTTTGAGGAATTGGAGCTGCCTACGAAACATCTCCGGTTGCACTAGATTACCGTCGAGAAAAATCTCCGCAACGGAATGATCGGACGGAACCACTCCATGGTAATTCACAACCGCATAGCCGCCGGGCGGCATAGTGTGATCGAGCCATCCGATTTGATGTAAAGCCGGATATACTGCGTGCTTCAAGAATGGACTAACCAGCCGCATGCTCGACAACAGGATAGCACCATAGCAACGGCCCGGTTTCCTGCCACGCGGCTGGGCTCCGTCTCGGCGTCCCTCTCTTTGACTAACGTGATTTACGTCTCTAATTTGCGAATTTATGTCCGGTGCCGCGCAGGCGCCTTGGTGAACTGGGCTTCAGCCTGGCAGAGGCGTTGCAGCACAAGCACCGTCTTCCAGATTGCTGGATGGTTTCTCACTCGGCAATGCTAGAATTGTCGGCGAACCCGATACATCAGAATGAGAAAGTCCCGGTCGATGAACCAGCCAGCGACAGGCTTTCTTGAGGTAACGAGTGCCCCTGACTGGCGACTCCAGGCCAAGAAAGACTTTGAAAACTGGATGAGGAGAATTAATGGATTCCGGACCGCTGGTGCAGGCCAATAGCTCAATCGTTCGCGAGATGGAACCCGCGGACCTTGGTAGGACGAGCGGCCCGCGCGTTTACCCCGAACTTGCTTCTCAGGAGTCGGCGATCCGGGACTATCTTCGAGTTTTGCTGAAACGCAAGTGGACGGTTCTGGCTTGTCTGTTTACTGTTTTTTCCGTAGTCGCCATCGCCAGCCTCAAGATGACGCCGGTGTATGAGGCGAGTGGCAGCATTGCCATCAACAAGCCCGATTCCAGCCTGGGAAACTTTAATAACTCCACAACCTTCAACATCGACTACTACGACCCAACCGACCTCGAAACCGAAGTAAAGATTCTGCAGAGCGATCTTCTGGCCCTGCAGGTAGTGAAGGATCTGGGTCTCGACCGCCGGCCTGAGTTCGGCGGGAAAGCAGCTTTGCCCTCGTCGCTCGATCTCGCTCCCGATCCGTTACAAGCCGATCCCAACCGGACTTCTGCTCTGCTGGCTGGTTTCCGGGGCAATCTGAAGGTTAGCCTCGCGCCTAATACCAAAATCATCGAGGTGCACTACATCAGTCCCGATAAGCAATTGGCTGCCAATGTCGTGAATAAGCTGATGGAGGACTATACCGAGAACAACTTCAAGTCCCGCTTCGACTCCACCATGCAGGCGGAGGATTGGCTTTCCAAACAACTCGTGGACTTACAGATGAAGGTGGAAACCTCCCAGGAAAAATTAGTGCGCTACCAGAAAGAGCATGAGATTCTGGGCATCGACGAGAAGCAGAACATCACCACCGCGAAACTTGATGAATTGAATAAAGCGCTGACGGCCGCGGAATCCGACCGCATGGACAAGGAGTCGGTGTACCGCCTGGTGCAATCTGGCGATGTCGAAACCGTCGCGTCCGCTGTCTCGGCCCTGGACGCGGCTGGAGCCGGAATCCAGTCCGCTTCAAGCCTGCTGGGGAGTCTCCGTTCCAAGGAAGCTGACCTGAAAATCCAGGCAGCCCAACTGAACACTCAATTCGGGCCATCTTATCCAAAACTGGCTCAACTGAACAGCCAACTTAAGGAAATCGACGCGCAGATTCTGCAGGAAACGAAGAAAGTTGCGGGCGAGGTGCGGGGACAGTATATGGCGGCGGTGCAGCGAGAGAGCTTGCTACACGACGCTCTCGAAAAGCAGAAGCAGGAAGAGAACAAACTCAACGAGAGTGCAATCGATTACAGCATATTGAAGCGCGACCTCGACAGCTACCGCCAGCTTTATGAAGGACTGATGGAGAAAATGAAGGAGGCCGGGGTTTCGGCCGGCCTTAAATCCAACAACTTCCGCATTGTCGACGTCGCCCGCGTGCCGACCGGCCCCATTGAACCCAATATTCCGAGGAATCTCGCTTTTGCTTTCATACTGGGTTTAACCTCCGGCGTGGGGCTTGCCTTCCTGCAAGAGGGATTGGACAATACCGTCCGCACCTCGGAACAGGCACAAATGATTTCCGGGCTGCCTGCGCTCGGAATGATTCCACTCCCCGCGAGAACAGCGCGCGAAGGCGCCAACCCGAAGCGCCTGGTAATCGCCACGTCCTCAAAGGAAGCGGTGGAGCTGGTCGCTCAGTCCAGGCCTCATTCGCAGATGGCGGAATCCTATCGCGCACTGCGGACCTCGCTGCTGCTCACTAACCTCGGAGCGCCTCCCAAGGTAATCATCGTCACCAGCGCTCTGCCCCAGGAAGGAAAGACGACTACCAGCATGAACACCGCGTTGGTGCTGGCTCAGAAAGGCGTTCGAGTCCTGCTGATCGACGCCGACCTGCGACGGCCCAGTATTCATAAGATCCTGGGCATGGGTCCGCGAAGCGGACTCAGCAACGTCCTGACCGGAAGCGCCACCTTGCAGCAGACGATTACGCGGTCCTCCATCCTGCCCAACCTGTATATCCTGCCGGCGGGAACGCCGCCGCCGAATCCGGCTGAACTGCTGGCGTCCACCAACATGCGTGACGTATTGGAGGAACTGCGGGGGCAATACGATCACATCGTGGTCGACACCCCTCCCACTCTGTCGGTCACCGACGCGGTGGTCTTGTCGCCGCGAGCCGATGCCATCGTCCTGGTTATCCGCTCCGGGCAGACTACCAAGCAGGCGCTGCGCCGCTCCCGCGATATCCTCACCCAGGTCAACGCGAAGGTCTCAGGCGTCCTACTGAATGCAGTTGACCTCACCTCGCCCGACTATTACTACTACTACGAATACCAGAGCAAATATTCCCGGTACTATCGCGACGAATCGCACGACGGCGATGAAGAGGATGGCGACACCGAGGATACTGCTGAGGCATCGCCCAACAGCGCGTAGGAAGTGACGTGCGTGGGTTCGTGGTTGCGCTCCCAGTTGCACAACATGGAAATACTGCTCAATTCAGCATGGCGGAAGAGATTCGTTTTTGGCCTGGGTGCGGCAGTTTGCCTGATCTATGTGCTGCTGGCTGGGCGCCTTTTTGTGGCTTCCTTATACGGGGCAATATCCGCCGGAGAAATACCGAAGCTCGCGAGCTTGCAACGGGCGGCCCACCTCGATCCCTCAAACGCGGATTACCGCGATGTTCTCGGAGACTACTACGCGCAGACCGGCGACCTCGAGAAAGCCATCACACACTACACGGCAGCCGCGAACCTGAACCCGCACTCCGCCCGTTACTGGCTCGATTTGGCGAACGCCTACCTGGTGCTGGGAGACCGATACACTTCGAATCAAACCCTGGCATTGGAACACGCGATCCAGGCCGATCCAACGCGGCCTGATGTGGCTTGGGAAGCCGCTAACTTCTACCTTGTGCAAGGCAGCGATGACAAAGCTTTGCGCGAATTCCGCGTGGTTTTGCAGAATGATCCTTTCAAAGCGGCTGACGCGATTCGACTCTGCTGGCACATCAAGCCAGATGTGGACGGGCTCTTGCGCGACGCCGTTCCCGCCAGGCCCGAGGCCGATCTCGCGTTTCTGAGCCTGCTGATGACTCCGAAGAAAATTGATCTCAGCGCCACCAGGGCACCATCAAATCCCAGCGGCAAAAGATGGGTGTACACACTGGCGGCCGCGGATGGCGACGCAGGGTCGAACGCCTGGGCTAATGCCTCGGTTTTGCTTTCTGGGTATACGGGCGGCGCGACCGGGAACAACGTCGCTGCCACGATCGCGGCCAGCACGCCCACCACAATTGAGATCGAAAACCCAGTCGGCACGGCTACCAACACGGGTACGCCTGTGTTGATGATTTCGAGGGCAGTTTCAGATTCAGGTGTTCCCGCAACTGGCGGCACGAACCGGGAAACCGAGGCAACCGCCAAAGTGTGGGCCGCTTTGATGGCTTCGCGGCAGCCCTTCGAACAACGCAGCGTCTACGGATATATCCAGTACCTGATAGACCACAAGGACATGGAACAGGCGCGAATAGTATGGGAGCAGGCAGCGCCACGTTTCGGCTTGTCTGCTTACCTGCCCTCGGCGAGGAATTTAATCGTCAACGGCGATTTCAGCCTGGACGTTCTGAATGGCGGCTTCGACTGGCAGTACGAGAAATTGCAGAGCGTTACTTTGACGCTGGATCCCGGCGATTTTCACAGCGGCACGCGTTCCTTGCTGATCGCCTTTGACGGACCCGGAGTGAGCGATGCGGGAATCCATCAATTCATTGCGGTGCAACCCAGCACTACCTATGATTTCTCTGCGTACTATAAGACTGGAGATTTCGAGGGCGCAGGTGGCCCGCATATCACGATCCTGGATGTCGTGTCGCGAGTGGTGTTGTACGACAGTGACGACCTGAAAGAGCGGGGATACTGGAAACTTGTCAGCGGGGAATTCACCACCGCAAACGATAGCGGACTGCTCGAACTGCGCATCCGGCGCCTGCCGGAGGGGAGTCCGATCCGTGGTAAGCTCTGGGTCGACGATTTCTGTCTCGTGGCTAAACGGCAATAGCCCCTCGAATCAGGGCGATTCAATCTCATGAGCTTAAACAGCACTACCACGAGCCCTCGAAGCCAACGCGCGGAACAAGCCGGCACGGTTCTGCTCTACGGCGTCTTCGGTTTGCTCCTGTTTGGACCGCTCGCATTCGGCGCGACCGAACCCTGGTCAATCTTCCTGCTGGAGGCTGGTTCTGCGGCCCTGTTTTTGCTGTGGATAGGCACGCAGGTTCTGCAAGACAAAATGCAAGTCGCGTGGAATCCTCTTTTTCTACCCATGGGAGTATTCGGCCTGCTCGTCCTTTCGCAACTCATCTTCGGGAGCGCGTACAGGCACGAGACGGAATCGAAAGCGCTCCTGTACTTCGCCTACGGCCTGCTGTGCTTCCTCGCCGGGCAGACTCTGCTGCGGGGTTCTCAGGCGCGCCGGCTCGCGCTTATTTTTTCGGTGTATGGCGCGGTGCTGGCGGGCTTTGCTTTGATCTATGGCGTCTCGGCGAATGACAAGTTGTACTGGTTGCGGCTGCCCCGCAATGGAGGGTGGATTTACGGCCCTTACGTAAACCACAACCATTACGCCGGTCTGATGGAGATGCTGGTTCCCATTCCTCTGGTGTTGGCGCTGACTCAAATGGCTTCCACCAAAGCCCGCACTGCTGCAGCGGCCGCGGCTGCCCTCATGGTGGGCACGATCTTCCTTTCTGGATCACGTGGCGGCATGCTGGCGATTGTCGCGGAACTCGTCGTTCTGGCGGTCTTACTGGTTAAACAGAAACGCAATCTGCGCACCGCTGTCCTGGTCGGCGTGTTTCTCGCGATTGTGGTCGGATTCGTCCTCTGGGTCGGCGGAGATGCAGTCGTAAAGCGCTGGGCGTCGGTGGACTCGTCACACTCGGAGATATCCAGCGACGTGCGCTTAAATATTGACCGCGATGCGTTTCGGATGTTCCTCAAAAAGCCTGACCTGGGGTGGGGCCTGGGAACATTTCCAGTGGTGTATCCGCAATTCCGGACTTTCTACACCAATTCCTTCGTTAACGAAGCGCACAACGACTATCTGCAGTTGCTGGCAGAGATGGGACTGTTGGGGTTTGGAACCATGCTCTGGTTTCTGCTGACGCTCTATACCCGCGCCATCAAGAAAATCGGAAACTGGGTCGGCGACTTGAGCAGCGCGACGGCTCTGGCCTGTGTGCTCGGCTTAAGCGGGATCCTGGTCCACAGCGCATTCGATTTCAATCTTCAGATCCCTGCCAACGCCGCATTGTTTTATGTGCTCTGCACCATCGCAGCCGCAGAACCCTTCGCGCAGCCCGCTCGCAAACGCCGAGTGGCGCGAAGCAAACCTCCTGAAGAAAGTCTGGACTCGCAGGAAGCCCTGCCGCAGCCAGCCACAAATTTCTAAATCTTTTGCTGACTTCCGCCCAAAAAGGCGTCGAGCCGCCCGGCAGCGCCGGGCGGCTCAAACATTTCTCAACGAGAATGCGGTGCTCTCGTTACTTGGGCGTCATTCACTCGGGCTCGCAGGACTGAGCGGAGCACTGCTCTGCAAAAGCACCCAGACTGTTACCCCAAGGATTGCCGCTCCGCCGATGCCGACTGCGATGGGAGAGTCCAGCAACCCGCCGCCAGCGGCAGGTGCGGCGCCAACCACTGGCTTCTTGTTATTTTTCTTCTTGCTGTTGTCGTTGGATTGGTCGTTCTGGCCGGATTGTTCGTCGAGCGTCTTGTCTTGCCCTTGTGCCAGGAGCGTAACCTTACCGTCGGCGTCGGTGACGCTGAGGTCTCCTTTGCGGGCCGCGATTCGCACCGTGCCGTCAGTGTCGATCACGTTGAATTCGGTCCACGACGCAATTGAGGCCGGCGCCACTCGCACATCGCCAGCCGTCGTGGCCATGCCTTTCGATGTGGAGACAGACACGCCTCCGTGCTCCACTTTCAGGGAAGCGCCTTCAAATTCCACCAGCGAGTCACCTAGAACCGTGACGCTCGAACCAGGAGCATGGATATTAGCGGCCGAATCAGGACGGGTTTGCACTAGATCACCGGAAAAAATTGCAGAGGACTGCGGGACACGGCTGCCGTTTAGCCAGGCGCCATCCGTGTAAAGCATAGCCGCACCCGAATCGGCGGCAATCAGCGAACCAGGGAAAGCCAGCAGTAGCACGCAACTCACCAACTTGCGGAAAGCAGCCATGCCCATCCCACACTCCGTTATTAACTAATTTGGTGTCTGTTACGGCATCGTACCCTCCAAGGTTCTTGCCAGTCAATGCCTTTTGTGCTTGTGAGCGGACTGGGCGGTGGAAAACTTTATCGCTGCTCTTCCCATCAATAGCCTTATCGCCAGCTGAATTCCAGCTTATCTCCATTGATCGACTGTCTTCCACCAGACCAGCTTCAGGCATTCATCCAGCAATGTCTTCGCCCATTGGCGATGCGTCCACCATTTGACGCCGAACTGGGCTTCGTCGCGGGCAGCCGCTACTGAGTAGTCGTATCCGGGGACTTCACGCCGGAAAATGCTCAATGCGCGCCGGGTGTGGAAATCTGAGGTCACGATCAGCACACTCTTACCGCCTTCGCTTGCCAAACACTTCTCCGCATCCTTCGACTCGTCTTTAGTCGACAATCCGTCGATCGGACAGATACTGATCAGCGCTGACTGGGGCAGATCCTTGATATGTAAATCCGGGATGTGCAAATCCTCGATGTACTTCTGTGCCAGCTGAATCTGAGTAAATTCGTAGATCTTCGCGTTTGTCGGAACATCAAGCAGCACACGCCGCCCATATCCCTTCGCGAGAAGTTCGAGGGCACGTTGCGGGCGGCGGTCGGTTTCCCCCGCCAGCACCAGGATCACGTCTGAGCGGCGCGGCGCATCTACCACAAGGAAATCGCCGGCTCTCGCGGCCGACTCTATCAGCAATCCTCCTGACAGAACTAAAACCAGCAACCAAACGCGACTCCTACTGCCATGGATCTTCATAGTTCCTACTCCGGAAGATGAACCTCATCCCTCATCACTTCGCGAGCGTCACAGCAATGTCGCAGTGCGACTGCATGCTAGAATCGAAAATGAAAATTGATCCGCGAAAGAGATCACCAACCGCGAAGATGAAGAAGCATTCTGCCGCAAATCGAGCCGCCAGCCGTCCAGGCTACGACGAACTGAAGAACAAGATCGAGCAGCGCCAGGCGCGGATCGGCATCATCGGCCTCGGATATGTTGGACTGCCGCTGGCCCTGCTGTTCACCGAGCAAAGGTTCTCCGTCACCGGCTTCGACATCGATCAGCGAAAGGTCGACACCCTGGCCCGGGGTGAATCCTACATCTACCGCATCGCCGCGGAGGAGATCAGGAAGGCCAAAAAGCAGGGCTTTTCGGCCACATCAGAATACGCCCAGATCGCCGAGATGGACGCCATCATCATCTGCGTTCCTACTCCTCTCAACCAATATCACGAACCCGATCTCAGCTTCATCACCGATACTACACACGCCATTGCGCCACATCTGCAGGCTGGGCAGTTGGTCATTCTTGAGAGTACAACTTACCCCGGCACCACCGAAGAAGTAATGTTGCCGATTCTAGAGAAAGAAAACAAAAACGGACTGAAGGCTGCCCGCGGACCTTCGGGCGCGGTGAAAGCAGAGAAGCAATTCTTTGCGGCCTTTTCTCCCGAACGCGAGGATCCCGGCAACACCACGGTGGCGCGGCGCGACATTCCCAAGGTCGTAGGCGGATTGAATCCCCAAGCCTCGGAGCTGGCTGGCGCTCTGTACGGTTCCATCTTCCATCGCACGGTTCCCGTATCCTCCCCCGCCGCGGCCGAGATGACCAAGCTGCTGGAGAATATTTACCGCTGCGTCAACATCGCGCTGGTCAACGAGCTTAAGATGCTCTGCCTGCGCATGAATTTGGATATTTGGGAAGTCATCGCAGCGGCTTCGACCAAGCCTTTCGGCTTTCATCCCTTCTACCCCGGACCCGGCCTGGGTGGACACTGCATTCCGGTTGATCCTTTTTACTTGTCCTGGAAGGCCAAGGAGTACGACTTCCGCACTCGCTTCATCGAACTGGCTGGGGA
Source organism: Verrucomicrobiia bacterium (assembly GCA_035484995.1). Lineage (GTDB taxonomy): Bacteria > Acidobacteriota > Terriglobia > Terriglobales > Acidobacteriaceae > Sulfotelmatobacter. The sequence continues at coordinate 3,538 of DATHOK010000158.1, read as the reverse complement.
GATCAACACCGCCATGCCTTACCATGTGTTGGCTTCCATCGGCGGGGCATTGAACCAGCACAAGAAATCAGTGAATGGAGCCCGCGTCCTGATTCTGGGCGTCGCTTACAAAAAGGATATCGACGATCTGCGCGAGTCACCTGCCCTCACTATCATCGAGCTCTTGCAGCATGAAGGCGCCCAGGTCAGTTATCACGATCCTTATTTCCCTATGATCGGGAAAGGGCGCAAGTACGACCTGCAGATGAAGCGCACCGAACTGCAGCGGCTGGGCCAGTATGATTGCATTGTGATCGTCACCGATCACTCGGATTATGACTTCAAGAAGATCGTCGGCGAAGCTCAGCTGGTCGTCGACACCCGCAATGCCACTAAGGGGATCGATAGTCCGAAGGTGGTCCGCTGCTAAGCAAACGGCGCTCCCAGGAGCGGGCCGAGCTGAGCCAGTCTGGAAGCAAAAGCTCGCTTGAGGTGTAATTTTTTGCTCTTTTTTGCCTGGTCCCCAGGGGTCGGCGGCGCGGTCGGGATAAGTAACTGAAAGATCAGCAGGATAGACTTCCCGATTTGACGGGGAAATGGCCTTTGCCGTGCAGATTTTGCTATCAGGCACCCAGCCGTGAGGTAGTAGACTATGGACTCCTCGACCCCCTGTAGTCCCAGGCCCTCAACGCTGCCCGGGGCCGAGAAACTTTCAAACCCAAACCGGGGTTTGAAGGACGGACGAGTAAAAGCAGTTATGAGTTCTTCTGCTTCCCAAGAGTCTCTCTTCTCCCTGTTACCGGAGACCAGAAAACCTTGGACAGAATTCGTTTTCAGCACCGGCATGCAGGCCGCGGTGGTCGCGCTTCTGATCTGGGTGCGCTTGTTATACCCCAACGTTGTCGCGGCTCCCGAGCATACGTTTCGCTCGATTGAACTGGTGAGCACACCGGTTCCGGTGAATCATCATCCGCAACCGCCGCTCCCGTTGCGGCAGCCCGCGGTGATCGCGCAACTGGATCCGCCCGCCGATGCCCTGCGCCTGCCCGCGCCCTTGCCGAAGACTCAAGTGAAAGTGCAAGAAGATACTGCTCCCACGGTCGCCATCGCTGCCAGTAAATTGGAGCCTCTGCCACCGGCGCCCGCGCCTGTGATTCCCAAGCAGGCGGTGCGGACCAATGTATTTTCCGCCGGGAGTTCGGCTACTCCCACGTTGGCGCGCGCTCCCTCGCAGGTGCAGACCGGAGGCTTCGGCGACCCCAATGGAATTCCTGCCAAAGCAGGTCAAACCAAAGCGGTTAATATCGCAGCGGCCGGATCGTTCGACCTCCCATCCGGGCCGGGCTATGGCAACGGAACCGGCGGCGCCAAAGGCGTGCCCGGCGTGGTTGTAAGTACTGGCTTTGGCAACGGCACGGCCGTTCCCGACACTCGCCCGCGACCCACAGGTACGGTTCAGGCCAGCGGCTTCGCCAGCGCTGATGTGCCCGCGCCGCCCACCGTGCACTCTCGGCCCGCAGAAACCGCCGCCAATGTGCTGCCTGCGGAAATCCTTTCCAAGCCAACTCCGGTCTATACTCAAGAAGCTAGGAATTTGAAGATTGAGGGTGAGGTGCTGCTGGAAGTGGTTCTGGAGGCTTCCGGCAAACTCCGTGTCGTACGTGTGGTGCGCGGATTGGGTCACGGCCTCGACGATAACGCCGTAAAGGCCGCCGAACAGATTCACTTCAAGCCAGCGGTAAAGGATGGGCAGCCGACTGATTCCACGGTCGTTGTGCACATTATTTTTCAAATGGCGTAGGGTTCTCCCGGAAGGGTCTTTATGCGTATTTCCCAGGTGGGTTCGTTTTCGTTCTTTCTGTGTTTGGTCTGCTCTCTGCCCGCTTTGTCGCAGAATTCAGCCTCTCCGGCGCCGCCAACTGCAGCGACCGGTGCGGCCACAGCAGCGTCAGGCGCCGGAGCACTTTCTGCTGCGCCTGCAGCTTCCTTCAATGACGTCATCGACCGCGTTGTCGAGCGAGAGCATCTCTTCCTGGCCCAGATGCGCCATATGCATCCGATGGTCGAGACTTATCTGCAGGATCTTAAGAACGACAAAGACGGCAATGCCTACCCTTCGAAAGACCAGTACTTCCTGGGACGCCTCGACATGAGCGATGGCCCCGAAGATACTTCATTCATGGGCCAGCCTGGCTTCGGCCGCCGGATGATGAAACAGCTCACCGGCCTTTACTCCCTGCATTTCCTGCCGCTGGGGTTCGCCCAGATGGTGATCCTCGATACTGATTTCCAGAAGCGGTACTACAAATTCACTTTCGTTCGTCGCGAGTTTCTGGGAGAAGTTCGCTGCCTGGTGATTGATGTTGAGCCCCGGGCAGATTCGGGCACTGCGCGCTTCCTGGGCAGAATCTGGGTGGAGGATCAGGATTACAACGTGGTTCGCTTCAACGGCACCTATTCTCCCCACCCCAGGACTGCCTACTACTTGCACTTCGACAGTTGGCGCCTGAATCTTCGTCCCGGCACCTGGCTGCCCGCCTACGTCTACAGCGAGGAATCAGACCCCAAGTCCGGCCTCGCCAAGAGTTTGCATTTCCGGGCTCAGACCCGTCTCTGGGGATACGACTTGAAAGCCCTGACGAAGAATTCAGAGTTCACACAGATTCTGGTGGATTCTCCGCAGGACGCTTCTTCGGTGAAAGATCAGAGCGATGCGGCCGCCGACGCGTCGCCGGTGATGGCCGAGCGCATGTGGGAGCGCCAGGCTGAAGATAACGCGGTTGAGCGCCTCCAGAAGATAGGCCTGCTGGCGCCTCCCGGAGACGTGGATAAGATCCTTCTAACCGTGATCAACAACCTGATGGTCACGAATAACATCGATTTGCAGGGCGACGTCCGTTGCCGTGTACTACTCACCTCGCCTCTGGAATCGTTCACCATCGGGCGCACCATTGTGATGAGCCGCGGTTTGCTTGATGTGCTGCCCGACGAAGCCTCGCTCGCCATGATCCTTGCCCACGAGCTCGGCCACATCGTGCTGGGGCATAAGCTCGACACCCAGATGGCGTTCAACGACCGCCTGTTCTTCCCTGATGAAGACTCGTTCCAGCGCATGGATTTCAAACGCCGGCCGAGTGAGGAAGAAGCCGCAGATGCCAAGGCTTTGGAGCTGCTGAGGAACTCTCCCTACAAGGACAAGCTGGGAACTGCGGGGCTGTTCCTGAAGTCCCTGCAAGAACATGCGCCTGAGCTGCCAAACTTGATTCGCCCCCATCTGGGCAACGGGTTCGCCTGGGACAATGGCAAGGACGTCCGCATGGCAGCCCTGCTCGCTTCCGCACCCGCGCTGCAGCCGAACCGCACCGATCAGATTGCTGCGCTTCCGCTTGGAGGACGCATCAAGCTGGATCCCTGGAGCGATCAGGTCGAACTGGCAAAGGCGAAGCCGGTGGCGTTGGCTTCCGCGCGCGAGAACATACCGTTCGAGATCACGCCATTCTTCCCTTACCTTACAAGACTTTCAACTCCGGGCAACGAGAAGGTCGCGCTCACCACGCCT
>DATHOK010000157.1:0-5191 GCA_035484995.1 Verrucomicrobiia bacterium | reverse complement strand
AGGATCCCATGCCCGCCAGCAGCGGCACGATCTCAGAAAGGAGTTTCCACCACTGCTCCAACTGCCGGGGGAGAACTCCCTGAGACGGCGTCGGCAGTTCCAGCTTGCTAGGGGTCCTTCGACTGCGTTGTCGCTCGCTTCGCGACCGCCAATTCCGCTCAGGATGACAGAGCAAATAAGACGACCTGCCACGCGTCGCACCGCCCCGGGGAAATAGCTCTTGCTAGTCTGTTTTTGACGCAGTCAAAGTCCGCAACTGCTTCAAAGTTTCCGCGGGCTCAGAACGGATCGTATAGTCCGCATTCACGTCGGCTGCCCGGATGATGCCCTGCTTGTCGATTATGTAGCGCGCAGGCATGGGCAGCCGGTACTCCGATTCGTCGTTGAATCTATCCAGAGTGCTGCCAAACGACTTGTAAAGCTCGCGCAAGTAGTCCGGCAGTGTGAACACCAGCCGAAACTCCTCCGCGATCTTCAGATGAAGATCCGTCAGGATGTCGAATGTCAGGTTCAACTTCTTGTGCAGAGCGCGGGTGTACCGTTCGAGTTCGGGAGTGAGCACAACGATCTGCGCTCCCAATGCTCTGACTTCAGAATCAATTCCTTGTAGAGCCTCCAGCTCCATATTGCAGTAGGGTCACCAGTGTCCCCGGAAGAAACTGACCACGAGCGGTCCTTGACGGAGAAGATCGGCCGAGGCCACCTGGACGTGATCCTGATTGAATAACGTGAAACCCGGAGCGCGGTCGCCGACCTTTAAGGCCCGCCCTTCAATACCGGTGGCCTTGAGCTCGGCCGTCGCTCGATGCATCATTTCGATTACCTCGGGCGGCGCGTTGTAAGGTGGACCTCCGGCCTCGAATGATTTCTTAAACTCGTCCAGCCGTTCCTGAAGACTTGCCATCGCTTTTACCCCTGCCGGATTTCACGAATAAAACCAGCATCCCACATTTCCTAATTATAGATAACAGCTGCGCCCTCATCCATGGCAGTTGTTGGAGGGCTCTCGCCCGGGTGCCCACTTCGTGCAGGTGGCCCGCACGTGGCCCATGCTTCGCGAACTTTGCGAAGCGTGGGATCTCACGGTTCCACCCTCCCGGATTTTATTGATTCACCCCACTCCCTGTCATCCTGAGCGAAGCGACTACTTCGCGAATGCGAAGCAGCCGCGCAGTCGAAGGATCCCTTTACCCGGGTGCAGTGTTTACGAACCCCGAAAGGAGTTTCTACCACTGTCGCCGGCTGCGCCGGGAACTCCCTAAGACGCCATCGGCAATCCTGGGAGGATCCCTTCGACAGCGCTGTCGCTCGCTTCCCGACCGACAACTCCGCTCAGGCTGACGGAGCAACTAAGGGACACACGGGAGCTCCCAAACTTTTCCACAGCCTCCTTGTGACATCTGACCTTGTCCCCCAATTCAAACCCTGTAATGATGGTCGAGGACATGACGGTCGCGCGAACCAGTTCGTCGCGCCTCTAAGTCCCTTGTTTCTAAGATTTTGATACTTAAGTCCTTTGGCATGCGGGTTTTGCGGGGATTTTCGCGCTAACCCGATGATTCTAGGGATAGGAGGGGGAGGGGGTATCCTCATTCTTGAGACGAACATCCAGCAACTTCCCGAGTCAGGAAGAAAATATTTTCGAAACAGAGCCCGTGTCCCGCAGCCGGGGATTCCACGACTTCCTCAACTACGAATTAACCTGACTTACTCGGTCTTTCTGGGTTACCTTGGGTGACCGAGAGCGCAGAGGTCAGCCAATCATGTTGAGCAGAAATCATTGCAACTGCAGCTGCAAATGCAAATGGAAGAAGCTTGTTCTTGCCTTGTCGCTTGCCGGGTTTGTCGCTTCGGCTCATGCGGCGGAGCTGAAGCCGGAAGAAATCGTTGCCAAGCATCTTGACTCAATCGGCACGGCGCAAGCCCGCGCCGCCATGAAGTCCCTCGCCGTGCAAGGCTCCTTGCACTTCAAAGTGCTGAGCGGCGGCACTGGCGACATTGCCGGCACTTGGGGGATAGTTTCGGAGCAGCGCAAATCGAAATTCGTGATGAGATTTCCGGGCGGGGATTGGTGGGGGGAACAATTCGTCTTCGACGGCAACAAAACATCGTTTGCCGCGGCAACCTCCACTCACAAGCAGAGCGTGTTAGCGCGATTCGTAAGCAGCCAGGATTTCATCATCAAAGAAGGTGTGCTGGGCGGCGAGCTTTCCACCGGCTGGGCTCTCCAAAACCTCGACCCGAACCGGGTCAAGCTCGAGTATATCGGCCCGAAAAAAATCGACGGTCGCGAACTGCAAGGCATTCAGTACTACTCGAAGGGCAACACAGACATGACCGTGAAGCTGTATTTTGATCCAGAGACCTATCATCACGTCATGACAGTCTATTCGGCTGCGATTGAGCCCAACATGAGCCGCAACATCACCCAGAGCGTCAATCAGCAGGAAATCCGCTATACCATCGAGGAGCGCTTCAGCGACTTCCAGACTGACAACGGAATCACCCTGCCCCGCCACTACGACCTGCAATATACCCAGGAACTGCAGACCGGATCGACCAACGTCAATGAGTGGGACATGACCGCAAGCAAAGTCCTTACCAACATTGACCTCGATCCGGGGAACTTCGTGGTCAAGTAAGCGAACTCCAGAATGTGCCAATGTTCGCCGTGGCATCGCACAACTCGACCGCGGACGCCAAGAGCCTCCTAATAGCACGCAAAACAAAACGCCCCAGACTCATTAGAGTCATGGGACGTATGTCGATCAGCCCTCCCCCAAGTGCTGCTCAATCAGAAGACTAACCTGAAGCAGGAAATCGGTAAATGGCCAATCCGGGCCATTACCGAAGGTAACGAGCAGCCCATTACTTTACCGGGATCAAGTCAAACTTCCCCGACGATTCCTCATAGAATAGAGCACCCTCTTTCGCATCGCCGCCGCTCCAGTGTTTGTGTCCTCCCGGAACCCGCAAGAAATCGCCCGGACCTACCCGCTTCTCGCCGGCGTCGTCCTTGTACAGATAAGCCCCCTTTAGCACTACGATCCATACGTCGTTCGTATGGGTATGCAGTCCCGAGTCAGTTCCCGGCGCGAACTTGGTAAATGTGCCGTGCGCTCCCGCATCGGCATCCCCCCAGATCGCGGCCATGGAAACGCTAGCTGTCCTCGCGCTGAATTTCGCCTGATCGGCAGAGGCGAAGATCACCTTTTCGGTTTGCCCTTTCTGTCCCTGTACTCGTCCGACCGACCACGCGGCCGCGAGCGCCGCTGCCAACCCAACCACCATTAGTGACCTTTTCATTTTTGTCCTCTTCTTTTTTCGTATTGAATTCTCGACTCAAACCTAAGGCGGTCGCATTCTACGCTGGTGAGCGGGATAGCACCATCGCGGGTTTTCGGCGCGAACCCGCGGAGGTGCCACGCGTGCTGTCATCCTAAGCAGAGCGAACGCGGCACGCGCCTTTCACTCGACCGTCTCTTCTCTCCGGCGAGCATGTATTACTATCCAATCGTGAATCCCCGCCTCAGGCGTTGGTTGTCCGATCCCGTCCTCCTGCTGTGTCTCACCGCGGGTCTGCTTGCCTTCGTCGTCCAATCCGGGGAACTCGGCACCGCCGACACCATGCATCGCCTGCAGACTACGCACTGGCTCTGGACCTCCGAGCCGCAAGTATTCCCCAATGAATATCCCGAGTTCGGACTGCACGGCCGTGGCGGCCGGCTCTACAGTTGGTACGGGATTGGCCAGTCTCTGCTGATGCTGCCTGCCGATTTAGTCGGCACGTGGATCGCTCACTGGCGGGTCTTTTCCGATTACAGCGACGATCCCGCGGTGCGTAGCATCGTGGTCAGCTACAGCACGAACATTCTCGTGAACGTGCTCACGGCGCTGATTGCCTTTCGCCTGCTTCGCCAGTTCCGCTTCACTGTGCGGGAGTCCGTGCTAGGAGTGCTGGCGCTAATGTTCTGCACCACGCACCTGCATTACACCCAGAACATGATGGAGAACAACTACGTCATGCTTCTGACCTTGACGGGATTCTCTTTTCAATACGAGTGGCTCCGGACCGGTATCGGGCGCGCGCTGCTCGTGGGCTGCCTGGCGCTCGGGTTGAACCTGCTCACGCGGCTGACGACCGGCCTCGACTTGATGGCGGCTGGCTTTTTCCTTCTGCTCGTATTATGGTCGGAAAAAGTCAGAGGACGCGAACTATGGGGGCGCCTCGTCACCTACTGCAAAGTCGCTGGGCCAGTGTATGCGTTCTTCCTGGTAATTGACCGGCTTTATCAGTTCTACCGTTTTGGTTCGTTTACCAATACTTATCTGTCGCTCTATGGGCAGGAACAGCGGTTGCAGGATCCGACGCTGCCCGCGACTTTTCCCTGGAGCACGCCTTTTCGCGAGGGTTTCCTCGGTGCTCTGTTCAAGCCGGAGAAGTCGATCTTTCTTTTCGATCCGTTGCTGGTGCTCGCGATTTTGCTGCTCATCTTCTTGTGGAAGCGCCTGTCGCCGGAAATCCGCGCCTATGGCTTGACCACGCTATTGCTGTTGGTTGCCTATATCAGCTTTTATGCCAGGTACACTTACTGGTCAGGGGATTTTGCCTGGGGCGACCGCTACGTTTCGACTTCAGCGGAGCTGGCGGCGTTGCTCGCCGTGCCTTTGTTGCTGCGCTATCGCGAAAATTTGAGCGCGTGGATCTGGCGCAGCGGGGTCGTGCTCATAGCAGCCAGCCTGATCATTCAACTTGCCTCTCTTGCCTTCTGGCTGCCGCTGGAAATTTACCAGATGGAGACGCTGGGACATCCCACGTTCGTGATCGCGCTGCGCTTCAAAAACATCGCGGCGTTCGCGCTCGGCCAGATGGACGTCTGGGGATTGAATACCGAGGCCATGCACTGGGATGACTGGGATTACGTTCACATCACCACCTGGAACTTCCTGCCGTTCTTGCTGCGAAGAGTGGGAGTCGCGCCGGCCTGGTTAGTGAACACAGCTTTTGCAGCCTGGGCAATGTCGATCGCTGCTTTGGCCGGGATTCTCTGGCGGTTGAAGACGGAATGCGCCCGCATTCCGAATGGCTCCGACCTTTCGTAAATCGCAGCCTGCACTAAATTCAAAACATCTGGAATTTCAGATGCTCATTTCCCTCCCGAGTAAGGGACGTTTCTAAGAACGCTCTCAG
>DATHOK010000156.1:0-9226 GCA_035484995.1 Verrucomicrobiia bacterium | reverse complement strand
GTTCAGTACGTGGCTGATCCAGATCACGGTGAATGAGGCTCTGATGCGCCGGCGAAGGGAGCGAACGGTCGTGATGGAAGGGATTGATGGGCGTCGATCGGGCCGGGACGATGAAGAGAGTGAATATGCGCCCCGGGATTTCGCCGACTGGCGCGAGATTCCTTCGGAAGCGCTGGAGCGCAAGGAAGTGCGGCAGCGGCTGGCGGAGGCCCTGGGGACGATTGATCGAAAATATCGCGAAGTTTTTGTACTGCGCGATATGGAGCATTTGAATATTCAGGAGACAGCCGAAGCGCTGGGGATCACGGTGGCTTCGGTGAAGACGCGGTTGTTGCGGGCGCGGCTGATGCTGCGCGATCTGCTGGCCGCCGGATGGGAGCAGGGCTGGTTCAGCCGGCTTCCTTTCGAGAAGGGGAACAAGCCATGGTAGACGAGAAAATGTTGAACTGCGAACAGGTGTGTCGCGAGATTTCGAATTACGTGGACGGGGACGTGGAAGCGGGGCTGCGCTCTGCGATGGACGAGCATTTTCGGACCTGCAAGCGCTGCGCTTCGGTGCTGGCGGGGACGCGGAATGTGGTCCAGCTCTACGGGGATGAGCGCATGCTGGAAGTGCCTGCCGGCTTCGGGCAGAGGTTAGAGAAACGGCTGACGAAGAATGCGGCGGTGAAGGGAAGCGGATGGTCGAGCTGGGCGGCCTGGTTGGTGCCGGTGGCAGCTTTGCTGTTGATCACGGGAGGCGTGTTATTGACCAACTCGCTCAGCGGTGGACGCTTTCTCAGGTCGCATCACGCGGAGCCTGCTAATAACATTCCTCCTGATCTGGTGGTGGTGGTTTCCGACGGATCGAAGGTTTTTCACGTGGCGGGATGTCCTTTCATTCACGACAAGGCTTCGGAGCGGACGACTACGGCGAAGGAAGCGATGCGGGATGGGTATGTGCCGTGCACGCGGTGCTTGCGGCAGTATTTGAAGGCGGGGTTAAGTGGGCATCCCGGGGCAGAGGTTGCGGATGAGGACAAGGTGGAAGCGGAGGACGAAGGCGAGGGAGTTCTCAGCGCGGCGGGACGTTAGAGGTAACGCAGCGCGGACCTGGCGGCCCGCGCCTGCGCTCCGGATGACGGACTAGTTCGGCTTCATCTGGTCGTTCTTCATGGAGTCGTCTTTCTTCATGTCGTCTTTCTTCATGCTGTCGTCGTTCTTCATCGCATCTTTCTTAGCCATCTTCTTGGCCTTCTTGTCCTTCTTCATGTCGTCTTTCTTCATCGAGTCGTTTTTCATTTGATCGTTTTTCATCTGGTCTTGCTTGGTGTCGTCTTGCTTCATTGAATCCTGGCTGGTGGATTGGGCGAAGGCTGCCATCGAGGCAGCCAAGATACAGGCTAGCGTCAAACTGCTGAATATCTTTTTCATGGTTTTTCTCCTTGGAGGTGAGTATCGAGTTCGGTTATCCGGCAGGTTGGACCTGCAGGCTGAAATGGGATGAGCTGGGAGCACGGGAAGTTACAGGGAAATCAAAATCTTTAACACAGGGGGCACACAGGGTAAGGCAAAATGCCGTGCCCCGTGGGCAGGATCTTTCAGCAGGCTAGCTGATCGCGGGAGATCTTCAGGCCGCTTAGATTGCCTAGCGCGGTTACGGCTACGGATTCTGTTTTGAAGAATTCCTGGGCCAGGCTTTGCAGGTCGTCGGCGGTTACGGCTTCAATCTTCTCGATCAGTTCGTCGAGGTCCTGGAAGTGGTCGAAGTACATTTCCTGGCGAGCGAGATTTGACATGCGGGCGGTGCTTGACTCCAGCGAGAGCATCAGGCTGCCTTTTAGTTGATCTTTGGAGCGGCGCAGTTCTTCTGCGGGCACGGGTTCGGTCTTCAGATTATGAAATTCGCTGACCACCGCTTTTACTACCTTGCTTGCTGAGGCGAGAGACGTACCGGCATAGACGGCCATGCATCCGGTATCGCGGTAGGGGTTGAGGTCGCTGTAGATGGAGTAGGCGAGACCCTGTCGCTCGCGGATATTCTGGAACAGGCGGGAACTCATGCCTCCGCCGAGAAGAGTGTTGAGAATGTAGCCGGCGTGGCGCTTCTCGTGGGCGATGGGATATGCCGGAACGCCGATGCAGAGCTGGACCTGCTCGAGCGCTTTCTTGTTGCGCAGCACGATGCGCGGGACGATTTTCGGTTCAGGAGAGTGGAAGCCGTTCTTCGCCGCCTTCAGGTGTTCGAAATGCTTGACCACCAATTCGACGAACTGGTCGTGGTCGAGATGTCCGGCGGCGGCTACGATGATATTGCCGGGAGCGAAGCGGTGGGTATAGGTATCGAGCACTGTCTGGCGCTCGAATTTCTTCACCGTCTCTTTGGTGCCGAGTATTGGCTTTCCTAGCGGATGATCTTTCCAAAAGTTCTGGGTGAAGATTTCGTGGACGAGGTAGTCGGGATTGTCCTCGTCCATTTTGATTTCTTCTAGGATGACGCCGCGCTCGCGGGCGATGTCCTCGGTCGTGAACGTGGGATGCAGGACTAGATCGGTGAGAATATCGAGCGCTACCGGGACGTGCTCGTCGAGTACCTTGACGTTGAAGCAGATGCATTCTTTGGAGGTGAAGGCGTCCATGTTCCCGCCGATGGAATCGACCTGGCGGGCGATCTCCTCGGCAGTGCGGTGCTTGGTGCCCTTGAAGACCATGTGCTCGATGAAATGCGAGATGCCGTTCGACTGCGGCGTCTCGTCGCGGGAGCCGGTTTCGAGCCAAATGCCGATGGAAGCCGAGCGGATGTGTTCCATCTGCTCAGTGATGACGGTGAGGCCGTGGGGTAAGACCTGACGACGAATGTTGCGGACTTCTTTTACCATGGCGATACGAGTGGAACATCCTTTAGAAGTGCTCTACTATTCTTACACATCTGGAAGGGCCGGGTTGGGTGTGCGAGAATTAGAAGGTTAGTGATTTAGAATCAGCTAGTTGCAGACGATTACTTAATCATGGCCAAACCTCTGACATTGACGCTGCTGGGCATGGACCGCGAGGAGATCACCGCCTTGGTGATCGAGGCGGGTGAGCCGAGCTATCGGGCCAAACAGATCATGGATGCGTTGTATCGGCAGCGGGTGGAGACACTGGAGGAGATTTCCACGCTGCCGCAGGAGTTTCGCGAGCGGCTGGCGGGGAGCGGGGTCATTGTCGGGGTGGCGCAGATTGAGAAGAAGTTTGTGTCGGTGGATGGGACAGTGCGGTATCTGATTGCCTTTGCTGATGGGCAAAGTGTTGAAACGGTTTGGATGCCGGAGGGAGATGGCGGGGAAGCGGGGGATGGGTCGGAGGCAGGGGAGTTGGCGCAGTCGGGTGCTGCCCGTGCCGTGGGTCGTTCAACAATTTGCATTTCGAGCCAAGTGGGGTGCGCTGTGGATTGCCAGTTTTGTTTGACCGCTTTGCTCGGCGTGAAGCGCAATCTGACTGCGGGGGAGATTGTGGGACAGGTTTGTGCGGTGCTTAAAGACCAGAAAGTTTCGCCGCCCGAGGATCGCATCAATCTTGTGTTCATGGGTATGGGCGAACCCTTTCTGAACTATGAGAATTTCGTGAAGGCGTCGCGGCTGTTGGTGGAAGGCGTGGGGCTTGCGGAGCGGCGGATGACGGTGTCGACGGCGGGGATCGTGCCGCGCATCCGGGACTTCGCCGAGGAAAAAATTCGGCCGAAGCTGGCAATTTCCTTGAATGCTTCGAATGATGCTCTGCGCACGCAACTGATGCCGCTCAATAAGAAGTGGACATTGAAAATGTTGATGGCGGCGGCACGGGAATTTCCTTTGCGCACACGGGAGTGGATCACGTTCGAGTACGTGCTGCTCGGTGAAGTGAACGATACGCTGGAGAATGCGAAAGAAGTGGCCGAGTTGGTGCGCGGGATGCGCTGCAAGGTGAATCTGATTGCGCTGAACCCGGGGCCAGGAATTGACTTTATGACTCCCAGCGTGGAGCGGGTGGCGGCGTTTCAGAAGATGCTGCGCGATGCGGGGATTCCTGCGTTCGTGAGGCGTCCGCGGGGCCGGGACATTTATGCTGCCTGCGGGCAGCTCAAGCGAACGGTTGAGGCCGCCACATCACCGGAACCCCAGGATCTGACCCTTTCTCCGGCCTCAGAGGGATGACGGGGATCTCGACGCGGATGGTGGTTCCCACGTTCCGATCTTGCCGCCAGAGAATCCGCCCATGGTGTTGCTGCAGAATGCCCTGACACGCGCTCAGTCCGAGACCGGAGAGAGTTTCCGGGGAATCGAGATCGGGTGCGGCGTTTCCAAGAACCTGGTTCCTGGTGTCCGCAGGGCTGGCATCGGAGATGTGGATGACGGCGGTGCCGTTTTTGCTCTCCGCGGTGATGGTGAGAATCCGGCTGCCGTGCTGGCCGACGGCATGCAGCGCGTCATTGATGATCTGCACGCAGACCTGCAGCAACTGGTTGGAATCTCCGCGGACGAGCAGCAGTTCTTGCGGATACTCGGTGCGGACTTCGATTTTGAGAGCTTGCCACTGAGGTTGCGAGAGTTTGACGGCAGTGCGCAGCAAGGTGTTGAGATCGACGGGAGCCAGGGCAGCAGGGCCTTGTTTGGCGAAGCTCAGCAGGCTGGCCACCAGCGACCGGGTGCGCCGGGCATGCTGCCCGATCCTCACCGCCAGTTCGCTCTGTTCCGAGGTGAGGGGCGTACACAACAGCAGATCGGAATAACCCAACATGGCAGTGATGGGATTGTTGAGTTCGTGAGCGGCGCCGCCCAGCAGCTGGCCGATCGAAGCCAGTTTTTCGGAATCCGTGATCTGGGTCTGCAGGCGCTTCAGGTTGGTGAAGGATTCCCGCGAGTGGCTCAGGAGGCGGAGCAATTCCCCGTCGAGCAGGCGTTGCCGGACGAAAACCATTGCGCCCATCAGAACGCCTGCGGCCAGAGTCAAGACCACGCGGAACGAACGGACGCGAGGGGACACGGCATCATCAAGCAGAGCCCATCCCGCAAAGATCGGGAGAGAGAAGGCCGCAATCATGCCCAACCGGGCGAGCCATACTCCGTGCGAGGTGGAAGTGGAGCGGACGCCGGATTGGGGCTCGCTTTCTTGGGTCCGCAGCCCGATTATGGTGATCCAGGCCATCGAAACCGCGAGGGGAATGTCGTAGAGGCTTCCGGTGTAATAGCTATGCCGGCCAATGGCCCAATTGGCGATGTGAGAACTGGCCGCGTAAGTGAAGCTGGCGCCGAACAGATTGGCGTAGAAAATTTTCCAGCCGCCTTTGCTTCCTTTCCAGGCCAGCAGCAGGGCGCCCAGAAACGCCACCTTCTCGATAAGATAGAGCGAGTTCAGACCCTGGTTGTAAGCTGGAATGTTGGGCACGACATACTGCCACGGAATCACGATGAGGACGTAGAGATAGATCCACCAAACCATCATCAGAGCGAAGTCGAGGCGGCGGAGGCGAGCGGCGTACTCATCCTGTGGAGCATGAGGACGGAGCGCCAGCGCAGCCATCAGCGGCACGAAGTGCAGGAAAACGATCATGTCGCCGGAGCAGAGGTCGGGGACGTCGGTGCGCAACCAGAGTTCGAAGTAGATCCAGACGAACTGGTAGGCAAACCAGAAGGCAATGCCGGTGGCGATGAGCAACCAGAACAGGCGCAAGCGTCCGCGCGAGTGGATAATGTGAGGAATGAAGGAGAGCGTCCCGGAAAGCAACAGGAGGAACTGACTCGTGTCGCTGAGCGCGGTGAGTCGGAAAGACTGCGGCAGAATGAGGGCAGCCAGGATTAAAGTCGCAAGGCAGCCTGCGACTGCCCCGGTCCAGAGTTTGGCGTAGGTGCGCAAGAGGACGATTCCTCGTTGCCATTCTAAATTGGGATTGGACGAGGTCCGGGTTACTGAAGTAACTACGGTGGAAGACAGGCGAGTGCGGCGACTGAAGCAAGCGCCGCTGAACCCTGGCGCAAAGTTTTGCTTGCTACCTGTCTTTCTTATCAATAATATGCGGGACATTCCTATGATCGACAAATTCGTACATCTGCGGGAAATGATTCGACTTGCACGCTGAAAACAATCGCCGTTTTATTGGAGGGCCGCTGACTCCAGCCGACCCCAGCGAGATTCGGCGAATCGAGCGCTGGCTGGCCACAGCGCGCGTGTTTCTCGCAGCTTCCGCTCTGGCCGCGATTTACATGGACCCAACGCAGCTGGGCAACTCCCCGGCAGCCTATGGACTGCTGGGTTTCTACATGGGGAATAGCATTCTGGTGCTGATGCTGCTGCGGCGGCGGAAGACGTCCACGTCCAGGTTTCGGGTTCTGGTGCACGCGGCGGATATCGTGTGGCCGGCATTCATCTCGGTGTTTGGAGACGGCCCGAGAAGCCCGTTTATCTTGTTTTTTGTCTTCGTTTTGACTGCGGCGGCTTACCGGTGGGGCTTGTGGGAGACACTGAGTACGGCGGGAGCCGAAGTGGTGCTGTTGTGGACAGAGAGCTTCCTACTGTTCCATGTATGGTTAACGCGAGGGAGAACCCTGCCTTGGCATATTTTTGCAGGCCTCAGGATGAACACAACCGAGTTTGAGCCGAAGCGACTGTTCATGCTGTCGGTCTACTTGCTGGTGATGGGATTGCTCCTGGGTTATCTGGCGGAGCAACAGAAACATTTGCGGGCGGAGAAGGCGGTGGTGACCCGCATGCTATCGAAGGTGCGAGTGGATGCGGGGCTGACGGGAACGTTGCAGCAGATCAGCCGCGAAATCGTAAGCATGTACGGGGCTCATCGGCTGCTGGTGGCCTCGCAGGAAATCCACAGCCACAGAACTTTTCTGGGTGAATTGCGGGATGGAGATGAGACCTCCGATTTTGTGTGGCTGGACTCCAGCCCGCGGGAATCGAAGATTTATCTGGAGGATTTTCCGGGAGAAGCGTTTTACGCAACGAGCGAGGGAGACCGCTGGTTCGTGGTCGCAGTGGACCGCGAGGGTAATCAGCTGCCGTCGCCCTCTACCGACGCGCTAGTCCGGCTCAAGCAACGCCAATCCTTCAATTCTGCCGTCGCTGTTTCTTTTGTATTCGGAGGCGAATGGCGCGGCCGCGTGCTGGTGTTTGATCCGTCGTGGCAAGGCGACACGCAGGAGCAGCTGCGCTTTCTGCTCGATTTATTCCGGCAAGTTGGGCCGGCGATTTACAACGTTTACCTGCTGCACCGGCTGAGGCGCCGTGCCAGTGCGGCGGAACGCGCGCGCTTCGCCCGAGAACTGCACGATGGCGCGGTGCAGTCGCTGATCGCGGTGGAGATGCAGGTGGATGTTCTTCGGCGCCAGGCGGAAACGACACCCGCTGTGGTCGGGGGCGAGCTGGGCCGGATCCAGGGACTGCTTCGAGAAGAAGTTCTCAAGCTGCGGGAACTGATGCAACAGATGAAGTCGATCGACGTGGATTCCCGAAGGTTCCTTCACCTGGTGACCGACGCGGTCGAGCGGTTTGAACGGGAGACGGGAATTTCGGCGCGCTTCGTGACCGATGCCGGGAAATTGGAGATGCCGGACAAGGTCTGCAGGGAACTGCTGCGGATTGTGCAGGAGGGTCTGGTGAATGTGCGCAAACACAGTCAGGCACGCCATGTGCTGGGGCGGCTGAGTTCAAGTGCCGATCAGTGGAGCCTGACGCTGGAAGACGACGGCAGGGGGTTCCCGTTTTCCGGCCGCCTCACGCAGGAAGAATTAGATCAAACGGGCAGGGGCCCCATGATCATCAAAGAACGTGTACGTTTAATTGGGGGGGCACTCACGATAGAATCAACTCCCGGAGTAGGGACGCGCCTGGAAATCAAAGTTCCGAGAGGTGGAGAAGTCTCCGATGAACTTTAAGAAGTCACAGCCTGTTCGTATCGTAATCGCCGACGACCATCCAATTTTCCGGGATGGCCTGCGGCGCCTTCTGGAAGCCGAACCGGATTTGAAGGTGCTGGGTGAGGCTTCCGACGGTGCCGAAGCCGTAAGACTGGCGCGGCAATTGAAGCCGGACATTCTTTTGCTCGACCTGGCTATGCCAAAGCATCCCGGATTGGAAGCATTGCGGGATTTGAGCACTGGGGCGAATTCGACTCCGGTCCGCGTCATCCTGCTGACGGCCGCGGCGGAGAAGAGCCAGATTGTAGAGGCTCTGCAGTTGGGCGCGCGGGGCGTGGTGTTGAAAGACTCTGCCACGCAACTGCTGCTCAAAGCGATCCACACCGTGATGTCAGGCGAGTACTGGGTGGGACGGGAGAGCGTTTCCAACCTGGTGCAATACCTGCGCACGCTGGTGCAGTCTTCGAGCGACGAAGCGCGGCAGAAGAAATTTGGGCTGACCCCGCGCGAGTTGGAGATTGTTGCGGCGGTGGTGGCAGGATACTCGAATAAAGAGATTGCGGAATACTTCAAGATCAGCGAAGACACGGTCAAGCACCACCTCAGCAACATCTTCGACAAGCTGGGAGTGTCTACACGGCTGGAGTTGGCGCTGTTTGCTGTAAACCAGTCGCTACCCCTAAAAAGCATTGGCTGACAAGGACTTAGCAGCTTGCGCTCGAGTAACCTCAGGATAGCACTTAAGGGCCATTGGCGGGCTAGGCCCCGCCGCTTATGATTTCTTCAAGAACAGCCTCAGGGCGGAAAACTGAGCCGGTCACAACATTTGGGTTGTTCCCTCGTTGGGGCGAGGGGAGTCTGGCTGAAAATAAATTCTTGAGGAGACGGAGCCCGTGGCAAAACTTTGGCAAAAACTTTGGAACGATGAGAGTGGTCAGGATATTGCCGAATACGCAGTGATGCTCGCCGTGATTCTGGTAATCGTCGTGGGCACGGTCCGGCTCATTGGTTCGAACGCCAACAACGTATTCTCGAGCGTCGGCAGCGCCCTGCAGTAGTCCTGAAACAGATCGATTGATATTGATGTGTACATAGCGCGCCGGGCGGCGCGCTATTTCGTTTTTCAGCAGCGCTTTGTATAACAGCTCAGAAGCTGCGCGTTATCCCAACTCAATCTCTACGCGAGCCGGACCTATCGTACTCACGCCTTTTTACTTCGCGGTAGGCGTGGTGAGCGCGACCTTCTCGTTGCCCGGAGTTGAAAGTCTTGTAAGGTAAGGGAAGAATGGCGTGATCTCGAACGGTATGTTCTCGCGCGCGGAAGCCAACGCCACCGGCTTCGCCTTTGCCAGTTCGACCTGATC
>DATHOK010000155.1:0-4032 GCA_035484995.1 Verrucomicrobiia bacterium | reverse complement strand
CGGCTCACCATCTCGCCGTCTTCTCTGGCCGCTGCTTGCTTGCGCAGTGAAGTAACTTCGAGCCACGCGCTGGTTGCAACCACCAGCAATTCCAAGGCGTCTTGATCAAGCTTGCCGGTATCGCCCCCATCGGCATAAACCAGGGCCGCTACTTTATCTTTGAGCGCCAGCGGCAACACGAGCACTTGTTCATTGGCCGGGCTACCAAACTCTTTCACGAATTTGCGGCCCATCTCCGCGATGTTGCCCGGCGTTGCCACTCGATTCTGGTAGGTGTGGGCCACTGGACCGGCACTAAGATCGAGAGCAAAATCCTTGACCACTTCCTCGTCCCCGAAACCCCGGGATTGCCAACCTGATGCGGCTCCCGCTTTTACCACGAACAGCGCGATGCGCGCACAGTACCCGCTGCCGGCGTCCAGCAGCGCCCGCAGAATTTCCTTCTGGCTCGATCCCGCATGAATCGCAGCGACGGCTTGAACCAGTGCGCCGGAGCCAGAGGCGCCGGCGGGAGCGTGCGCAGCAGAACCATCGCTCAACCGCGCCGGTAAGGCTTCCAGCACCTGCTGCGCAATCTGCGACTGCAGTTGCGGTATCTGCGCCTGCAGAGCTTGCGCCACGGCGTGTTCGATTACCTGCCGCACTTCATTCTGTTTCTCGTGCCCCATGCCTAGAGAACCGTATCCCTTCGAAACACGCACCGCAGTAACATCGGCGCGCGTCTAGCCCTAAGTGCTGATTATACGGCACTTGTGAGAGCGCCCCAGAGTACGCAAGGACGTGTTCGACCGCGCACCTTCCCAATCCTCGACTCTACCGCAAATCTTGTCCCGCTTGAAACCGGAAACTCGATTGGGCAAACACTTCGGTTACCAAGTAGAATAACAGCTTACTTTTGAGTGCCGCGGTTTGGACCCGCAAAATACTGCATCGTCGATAGAATGGGAGCCATCCAAAACAAACTAGAAGGGCCTGTCAGTGATGAGCTGACACTGGTTCGGGCGGCCAAGCAAGGCGACGACTCAGCCTTTGAAGAGTTGGTGCGCCGTTACGATCGCAATGTCTTTCGGATTGCGCAGCACATCACGCAAAACCGCGAGGATGCGGAAGATGTGGTGCAGGAAGCGTTCCTAAAGGCGTACGGGAACCTGGCGAAGTTTCAGGAGCAGTCGAAGTTTTATACGTGGCTGGTACGCATCGCCGTCAACGAAGCGTTGATGAAGTTGCGCCGGCGGAAACCTGAACGAACGGTCTCGCTCGACGAAGATATAAAGACGGAAGATGATTCCCTTCCGCGTGAGATCGCGGATTGGAGTCCTAATCCGGAGCAGCAGTATAACCAGGCGGAGTTGCGGGAGATTTTGAGCAAGACGATCCAGGGCCTGCCCCCAGGCTTCCGGACGGTGTTCGTACTAAGGGATGTGGAAGGACTTTCGACCGAGGAAACCGCGGCCGCTCTGGAGTTGAGCGTACCTGCGGTGAAGTCGCGGCTGTTGCGGGCGCGCCTGCAACTGCGCGAGCGCCTGGGAAGGTTCTTCCAGAAACGCGAGAGTGGAGATGGCGACCAGTGAAATGCTCTGAATTTTTGCACGAGCTGACCAATTATTTGGACGGCGTTCTCGACGAACCCACGAAAGTCGAGTTGGAGAATCACCTTTCCTGGTGCCACAACTGCTATGTGGTTTGTGACACCACGAAAAAGACCATCGAGATCTATCGCGACTCTCAGCTTTACGAATTGCCTGAAGACCTCCGCTCCCGGCTCCGATCCGCCATCATGACCAAATGTCAGCAGCATAAGAAACGCGGCCCGGAGAGCGTGTAACTTCTTCTTCAGCCATCACCCACGAGATGACGACCGGCTTGCAAACGCACCTCGAGATCGGTGCGGTTATTTTTCCCAACATGGACCAATGTGACTGCACTGGTCCCTTTGAGGTTTTGTCGCGCCTTTCTGATTCAACCTTTCATATTGCGTGGAAGCGGAGGGAGCCAGTCCGCGACTGCCACGGCCTGATCCTCACTCCAGAGGTCAGCCTGGCGGAGTGTCCCCAACTCGATTTGCTGGTTGTGCCTGGTGGACATGGGCAAGAGGCGCTCATGGAGGATGAAGAAGTTCTATCGTTTATCCGCGACCAGTCGCGTGGAGCGAAATACGTATTCTCCGTCTGCACCGGCGCTCTCCTCTGTGGCGCTGCTGGCTTGCTTATGGGAGTGAAGGCCACAACACACTGGTCGGCATTTCACTTGCTTGAATATTACGGAGCGATCCCGACCGATGCACGCGTCGTGGAAGATGGCAAGATGGTCAGCGCCGCGGGCGTCACGGCGGGGTTTGACGGAGCCTTGGTCATCGCATCGCGTTTGCGCGGCGAGGACGCAGCCCGCGAGATTCAATTGTCGATGGAGTACGCGCCCGAGCCTCCTTTTGAAAGTGGCAGTCCCAAAACGGCCAAGCCTGAAACTCTGGAGGCAGCCAGACGTTCCGCGAGTCAGATTACGATGACCCGTCTCACCACAGCCCGGCGCATCGCTGCGAAACTCGGGGTCTACGAATAGGTTCACAAATAGCTGGTGTGCAATGAACTTCTGGCGCCGGTGCCGGTTTTTTCTTTGTGGCGCCCGGCCACTGGGACGGCGCTATAATAAGTGGGAGTCGGCCTGGGGTATGTCATGGACCGTGTTCGCGTTCTGCTGCTTATCACCCTCGTAACCTCTGCCACAGTTATGCTCGCGGGAGAAAATTGCGGCGCGCAATCTACGAAACCAGATTCCCGGGGGCAGCTTCGCAAAGCAGTTCAGCCGACGCCATCCTCCTCGGAGCAACCCGCCGTTCCTCCGATTCCCAGCAACGCACCGCGCATCAGCAAACAGAGTCGGTATCAGATCATCCGCGAATGTGAGACCCAACTGGTGTACGCCCGCACGTCTTTTCCGATGGGCAGAAAAGGACTGCTGTTGAAGGACGGCGTAATCACCCCGAACGGCGAACAACTGCGCCAGGATCTAGCCCTCTGGGGACCAGCGGTTAAGCCCGGCGATCCAGCACACATCTCTTATGTGCAGATCAAGGATGACCACATCCATTTCGAGATTAATGGCGGCCCCACACATCGCAAGAAGTGGTATCAGCGCGTGGAGGTTACGGGGGCTTACGGAACTCCAGTGACAGGTGGGCAGGATGACGCGCAAGCCAATCCGCACGGTACGTTTGTGGACCTGTATTTCGACAAACATGTTCCCGAGATGACGGTGGCGCAAGCGCGGGCATTGCTGTATCCCGTGCTTGATTTCAATGCCCGGAATAAAGAGCAGGCCTATCTCGACAGCGTGCCGCCTAAGGTAAAGGCGGCGATTCAGGCGCACCACATTCTAGTCGGGATGAACCAGGAGATGGTGCTTTACGCCAAAGGCAAGCCGCCAAAGAAAGACCGCGAACGGGATGGGGAGACGGAATATGAAGAATGGATTTACGGCGAGCCCCCTGCGGATGTCGATTTCGTGCGCTTCGTCGGGGACGAAGTGGTACGTGTGGAAACTATGAAAGTGGATGGCGAAAAGATCGTGCGCACGGAGAAAGAAGTAATCTTGGAGCCGTCGGACAGGGATAAAGATAAAGAAGCGAAGAAAGAGCCAGCAGAACAGCCCGCGAACGCTCCCACCCTGCGGCGTCCCGGGGAAGATTCACAAGATGTCCCGAAGCCGTCGAACGGGACCTCGCCGATACCGACCATGCCGCCCCCGGACATTCCTCAGCCTCCGGGCGATCCAGATGGGATGCTGCCGGCGCGATAACCCTCTGCAAAGGTGCAGCTATCGCGTGGCCACGCTGCTCCAGCAACCGCGAAAGAGAAAGCCAACGCTACACTCGAAAACTCCTATCTCATCACGTCAAGCTTTATCGTTACTAGGATGGTGGGCTTCGCTGTGTGGGCTAGGTGGCTGTTCAAAGGTAGTCCAGAAATCTAAAACCTCTTGTCGCCCCGAACACTTGAGGAAAGTGCTGTGACGAACTGATCTGTAAACAGTCAA